>JAWODG010000169.1:0-2661 GCA_046483385.1 Candidatus Brocadiia bacterium | reverse complement strand
GAACGGGTCTGCAGAGTATGTTCATGAGCCTCGATTGAACTTTACTGATCTCTGCGTTTGGGTAGTGGAACATCCATGATTCCGGGTTTTCAGGAATGACTGTAATTGTTTCTTCTACGCTCCATCCCATGGATTGGGCTAGGAATATAGAATAGACGGAGTCTTTTCCTCCGGATAAAAGAGCGGCTACTTTCATTGAATCATTCTCTCAAATATTTTTATGGTGTTATTCAGAGCATCCTTGTAAGCACTGCTAGTATCAGTATCAATATAGCTATAGCCAAAGCTATCTGTAGAAGTGTCTGTAGACTTATTTGACTCAGGAACTCATCTATCCTGTTTTCTTCCCTCTCTACATTTACTTCTAGGCTCATCTGTATTTCGTTGCTCACGTGGTTGAGTTTGTGGGCCGTTATCTCTATCTCGTGTTCTCCCGAATCCTTCGGGTAGTACATCGCTTTGTATAGTCCTGTTTTCTTTTCCTGCGTCGAGGCGCATCAGCACCGGCGCCAGCGCCGCGTCGAGCAGGGAGAGATCGGGGCCGCTGAAGCACGGTGCCGCCTTGCACTGTGCCTCCAGCCGTTGCAGGCCCTTCGCCGCCTCATCGCCGGCTGTCCTGAAGGCCTCTTCGGTCGGCGCGGTCATCCAGCGGTGCATTGCCATGACCAGATCCGATACGAAGGCGATCCAGGCCCGCTCCAGGGCGCGTTCCAGCGGAGCCGTCGGCAGCATCGGCGGCGGGGTGATCTCGTCGACGTACTCGCTGATCACGGCGGATTCGAAGACGGCGGTGTCCTGGTCCACGAGCAGCAGGGGCACCTTGCCGGTCGGGGACCTTTCCAGGAACCAGTCGGGCAGTTCCTGGGGGTTGAGAAGGGTCAGTTCAAAGGGCACATTCTTGTGTTTCAGCAGGATGACGCTACGCTGGACGAATGGGCAGAGGGGAAAGCTGATCAGATGAAGATGGGGCAGGGCCATGGGATCTCCGGTCGGCTTGAGGAATCGGTTCCCGGCGGACGCAGCGGGCGGGGCTCGTGACCGCGGCGGATTCCGGTGCCGCGTTGCGCTTGGATAAATGGCTCTGGGCCGCACGCTTCTTCAAGACCCGGGTGCTTGCCACCGAGGCGGTCGCAGGTGGCAAGGTGCACGTAAACGGCGATCGCTGCAAGCCTGCCCGCAAGGTCCATCCGGGCGACCGGCTGACCGTGCACCGGGGCGAGGAGGTCTTCGACATCGAGGTCCTGGGCATCAGCGACAAGCGGCGGCCGGCCCCCGAGGCGCAACTGCTCTATGCTGAAACCCCGGACAGCGTCGCCCGGCGCGAGGCCGAGGCCGAGCGGCGTCGACAGCAACGGGGCGACGGCGGCCGCGCCCGGCGGCCGGACAAGCGTGAGCGTCGGCACATCCGGCGTTTCATTCGGAAGGAGGGGGAGACATGAATGCAGAACGCCCGAAGACACCGCTGCTGGCGGTCGATCTGATCATCCGCCAGGCGGCGAATCCCGGCCGCATCGTGGTGATCGAACGGCGGAACCCACCGCCCGGCTGGGCCCTGCCCGGCGGTTTCGTGGACGAGGGCGAGACGGTGGAGCAGGCGGCCTTGCGCGAGGCACGCGAGGAAACCCGTCTGGAGGTCAGGCTGGAGGTCCTGCTCGGGGTCTACTCCGATCCCGAACGCGACGCGCGCGGCCATACCGTCAGCGTGGTCTATGTGGCGCGGGGAGAGGGAGAGGCGCGGGCGCAGGACGATGCGAAGGCGCTGGCCTGGCTGGACCCGGAAGACCGGGAGCAGCCGCTGGCCTTCGATCACCGGCGCATTCTCGACGACTACCTGCGTTACCGCACCACCGGAGAGACTGCCCCGATCCGTCATATCCCCCGCTGAGGAGGCCGTAGCCTGCGGCAGGCGTGGCCCGTCGGAACTGCCGGGCGACTTCGTGCCGCCGAGCACAACCGGACGGCGGCGTTCGCGGCATGGGGAAATGCTCCGGCCACGGACCGCGGGCGAGTCAGGGCGCCGCAGGCCCGCGGAGGCCGGCGGATGCGATGCACGGAGAGGTCAAACTGTTATGATACGGGCCTTTCACGCCGACGACGAGCCTTGGTGAGCCAACCTGTCCCAGCCCTCATGGAACCGCGGGTATATACCCGCGATCAGCACCCCATCTCGCGCGCCGCAATCAGCGAAAACGCGCTGAAGGTCCTGTACCGCCTGCGCGATGCCGGATTCCGCAGTTGCCTGGTCGGCGGCGGCGTCCGTGATCTTCTGCTGGGGCGGGAACCCAAGGATTTCGATATCGCCACGGACGCCCACCCGGATGACGTGCGCCGCCTGTTTCGGAACTGCCGGCTGATCGGAAGGCGCTTCCGGCTTGCCCATGTCACCTTCGGACGCGAGTCTATGACTACGGCCGAGGAGTCAACTGGTTCTCCCTGGGGGCGGGTGCGTCACAGGAGCATATGGACTGGCTGAGAGATAAGGGCCTCATGGACTACGCGTTCGTGTATGCACCTTTTGACGAGCATCCGGAAGCTGAAGTGCCGGAAGTTGCCAAATGGTGCAGGGAGTGGAAGGAGAAACACGACATCCCGATACTCGACTGCTATTACGGCAACCGGGTGGAGCCACTTTTCGGGCTGGTGGATATCTGGCTCGGCCAG
>JAWODG010000153.1:0-47420 GCA_046483385.1 Candidatus Brocadiia bacterium | reverse complement strand
TACTGCCCGGTCAGGCGCTTTGGCGGGTGTAGAGGTAGGCGTTGCCGCGTTTTCCCGTTTGGGTGATGGCGCCCATCTCTCGCAGGCTGTAGGCCATTTTCTGGGCGAGCCGCCGGCGGATCGAGGCCTTCTCAGCTAAATCGGCGGTGGTGAAGGGTTCGGGCAAGTCTTCGGGCAGCAGGGCCCGAAAGTCGGCGGGCGTCTCCAGCAGCACGTCATCCACCACGTCCAGCAGGCGGCGCTCGACGATGATCCACCCTTTGCGCCGCCAGGCCCTCCCCTCTTCGTGGCGGCGGACCTCCTCCTCTTCCGTGAGCAGCACGTGGAGGGAGAAGCCGGATTCGGCCAGCAGCGCCGGGCAGCTCACAAGCTCGTCGAAGACGTCCAGCGCGGTGCAGTGCTTGGGGGAGCGGCGCCGGTCCTGCACGCCGTCGCCGTCGTCGGCCAGCTTGACCAGCCACTTGTCCGCCGCCAGTGGATGGACCAGCCTCACGGGATGGCTCGTCGCCAGCGCGCGCAGCTTGTCGCGGATGGCGTAGAAACTCCGCGTCTGCACTTCTATCAGCAGTTCGCCGCGCACGATGTCCACCAGGTAACCGTCAACCGGCACCTCGACCTCGTCGCCCGGCCGGGTGCACCATTCCTTGAGCCCCGCGTGGAGGGGGTTCTCGTTCAGCGTGCCGATGTGCTGCGCGGGAGTCTGGTGCGACATGGCTCCTGACTTTCGCAAGACTGCAGAGGACGGACTACGTCCAGCTGGAGCCATAGTACTCAGTCCGCGATGCCTTTCGCAAACCGGGAAGCCGTTCCTCGGGTGGTCCTATTAGTTTGCCGGCGGGAGAAGCAACCCCACGTGGTTTCTCCGTTGTTCCGCTCTGCATTCCGGCGCATCGCAGCAGGGCAGCCCCCTGCGGGGGCTTCCACAGCCGGGGCGGCTGTGCCACACCGGCGCGAAAGTCCGCGACCGTTACAGGGGCCGCAGGCGGAGGACGCGGGCGTCTTCTTCCACGATTCGGTCGGCGTCCTCTATGATGCGTTCGAAGTCCTCCCCGGCGTGGAAGTAGCGCCCCGTCAGTGAGTCGGCACGGCCACTCACCAGTTTCACCGCCAGCTCCGCGACCAGTTGCGGCGGGTTGTCACGCCCCTTCTCGAACATCTCTCCGATCCCGGGCCACCACGTCTGCCAGTTCCATTGCGCCCTCCGCCGGCTCTACTCGCGGGTCGCCTCTTCGTAATCGAACAGGAAGCTCTGGCCGCGGAGCCGATCGCGCAGGTGGGCAAGGTCCAGCGCATCCGGCATGGTGCCCTCCTGAACGGCCAGTGCAGCCGCTGTGCCGGCTATCTCGCCGGTGTGCGCCACGGCGTGGATGACCCGCATGACCTCCCACGCCTCGCCCTCGCAGGACGTGCATCGTCCCGCCGCCAGCAGACCGCGGACCTTCCGAGGCAGAAGGGTCCCAAAGGAAACCTGCCACACCTCGCCCGGCCGCCACCAGTTGGCCACCAGTCCCACTACGTCGTCGAATGAGCCCGTGTGCATGCCGTCCTCAAGCGTGACCTGCCCGTCGATGCGTCGGGTGGTGCGGAACTGGGCCATCGAGGGCAGCGTTATAGGAAAGGCGCCATCCCGGCCGACGTCTGCCTGCTTGCGTTGATAGTGCTCCCGGAGCAGGCGGCGTCCGGCCAGCACGAACTCGGAGACTTCCCGGCCGTCGGTGCCGCTGAATTTCCTCATCCCGTCGGGGTGTCCCTCGCCGGTGTTTGAGGCACCGACGCGCACAGCCCGATTCAGCGCGGCGGCGCTGCCCTTCTCCACCGCATCGGCGGCCGCGTCCAGCGAAGCCTCCATAGCCCAGAGCGAGAGCCAGTTGTCGGACTCCACGCAGGGCGCCCCGGCGCGATGCGCCACGTCGGCATCCCCGGTCGCGTCCACGAAGCAGGCCGCCCGCAGCCGGCCCCGCCCGCTTTTGTTCTCGACCTCAATGGCGGCCAGGCGGTCCCCCTCCAGCAGCGCGTCGCAGAAGAGCGTGTCAAACCAGATGTCGACGCCGGCCTCTTCCAGCAGTTCGTCCAGCGCCAGCACGAACGAGCCCGCGCAGAAGTGGGCGGTGTAGCGCCGCGCGCCGTGCTTCTCCTCCGGCTCTCGCCAGTGCTCGGAGACATGACCTGGACCGTACTTCAGGCTGGCGTGCAGCAGTTTCTCTGCCAGCCCGAATGTGACCTGTCGCCCCATGCCGTCGCAGAGGGCCGTGTAGCTGGTGACCAGGCCGCTCGTGGCCAAACCGCCCGGGAGGATGGTTTTCTCCACGAGCGCGGTCTCGTGTCCTGCGCGGGCCGCCGCGAGGGCCGCGGCCACTCCTGCAACGCCACCGCCGACCACGACCACATCGTAGTTCCTGCTGAAATTGCTCGTCCGCATGCGACCCTCCTGCGGTTGTTGTTGCCATCACCCAGCCCATAGCAATAACGCAAAGAGCACCTGCCAACAACCGGGGATGTTGACCGCTCCGGGCAGCGGACCTACAATGCGCGCCGCCCGGATGTGCCCGGGCCTTCGCCTCGCTTCATCGACAGTGAATTCCTCGGGAAGGGGTGGGACGGCAGACATGACGGATCAGAGCAGCGCGCAACCCGTGCGAGCCGCGGTCATCGGCGCCGGGGCTTTCGGCACAGCTATCGTGACGCAATCGGCAGCGGCTCCCCTTGTCGACGTCTGCGTGGCGGTCGACGAGCGTCCCCAGAATGCCCTCCAGGCCTTCCGGCAGGCGGGGTTTGAAAACGAGGAGATCGCCGAGTGCGACAGCCGACAGGCTGCCGTTGCGGCACTGGAGGCCGGGAAGCGCGTTGTGTTGGAAGCGCCCCTCCTCGCGGTCGAGTTGCCCGTGGAGGTGATCGTCGAGGCCACGGGGGCGGCGGAGGCCGGAGCGCGGCACGCGCGGGAAGCCATCCGACACGGCCGCCACGTCGTGATGGTGAACAAGGAGGCGGACGCCGTCGTCGGGCGTATCCTGAAACACCGAGCCGACAGGGAGGGCGTCTCCTACCTTCCGGCCGACGGCGACCAGCACGGCCTGCTTATCGGTCTCGTGGCGTGGGCGCGCGAACTGGGTCTGGAGGTCATCTGCGGCGGCAAAGCGCGCGTCGGCGAATTCGTGCTCGATAAGACCGACGGTTGCCTTTCCGTGGCCGGAGTACGTATTCCCCCTGACAAGGAACGCTTCTTCTCATTCATCCGGTCCGGCAAGGCCCGCGAGTTCGTGACGGAACGAGCCGAAGTCCTGCGGGAGGTGGGAGGGGTGAGCAACGGCGATATGGAGGAGATGGCCATCGCGGCCAACGCCACGGGCCTGATGCCCGAGGGCGAACTTATGCACCAGCCCGTCCTGCGGACGCGAGAGATACCGGAGGCCCTCTGTACCGCCCGGGATGGCGGCATTCTCCGGAGCAGCGGAGCCATCGAGACGATAACTTGCCTGCGTCGAGCGGAGGAAGCCGGGCTGGGAGGCGGTGTCTTCGTCGTCGTCTCGTCTGACAACGAATACTCACGCCGCTTCCTGACCGGCAAAGCCCACGTGGCGAACGCCGCGGGCACTGCGACGCTCATCGCGCGCCCTTACCACCTGTGCGGCGTTGAGACACCGACTTCGATACTGGCCGCGGCGGGGCGAAGGCCCTCGCCGACGGCGCCGGAGGTCCGGCCCCGCGTTGATGTTGTGGCGCGGACAGTACAGGCGCTCGCGAAAGGCGAGCGCGTGACCGCCGACGTTGTGCGGACGGAAATGCACCCCGCGCGACGGGTCGGGCCCCGGAGCCCGTTACCCTTCCGCATGGCGCTGGGCGCTGCTGCAAAGACTGAGGTGCCACCGGGCACTCTCCTCACCTGTGACATGATAGAGGAGCCGGCGGACTCGGCACTTTGGGAGCTGCGCGGTGAGCAGGATGCGCGCTTCCTGTGAATGAACCTGCATCGGGAGTAGAAGAATGCCATCCGAAGTCGAACTTTTGCGGCACATCGAGACCGAGGATCCCACGCAGGCCGAGCTGCGAATAGACCCGGACACTCGCGCGTCGCACGCGGTCAGTCCCCTGCTCTACGGGAAGTTCTGCGAGCATCTGGGCAGCAACATCTACAACGGAATGCACGCGCAGATTCTGCGGAACCCCACCTTCGCCAGGTGGTTCTTCGCCGACGGGACCGACTTCGCCAACGGCGGGCGCCTGCCGGAGGGCGACGATACGCGGAGGCGGCAGGCGGCACGGCGTCAGTTCGAGCGAGCGGGCTGGCCCGAGCCGGACGCGCCCTACGAGAGCTACCTCGACGGCTGCGCCTTCGGCTGGGTCCGCCTGGGTGCGAGCGACGACATGCGGCTGAGCCCCGACGTGGACCCCGTCGGCGTGCGAGCCCAGCGTGTGGAAGTCATGAAGGGACGGGGCGGCATGGCGCAGTGGGTGCACCTGCCGCTCCATCGCACACGGACCTTCGAGTACCGCCTCGTGGCCCGGGGCATTGACGAAGCGACAGTGCGGCTCAGCATCTCACCGAAGACCGACGGCCCGGAAGCCGGGCCCGAGCTGTCCGGGGCGGACCTGTCGCTGGACGCCGACTGGTCAACTCTGGCGGGAACGCTAACCCTGCCAGGGGATACCGGAGCGCCGGAGGATGGGCTCTATCGCGTGGCCCTGACCGCGGAGAGTCCCGCCCACCTCGTGGTGGCCAGGCTGCTGCTCTACCCGGACGACCACATCGAGGGGGCCGACCCGGACGTGATTCGCATGCTGACCGAGAGTGGCCTCCCCCTGCTCCGATGGCCGGGCGGCAACTTCGTGAGCGGCTACCGCTGGCGGCTGGGGGTCGGGCCGGTGGACGAGAGGCCTAGCGTGCCGAACACCGCCTGGGGTGGCCTGGAGTACAACCTGTTCGGCACCGACGAGTTCATCGCCTTCTGCCGGGCCGTTGGCTGCGAGCCGATGATCTGCGTGAACGCCGGCGACGGCTCGGCCGAGGAGGCCGCGCGGTGGGTCGAGTATTGTAACGGCGATACTTCGACTCCCATGGGCGCTTTGCGGGAAGATAACGGTCATCCCGAGCCCTACGGCGTGCACTACTGGGAAATAGGCAACGAGACGTGGTATCGCCACCAGGAGAGCTGGACCACCCCCGCCGGCAACCTGGACCGCTACCGCCGATTCCGGGAGGCCATGCTGGCGGTGGACCCGACCATCGAGGTTCAGGCCTGCGGCGACCCGCTGGCCGGGGCCGACAGTGAATGGAACCGGGCGCTGATCGAGAACGCGAGTGACGAGCTGGAAGTCATCACCGACCACATCCTGACGGGCGGTTCCGTTGGGGACCACACGGACCCGGTCGAACTGTTCCACTCCTTCATGGGCGTCCCGTCGCAGCTGAGGCGGATCTACAGTGACCTCGAGCAGAAGATGTTGAGCGCGGGGGTCGAGAACCCGCGCCTTGCCGTCACCGAACTGCAGCTATTCGCCCACTTCGACGACCGGCCCGGGGAAGGTCCTCCGTGGGGACGCGGATCCCTGACGCCCGACACGATGCCGCGCCCGGACACCATCAGCGAAGCGCTCTACGACGCCGGCATCATCCACGAGTTCATGCGTATGGGTGACTTCGTGGAGATGTTGACGCACTCCGCCACGGTCAACCACGGCGGCGGCCTGCGCAAGCGAAAGGAGCGCGTCTGGGCCAACCCCTGCCACTACGCCCACACCATGGGGCTGGCGCTTGCCGGCGGAACGCCGGTCGGGTTGACGCTTAAGTGCGGGACATACTCCACCGACAGGTCCTTCGACCCGAACGTGATGCCGCCGCTCTCGGGGATGCCCGTCATCGACGCCATGGCCGTCGTGAAGGAAGGTGGACACCGACTGGTAATCATGCTGGTCCACCGGTGCGCGACCTGCGGGGCCATCGATCTCACCATCAACCTGGACGGCTTTGCCAATGCCGCCAAAGCGCAAGTGACTTCTCTGTCGGGCGAATCAATGCACGACCGCAACACGTACGAAGAGCCGGAGCGGATTGTGCCGGAAGAAACCACTTACCAGGTGAAGGGCGGCATACTCGAACTGGCCCTGCCGGCGTATTCCCTGACGCGGGTCACAGTCGCCGCTGAATCCGGCTGACGGGCTTCAGAGGCGCTCCACCCGGAACCGAGCGGTCGTCTCGAACTTACGGTTCACCGCCGTCGCTATGGCCGCCGCCACGGCCAGGCCCAAAACCCCCCCGCCGATAGCGGCCACGGTTCCGATCGCACCGCCGTTCACGAGACTGCCGCCGACCATGAAACCGACGATGGCAAACAGTGGCGGCAGGACGAACAGGAACGTCATGCTCAGGTAGCCGGAGCGTTCCGGGGGACGCACCCGCACGCGGTCGCCCTTGTCCAACCCGTCCCGGGGCACGAGGACCTGGGGCGCCTGGACGCTGAACAGTGAGCAATGCTCGCAGCCCGCCTCGCTGCCGCAGGCGCCTCCGGCGCTGAGTTCCACGACAGCCTGATCCCCCTGCACGTCCACGACCGTGCCGCGTCGTCCTTCGTCCTCGATAGGACATCCGTGCATTGCGGTGCCCATATTCTGCCTCCCCTCTCCGGCGTTCGCTTCCTACACATTTAGTGAGTCGGGGAGCCCGCTGGTTCAAAACGAACCGGCACGGTTGCGCCCGGCACGGACGAGCGCACTCACTTCAAATACCTGTCAGGGTCCTTTTCGAACCTCTCTTTGCACGACTCGGCGCAGAAGTAATAGGTATTCCCCTCGTGCTCGGCCTTCGCGGCCGCCTTCTCCACCTCAACCGTCATACCACATACAGGGTCTTTGGCGGTCTTAGCCATTGTCCCGACCCCCTTCTCGTTCCTTGCTGCACTCGGGCATCTCTCAAGGGCGTCCCATAGCCCCGGTCTCTACATGTACGAATAGCACCCCACCCCGCTCCCGTCAAGGTGGATTAGCGTGTTGACGCTCCATCGGGCCGCCCCGTATACTCCACTTTCGGGAGGATTTCACGGTCAGGGGGCAATCTCCATGGGCGAACATGAGCACCAATGTCCTGCTATGCATCGGCGCCGCTTCCTCAAGTGGTCGGCGGCGGTCGGCGCAGCGGGACTGGTATCGGAGGCATTTGGCATGTTACCCGACGACTACTCGGAGCCCGAGGTCACCCACGAGCTAAGGCGCGCCGCGCTGGAAGGCAAGCTGCCGCGGCGGCCGCTCGGACGGACCGGCGTTGAGCTAACGATCCTTGGTTTCGGCGGCTTCCATCTCATCCACGTCTCGGACGAAGAAGCGGACCAACTGCTCAACTTCTACCTCGACGCGGGTGGCAACTTCATCGAGACCGCCATCGCCTACGGCAGAGGCGACTCCGAACGCAAAATCGGCCGTGTGATGGAGACGCGGCGCGAGGAGTGTTTCCTGTCCACCAAGACCCACAGGCGCGACCGCAAGGGCGCGGCAGAGAACATCGACGAGAGCCTCCGGAACCTGCGCACCGACCACGTGGACAACCTCTTCATGCACAACGTGCGGACCGAGGAGGACCTGGACAGGATTATGTCCGACGACGGCGCCCTGAGGGCTGCCGAGGAGGCCCGGGACGCGGGCAAAGTTCGCTTCATCTCCCTGACCAGCCACACCCCGCACGTGCTGCTGACGGCGGTGCGGTCCTATCCGTTCGACGCGATGATGGAGTGGATCAACTATTACGACTACTTCAACTTCCCCATCATCTATGACGAAATCATCCCCGCCTGCCGCGAGTGCGGCATCGGCGTGATCTGCATGAAACCGGTGACTGACGGGCTCCTTTACCGCTCTCCCGACAAGGCCTTCCCCTGGGTGTGGAGCATTCCCGAGGTGGCGAGCGCCGCCGCCGGAGTCACCACGCTCTATCAGCTCGCCACCAACCTGAATCTGGCGAAGAACACCCCGCCGATGGGCGAGGACGCGAAGGAGCGGCTCTATCGGGAGGCGCCCGAGCTGGCCAACTACGTCTGCCGTCGCTGCGGCAAGTGCATGCCCAACGAGGCGGGACTCGACATACCCGAGATTTTCCGCCTGGAGGGCTACTACGACCGCCAGATGATGCCGGGACCGGTGATGGACCTGCCGGACCCCGACGTGCGGAAGGGCCTGCACAACTGGTTCCACAATCAGGATTACGCGAAGGCCCGCTACGCCGAACTCGACCGCAAGGTGAGCCCGGAGACCGACTGTTCCGACGTCGAACCGCTCTGCCCTTACGGGCTGCCCATCACGGCCAAGCTCAAGTGGGCCGCCGAGAAGCTGACCTCCGTGTGACGAACCCTGCAGGACCGCTCGCCAGACCAGAGGAGCCGGCCTTTTGATAGGCGGCTCTTAGTTTTTCATGTGCCTTTCGTTTGAAATCTCCTCCGCACTCGCCTAACATCTGCGGCCTTAAGGACATTTCCCCCCGGTCCCAAGGAGGAGCGAGCTGCTATGCTTCGCAGTCGGAGCCGTAGCCGGACCCTGCTGGTTTTGGTGTTGGTCGCCGCTATGGGGCTCACCCTGAGCCTCACCCCGATTGCCTCCGCGGCCGAAGAGGAGCCCCCCAAAGGCCCTCCCCTGCCGCTGCACACCATTGAAGGCGTCGGCGGCCTCGTGTTGACCCCCACGGCCTATCTGGTCAATCCCGGCCCCCCCGGCACCGTGGTGGGCAAGCCGTCTTTCTCACTCCAGTACGCCAGAATCGGCCACAAAGACTTCCAGGCTGCGGCCGCCACGGTGACGCTGTGGGAAAGGCTGGAACTGGGCTACGCGGCCAATCGGCTGGGCCTGGACGATTTCGACAAAGACGTACGCACCATGACGGGCATCGACATAGGGCCGAACGACATTTACATGCACAACTTCAACGCCCGCCTGAACCTGATCCAAGAGGGAGCATGGGACCGGCCGTGGATGCCCGCCGTGACCGTGGGCGCACACTACAAGTACAACGACGACATCAACGACATCGACCGGGACCTGGGCGGGACTCTGACCGGGCTCGGCTACAACGACAATGATGGCGTTGACTATACTCTGACGGCCACCAAAGCCATCTACTGCCTGCCCCGTCCGGTGCTGCTGTCGGCTGGTGCGCGGGCTTCAAGGGGCTCGCAGCTGGGTCTGGTGGGCTTCACCGACGACTACATGGTGACCTTCGAGGGCAGTGCCCTGATGCTGGTGACCGACCGTCTGGCGGTTGGTGCCGAGTATCGCCAGAAGCGCAACGACCTGAACGACATTCCCGGCCTGATCGGTGACGAGGACTCCTGGTGGGATGTTCACGCCGCCTACATCATCAACAACCATGCGGAGCTGTACGCCACGGTCGGCAGCGCCGGCACTGTACTAAACCACGATGACGAACTGCTCTGGGGCGCCGTGTTCAAATACGAGTTCTGATCGGCCGCCTAGCCGACCTTCACGGAGCGCGTTGTAGTTGACACAGCGCGCTCCGTGCCTTTAGCATACTCTGTTCGCTTCCGAGCGGGGGCCGTTCGTGTGCCTTCGGCCGGGCAACTGCAGCCGGCGAGCTCTCTTTCGGCCGTTTTCCCACCGGCGCATTACCCGGCGATTCAACAGCGCGAATTGCGCCTCCTTTGTGCGCGGGGCGCGCTCCGGCCCATAGACACGAGAACTACCGCAGTCCCACACTGAGGGAGCCTTCGGGATGTCCGACTTGATCATGCAGGTTATACCGTGGATAGGTGTGTTCGGGATGGTCGTCGCCGTGGCGACCTACTTCGCGGTGCTCAGGCATTCGCCCGGCAACGAGCAGATGCAGAGCATCTCCGAGAAGGTCTATAGGGGCGCGATGGTTTTCCTGAAGCGGGAATACACCATCATCGCCATCTTCATGCTGATAGTCTTCGTGGCACTCAGCATCTTTCTGGGCACGGAGCAGTATCCCGGCTGGGTCGTCGGGCTGGCCTACCTGACGGGGGCCCTCTGTTCGATGGGCGCCGGCTGGCTGGGCATGAAGGCGGCGACCCGCGCGGGCACCCGGGCCTGCCAGGGCGCCATCGAGGGCGGCACCCCGCTGGCCCTCGAGATAGCTTTCAAAGGCGGCTCGGTCATGGGTATCGCCGTGGCCAGCCTCGGCGTCATCGGGCTCGGCTTCTGGTTCCTGGCCCTGAAGACGAATCCCGCCAGCGCCCCCGCCATCCTGAGCGGCTTCGCCATGGGCGCCTCCAGCATCGCGCTGTTCGCCCGCGTCGGCGGCGGGATCTACACCAAGAGCGCCGACGTGGGAGCGGACCTCGTGGGCAAGGTCGAGGCCGGCATCCCCGAGGACGACCCGCGGAACCCGGGCGTCATCGCCGATAACGTGGGCGACAACGTGGGCGATACCGCCGGTATGGGCGCGGACTTGTTCGAGTCCTACGTCGGCTCCGTCGTCTCCGCCATGGCCATCGCCGTGGCGGGCATCCCGGCCGTCCTGAACCTCGTCAAGACCACGGCGGACCCCGCGGAGCAGACGGTGCTCCTGATCTCTTTCCCGCTCGTGGTGATCGGCATCGGGCTTGTGGCATCGTTGATCGGCGTCTTTTCGATGAGCATCCTGAAGCGGGGCAAGCCCGCCGCAGCGTTGCGCAACTCGACCTACGTGGCCGGGGCGCTGTTCCTGATAGGTTCGGCGATCGCGGCCAACATGCTCCTTGGCGGCTTCAGCGTCTTCTGGGCCATTCTCGCCGGCATGATCTGCGGCGCGCTCATCGGCCTGGAAAGCGAGTATTTCACCTCCGGCGCCCCCATCCGCAAGATCGCGCACGCCAGCGAGCAGGGGGCCGCCACGACGATCATCACGGGGCTGGCCGTCGGTTTCAAGAGCGCCGCGCCGCCCCTTATCACTATTGCCGTGGCTATCGGCATCGGCTACTCGGTGGCCAATCTCTACGGCATCGCCATGGCGGCGGTCGCCATGCTGGGCACCATCGGCATCGTCATGTCCACCGACTCCTACGGCCCCATCGCCGACAACGCGGGCGGCATCGCGGAGATGAGCGAAGCGGGCCCGGAGATTCGGGAGATCACCGACGAACTCGACTCGCTGGGCAACACCACCGCGGCCATCGGGAAGGGCTTTGCCATAGGCTCCGCGGCCCTCACCGCGCTGGCCCTTTTCAGCGCATACCGCAGCACCATCGCTACGGAGGTGCCTGATTTCACACTTGACCTCACGGAGGCCACTGTGGTCATCGGCCTCCTGCTGGGCGCCATGATGCCCTTCGTCATTGCCGCCCTCACCATGGAGGCGGTCGGCCGCGCCGCCGGCCAGATGGTCGAGGAGATCCGCCGGCAGTTCCGCGAAATTACCGGCCTGCTGGAAGGTGAGGCGGAGCCGGAGGTCGACAAGTGCATCGACATCGTCACCCGGGGCGCTCTGCGCGAGATGATACTGCCCGGAATACTGGCACTGACGGCCCCGCTGATCGTCGGGTTCATCATCAGTCCGCAGGCCCTGGGCGGCTTTTTGGCCGGTGCCACGGCCACAGGCGTGCTGCTGGGCATCTTCATGGCCAACGGCGGCGGCGCCTGGGACAACGCGAAAAAGTGGATCGAAGAGGGCAACCTGGGCGGCAAGGGCTCAGACGCCCACAAGGCCGCCGTCGTCGGCGACACCGTCGGCGATCCATTCAAGGACACCTCCGGACCCTCCATGAACATCCTCATCAAGCTCATGGCGGTCGTCTCTTTGGTATTCGCACCCGCCATTGCCGAATGGGGCGGTCTCATCGGACCATTTCTGACCTCGCGCTGACTTCCCTGCAGCTTCGGTCTCAAACCGGCCGGCACGACGCTCCTCCGACCGAGGGCGCCGCGCCGGCCGGTCTTTTTGTACTGCGCGGCCCTCTGGCGCTCTCCGGCCTGCCGGCGTTACAATAAAGGTGAGAGAGTTGACCGGGAGCCAGAACATGAAGAGGATGCTGACCATAGTCTGGGTGGTGGCGCTTGTCCTGATCGTCGTTCCGGGGGCCGCCCGGGCGGAACACGCCGTGAACGCCGGCACGGAGAGTGAGGTGGAGCTCGCCGTGCCGGAGCCCGCGAAAGGTTTCACAGTAGCCATCGTGGCGGACCGAACCACGGGCTACGATTCCGGGCTGGCGGTGCTCGAACGGACCGTGGAGGAGTTGAACCTGCTCCAGCCCGAACTCGTCTTCCACATCGGCGACCTGGTGCCCGGCTACATCCGTGACATGGAACAGTGGGAGCGGGACGTCCAACGCGTGAAGGACATCCTGAAGCCGCTCGAAGCGCCCTTCTTCCCCCTGCCCGGCAACCATGACGTGATAACCGGCACCGGCAACACCACCGATGGCCGCGGCGAGCGGATATACAAGCGCCACTTCGGGCCGTTGTACTACTCGCTCGACTACCGCGACACTCACTTCGTGATGCTCTACACCGACGAAGCCCTCCAATCGAAGCCGCGCTTCAGCGACGAACAGCTCGAGTGGCTCCGGAGGGACCTCGAGGCGACTTCCGCGCGCAACGTCTTCGTCCTGATGCACAAGCCCCTGTGGGAGTACGACGGCTTCGACTGGGACCGTATCCACCGCGTGCTCGCCGAACATCCCGTCAGGGCGGTCATAGCAGGACACTTCCATCACTACTACAAGTCCGTTGAGCGCGACGGCATTCAGTACTACGTCGTCGGCGTGACCGGCGGCCGGACGTTCTCCCCCGAGCTGGCCGGCGGGCTGGAGCACTACTGTCTCCTTCGGGTTGAGCCCGACTCCTACAGGATGGCCCTTGTGAGACCGGGTCACGTCCTGCCCGACGATTACATCGTCGCCGAAGATTTCAAAGCGATGGAGACGCTCCGTTTTCTCGAACGGGACCAGGCCGGCGTTCTGGGCTCCGTCAAGAGCCCCGAAGGCGCCCCCGTAGACGGCACCTTCACCGTGGTGGCGGAGAACCCCCTCGACGTGCCGCTGAGCGTCGAGGTCCGCGCCCTCTCGGGGTCGGGCCAATGGCGCTTCCACCCGTCTTCGAAAGAACTGGCGCTTGGACCACACTCGCGCGGAACCGCGGAATTCAGCATCAGCAGTCCCGCGGTGCCGCCGGGGTCGGTTACCGTGCCGGAGGTGGAGATACAGTACATCTATGTTGACTCCAGGGGCCGGAGCGTGCCCATCATCCTGCGCCGGCGCGTGCCACTGCTGCGCAACGTGGAGGTGGAGATGCGTCCCAGAACCATATCGGTGGACGGCCGCGGTGACGAACCGGCCTGGCGGGACAGTCCCCTGCTGACCACACGGCGGTGGCGGACCAGCCCCTATGAGAGCGAAGAAGCCGGGCCCGCCTTCCGCCTGCTGCCCACATCGGCCGGGGTGTACCTGTACGCCGAGTCACCGGACCGAACGGTGTCGAACTTCCGAGGGGAGCGCATGCTCAGCGACGCCGTTTTTCTCGGATTGGCCACTCAGCCGGGCTCCGGTGAAGCTGCCCCGGCCGAGCGGCGCCCCGTCGTCGTGCTGTATCCCTTCACTCCGCCGGATGGGAGCCGGGTCGTCCAGGCCTTCTGGGACCCCACCCGGCCGTCGGGCATGGAGGTGAGCGGCGCCTACCTGGCGAGTCAGCCCCCCGGCAACGAGGCGGGGTGGAGATGCGAGGCGTTCGTGCCGTGGAGTCTCCTGCTCCCCGAGGCCCCGGCCGCCGGGGACGAACTCCTGCTGAACGTGGGGGCGTGGGACAACGACGGCGACCTGTTCACGGAGCTGCACACCTGGGCACCCACCTCGTCCTCCGCGCACTGGGGCCGGCTGCGTCTATCGCCGGAGACTGCCGAGTAGTCCCCGGCCCCCCGCCGGCAGGGGATGTTTCAATCTAATGGCACACCTGTTGCTGTTGTAGTACGCAAGCAGCCCGGTGGAACTTGCACGGTTCCACCCAGACGCTATAATAATCGCCGCCTGTGTGTCCAATGTTTTAGATGGGCCCCCTCGTGCACGGACGTATCCTCCTGGCCGACAAACTGGAATCGCTGCGCCGGTCCCTCGCCGGAGCCCTCATCGAACGCGGTCTGGACGTGCTCCACGCATCAGGGCGTTCGCAGGCGCTCGCCAGGGCGCCCGAGGCCGACGTCATCCTGTTGGACCGCAATCTGACCGAGCAGGACTCACTCGACGTCATCCGTGAACTACGGTCCCGGGAGGAGACTCGCCGCGTCCCGGTGATCGTCCACACGCCAAAGCAGGACGAGGGTTACGAGCATCGGGCGCGCGAGGCCGGGGCGAAAGTGGTCCTCCGAAGACCTTTTGACTACGAGCGGCTCTTCCACCACATCGAGCGGCTCAGTCCCGATCGGGTTGAGCGGAGTGCCTCCTCTGCGAAAGGCCTGGCCGGCCTCGAGGAGGCCGACATCGTCAGCTTCCTGGGCCACGTCGTCGGCGGAGGCGTCCCGACGCTCCGCCCGCACTACAACCCCGACGCGCCGCTGGGTTACGCCTATCCCCGCGCGGAGGAACTCCTGAACGGCTCGCCGACCGGTGCGGTGGAACTGCTTGAGGACCTGGTTGCCGAAGGCCTGCTGGACCGGCGCCTCGAGGACAAAGTCCACCTCTGCCCGAGCTGCGGCTGGCACACCCTGAACTTCATCGAGGTCTGCCCTCGCTGTGGGGACCTGGACATCCGCGTCGAGGAGGTCATCCATCACTTCGCCTGCGCCCACGTTGGCCCGTGGTCGGAGTTCAAAGCGGGCGTGGACCTGGTCTGCCCCAAGTGCGACGAGCGCCTGCGGCACATGGGATTGGACTACGAGAAGCCGAGCGACACCTACGTCTGCGGACACTGCGGACACGTGTTCAACGAATCCTCCGTCCAGGCGAGGTGCTTCCGGTGCGAACACGTGACGCCGGCCCAGGAACTGCGACCGACCCGCGTCTACGCCTACACGCCAAACGCCAAGACTCAGCGCGCCGTCGAGTACGGCCGTCTTTACGGCCTGGACATCCAGTCGGTCCTGTTCGAGGACCGCTCGCGCACTTTCCGCCGTGACTATCTGATCTTCGAGATAGAACGAGAGATATACCGGGCCCGCCGCTACGACACGCCGCTGTCTGTGGTGCTGTTCAGCGTGGAAGGTCTGGAGCAGTGCCCCGGTGTGGACGGAGACGCCGACGTTGGCGAGTTGCGCAGGCAGATATTCGAGTCGGTAGCCGACACGCTGCGCGATCTGGACGTCGTGAGCACGCTGGACGACGGACTGGCGGCAGTGTTGCTGCCGGAGACACCCGTGGACGCGGCTCGGAACGTTGCTGATCGCATACGCGCTCTTGTGATCGACTTTCAGGCTGCAAACAAGGACGAACACCTCACCGTGACCGCCGCCGTGGCTCAACTGGAGGAGGACCACGAAGACGGCGCCGAGTTTTTCGACTACGCCTACCGAGCCCTCTTGTGGGCCGTGAAGAACCGAACCGGAGAAACCGTAACGACAGAGACCTGGCAAAGCGAGACCGCCGATGCGTGACCTGCTCTTGACCAGCTTCGTGCTCGCCCTCGCTACGCTGGGGTGCGTGCGCACCAGCGCCCCGCCCGCGCGTCAGGTGCGCGCCGCTCTGGAGGAAGCCGAAAGGGCGCAGCTTTACTCCCAGCTCGAAGGACAGGGACTTTGGGACGTAGAGGAGAACGGGAGCGGTCCGGCCCCCGCGCGGCTGTACGTGTTCGACCGGCGAGCCGAAGAGCTGACCGAAGTCGAGGACCGAGAGAGGCTAAAGGACATCCTGAAAGACGGTCAGGCGCTCATCAGGGTCTCGCCGGCACGCCATGGTCCAACTCTGCAGATGTGGAACTGGACCAAAGGACAAACCTCCCCTGTTTCGCTCAGGCTCGACTCGCTCTGCGCCCACGAGCTGCCGACGAGTGAGGGAGAGGACCGACTGTTCGACGTACTTTTCACGGGCCGGGAGCATGCCCTGTTCCCGTTCTGCGCCGAAGATGACCTCGAGATATTCAAGGCGCGCCTGAGCATGCAGCGCGACTCAGGGAAGCTTGGCCTGCTGGATGTCCGGCAGATGACGCACAACCGGTGGGACGACTTCGAACCGGCCTTCAGCCCCGACGGTCAGTGGATAGTGTACACGTCCGCCAGGGATGGTGTGCGAAACGTGGCCCTCATGGACCGGAACGGTGACTTCCTGCGCCTCCTGACCCGGAAGGAACGTCACGGAGCCTACCACCCGGCCGTCCTGCCGGACAATGAGCAGTGTCTCTACGTGGCCGGGACGAACGGAACGGAGGAGTACTTCATATGCGGCCTTGACGGCGCCGGACACCGGCGGGCCTCCGACGCCGAACTGCGCCGTTTGCTCTTCTCCTGGGACGACGCCACCCGCCACCGCTACATCGTGAGCGATGCGTTCGCCCTCAGCCACGAAATGCGGCTCCTGATGGAACTACCCCGTCGTCTGGGCCTGGAAGAGCTCATTCTGCTGGCCGAGTGGAATGCCCCGGGGCTGCAGCAATACAGGGAGACGATACTGGCCGCACAGGCCGAGCGGGAAGGCAACAAGATGGGCCGGGGCCCGCGCGTGGGCCTCGGGGCCACCCACGTGCTCGACACGGGCGTGCTCCGGTCCGAACCCGACGAGAGCCCAAGCGACCGGCCCGTCGAGAACTTCACACGCTACCTCTTCAGCCTGTCTCTGCCGTTGTTCACCGGTCCTCTGGACCGGGCCATCGAGCAGCGCGATCGCTGGCAGGAAATCGTCTACAGCCAGACCTACCGGAAGCGCTACAGCGAACTGGTCTACGAAGTTGCGCGCGCGTACTTCAGTTACAGCGAACACACCGTGCGCGCGCAGTTGCTGCGGCGGGTGCTGGAGCTCAACCTGAAGCGCAAGTTCCTGTGGGAAACCCGGGCGGCAGCGGGCCTGGAACTTGAGGACAGAATCCGTCAGGCCGAGGCCCTCATTGCGGAAGCGCGGGCCGACATTGCCGACGCCGAAGGCAAGGCCCGCCTTGCGCGCGGCCGACTGTTGGCCACCGTCGGGCTCGAGCCCGGGTATGATATTGACATAGTGCCGTCGGCGCTGAGCGCCCATGACCTGTCTCCGAAGCCTCCCTCTCTCGAACGCGCGCAGGCGCTGGCACGCGTGAACCACCCCGACCTGGCGCGGCTCAAGTTCCTCGAACTGCGCGCAGCCGCCATCCGGGACATGGGCCCGCCGGAGACCCGCTCTCGCCCCACCCTGCACGTGAACTACGGGCTCGGAAATGAGCACTTTTTCAGCCAGGCGGTCGATGACTTCATCAGCCTCGGACTGACCCACGCGTTGCCGCTCGACGCCCTCGGGCTGGAGGCCAGCTACCGGGAGCAATGGACCCACGAGATGCGCGCGTTCCGGGAGGAACGCCATCAGGCCGCCCTCGACATCAGCGTCGACCTGCAGGAGACGCACGCGGCGATTCAGCGGCTAAAACAGTACCTTGAGGCCGCTCTCAAGTGGGAGGACGCCGCGGCGGAGAAGGTCCGCCTCAGCCGCATATACCGCGGGCAGCAGCCCGTGCCCGACAGCAGACCGCACCCTGTTGCCGAACTGATCGACGCGCGGATAGAGCACCTCGAACAGCGGATGGCCGCGGCGTCCGCCCGTGCCGACCTCCTGCGTCACCTGGCCCAGTACTACCACCGCGCGGGGCTGGCCCGGCGCCTGCTGAGTGCACTCACCAAAGGCAGCGAGCCCGAACCTTCCGGATGCCGTTCCGTATGGCTCTGGGAGTCCCTGGAGATTGTTCTGGACCCGGACAAGCGTAGCCGCCTCCTCGACACCTGCGCCGAGCACGGCATCACCCGCCTCTACTGTTTTGTCTCGCGCGTCGAGGGCGACCTCTACCTCGACCGTTACGGATGGGAGTTCGGGCGCCTGCTGGACCTGTGCGAACGTAACGGCATACGGGTTTACGCGCTCGTCGGCAATCCCCGGTGGCTGCGCTCCTCCTACAGGGAGGAGATAGGCGCCATACTGCAGAGCGTGCTCGAGTTCAATGACCGCCGCGCGGAGGGCCGGGCGGCCTTCGCGGGGATCAAGCTCGACGTCGAACCCCACGCCCTTCCCGGCTGGCAGCAGCCCGAACGCCGCGGGGAACTTGCGGGGGCGTATCTGGAAATGCTCGATTACATCCGCGCGCAGCTCGGACGGCGCGGCAGGGAACTCGCGCTGGCCGCGGACGTGTCACCGGATTGGCGCAGCGCTGAGACGGAACGGGGGAACCTCCTGTCGCAGGCTGCTGAGAAACTGGATGAGGTCACGGTCATGGCCTACCGGGATACGGCTGAGGAAGTCATCGAGCGGGCTCGACCAGCCCTCGAGGTTACGCGATCACAGGGGGTGCCCGTGGAGGTCGGAATCGAGACGGCGGAGGTGGAGCAGCCCGGCATCTCGATGGCCAACCGTCCGATGGGCGAGATTCTGCTTGCGCTCGAGCGCGTCTACGCAGGCCTCGCGGAGTTCCCGAACTTCCGGGGGTTCGCAATCCACGACTACTCCGGACTGGCGGAAGCCATCGAGGAGAGCTATGGTCGTTAAGTTCCGGCGGATAGAGGACCGCAAGCAGTCCGTTGTGCAGTTGCGGCGCCGCACCGAGGAGCAACGAGAACGCCGCCGCCTGCTTCCGAAACTGGTCATGATCGCCGCCATCGCTGCGCTCGGGGTGGGGGCCTATCTGTACTACGAGCCGTCACGGGTGGCCGCGCCGGCGGTGGTTCGTGCGGAGGCCGTGGAGGTCAGTTCCCCGGTGGCCGGCACACTCGAATGGATACTGTCCGACGATACCGCAACCGTCCAGGCCGGCCGGGAGGTGGCCTGTCTCGTACCCGACACGGACCCGCACGACCCCGGCCTGGCCCGCCTGAACGACCTTCGGCTGCGGGCCGCCGCCGCGGAAGGCCGCATCGAGGAACAAGAACGGGCATTGGCGGCCCTGAAGGCGCGGCTGGCGGAGGAAGAAGGGGCTCTGAGATCCAACGTCGCTGAGCGCGAGCAGGAACTGGCAGCACGCCGGGAGACCGTCGAGGTCACACGCGCCGAACTGAGCGAAGCCAGGGCGGTTTTGGAGCAAGCCCAGCGCCTGCAGCGTCTGGAGGCGCTCACCACTGCGGACTACCGGGCGGTACGGGAGCGCTTGTCCACGGCGGAGCGGGGACTGCGCGAGGCCGAAGCGCGGCTCGAGGCGACACGGAGTAAGCTGCTGAGCGCCCGGGAAGCGCTCAAATCCTTTGCCGACCGGCGCCAGCGCGAGACCGAGCGAGCCGAGGCCCGTGTGGCGTCGGCCCGCCGCGAAGCCGAAGAGGCCGAGCGGGCAATCGCGGCCCAGAAGGAACAGATGGCGCGCCGGCAGGAACCCGTTATCGTCAAGGCGCCGACCAGCGGAACGGTCGCGCAGCGACAAGCGGCCGCCGGCGAACACCTTACGCCCGATGAGCCCCTGCTGACCCTTCATACTGCGGGCAGCAAGACGGTACGGGCATTCGTGCCGCCGCAGGAGTGGGAGATTCTGAAGCCCGGGAAACCGGCGCGCATCTACATGCCGGGCCGAGAAGACGCCCTGTCCGGCCATGTGGCGCGCGTCCACGAGCAAGTGGCCCGCGTTCCCCTGGAGGTCCGGGCGACGGCGGAGAATGGTCCCGGGCACGGGGTGCCCGTTGATATCGTGCTCGAGGACAACACAGCACGCACGCTGCTCCCGGGACAAGTCGGCCACGCTGTATTCGACAAATAGCGCCCATGGAACTTCTCGACCGGCTTCTCATCTTCCTTCAGGATTACGTTCACTACATCCAGACGCAGTTCGCCGATCGCACCTTCCTGACGTGGGTCCTCTTCTTCTTCCCCCTGGTGGTCTTCTTTGAGCTGCCCCGCTACGCGGCGCCGCTGATCGCCATGCCGGTCCTCAAGCTGCTGCGGATGCTGCGCAACGAGGACGCCGAGAAGGCTCACTTCCTCCGCACGCGCCCACGCGTGAGCGTCCTGGTGGCCGCGCGCAACGAGGAGCAGGTCATCGCCGCCACCATCGAGTCGCTGCTCAGCGTGGAGTACGACAATCTGGAGATCGTAGTGGTCGACGACGGCAGCACCGACCGGACCTTCGAGATTGCCAAACGGTACGCGGACCGGGACCAGATCAAGCTCTACCGCAACACCGCCTCCAGCGGTCGCGCCGGCCGCCCGACGGCGTCCAATTTCGCCCTGCGGATGTGCACAGGGGAGTTCATCATCAGCGTGGACGCGGACACCACTTTCGACCGCGACATGCTGGAGCACGCCGTCGGCCCGTTCCACGACCCCGAGGTCGGGGTGGTGGCCGGTAACATCAAGGTCCGCAACGTCGGCCAGTCCGCGTGGGCCGACCTGCAGGCGGTCGAGTACCTGATAAGCATCGGGCTGTGGAAACGCTGGACCAATGTGCTGGGCACCACACTGGCCGCCTCCGGAGCTTTCGGGGCCTTCCGCCGCGAGACGCTGGAGGACATCGGCGGCTGGGATCCGGAGCTTGTCGAGGACGCCGACATCTCCATCAAAGCCAGGAAGCTGAACTGGAAGATAGTCTTCGCGCCGAAGGCCGTCGCCATGACGACCGTGCCCGCCACGCTGGTCGGGCTGGTGAAGCAGCGGATACGATGGGACAGGGGGTTCCTGCGCACGTTCTTCCACAAGCACGGTGACGCGCTGAAGTTCTGGCGCTTTAACGTGGCGACCAGCGTGGAGCTGGCGCTCGAGTATCTCATGGTCGTCGTCTTCAACCTGTTGTTCCCCATCTATCTCGTCCTGATGGTTATCTTCGCGTTCAAGCTGCTCACGTTCATCCTGGGGGTCTGTTACTTCTTCTACAGTCTCCTGACCCTGGCGACACTGGCAGTCGGGGTTGCGTTCAGCGAGCGGCGCCGGGAAGAATGGCCGTTGCTTCAGTACGCCTTCACCTTTCCCCTCTACAAGGCCATCTTCCGCTGGGTGCGCACCTACTCCCTCGTGCTGGAGATACTCCGGCTCGACTACAGGGACCCGTATCTGCCCGATAGCGCCTACGACAACACGGAAGTGTGGTAAACTGGTGCCGCACCAACCGTCTCACCCGATACCCGGAGGCTGACATGAGAGTGATGTTCATCGGAGCTCACCCGGACGACGGGGAGAGCAGAATGGCGGGACTGGCGGCCCGGTACGTCGAGCGCGGAGGCGAGGCGATGCTCGTGTCCGTCTCCAACGGTAACGCGGGACACCAGGAGATGCAGCCCGACGAACTGGCCCGACGGCGCAAAGAGGAGGCCCGGCGAGCCGGGGAGGTCATCGGGGCCGACTACGTCGTGCTGGGCCACGACGACGCGCGCCTGACGCCGAGCATCGAGGTACGGGAGGAGCTGATAGGCCGCATCCGGGAGTTCCGGCCCGACCTGCTGCTGGGACTTCGTCCGGTAGACTACCACGCGGACCACCGCGCGGCGGGCACACTGGTTATGGACGCCTCCTACCTGCTTACGGTCCCCCTCGTGCGGCCGGACGTCCCCATCATGGAGTGGATGCCGGTTATCTGCTACACCTACGACCGGTTCCGGAAGCCACTTCCCTTCGAGGCCGACGTGGCGGTCGCCGTGGATGAGTATTTCGAGCGGAAAGCCCGGATGCTCGCCTGCCACGAAAGCCAGGTCTACGAATGGCTGCCTTTCAACGCCGGCGTGCTGGACGAAGTGCCGGACGATGAGCAGGCACGGTGGGAATGGTTCAGAGCACGCTGCGAGAAACGGTTCTCACGAACGGCGGACCTGTTCCGTGAGAAACTGCTGGAACGCTACGGGCCGGAGCGCGGACGCGAGGTGCGCTACGCGGAGGTCTTCGAGGTCTGCGAATACGGCCGGCAGCCAGACACCGATGAAATCGAGGAGCTATTCCCCGGCTGACGCAACCGGCAGGGGTTCGTGGCTGTTGGGCGCCACCTGCGGGACCAGGAACTCGTAGCCCGCATCCTGCATGGCCGCGCGCAGTTGCTCAAGCATGCCGTCATCCGCAAACGTCCCGACTACGGCGCCTCCCGACCCGCAGAACTTGGCGGAGGCCCCCACCGAGCGAGCCGTCTCGACCATCTTGACGTCCTCGCTACGGATGGGATATATGCGCCGCCGCAGGTCAAAGTTCCGGTTGATGACCCGCGCAAGTTCCTCCCGGTCTTCCGCCTTAAGCAGCGCCCGCGCGACTTCCGCGAGCGATGCTATCTCAGACATCGTCCGCACCACTTCCGTGTCGCCCATGTCGTAGAGTTCCCGCACACGGATGTGGGCGGTGGAACTCTCCTTGCTGAGGTCCTTGCGATACGCCAGGTACACGGGAGGAAGAACTTCGGCGTCCAGCCGCTGGTAGCGCCCGTAGCCGTGCTGCTGCATGTGCTGCTTGTCGAAGTCCATGTAAACCAGCCCGCCGTAGGCCTGCACGACCCTGTCCTGCAGGCCGGCGGTCAGGCCCAGTTCTTCGGTCTCGGCGGAGAGCACCACGTTGGGCAGCAGATGGTCGGGTACGTCCACCTCGAAGAACTCCATCAGCGCCCGCATGACGGCCGTGATGATGGCGCTCGAACCGCCCAGCCCCACCTGACGCGGGATGTTGGTGCGGTAGCGGATGGTGAAATTGCGGTCGGGCAGCTCCATCCCCGCTTTCTGGCAGTGCTCGGCGAACTTCTTGACGGCGGCCTTCAGCAGCCTGATGCCCCCGTAGTAGCCGTTGCGCTCCACATTGTCCACGAGGTCGCCAACGCTCTCGAACACTGCGTTGTCCTGCGGCGCGGGGCGCAGTTCCAGCTCCGGGCTCTCGAACAGCGTCGCCTCGGCAAAGAAGTCCCCGATGGTGAACGCGATGGTCTTGCCGTGGTAGCCGTCGGAGGGGTTGCCCACGAAACCCAGCCGTGCGTAAGCCCTCTTCTTGACAATCATCCTTCTCCCCTGTCTCAACTCGTCTCCTCGTGGCACCGAAGGCAATATTATCGCCGCTGGGCGCCCCGGGAATCAACCCGGTCTCACGTTGGCTTTGCAGCAACTTAACGCAAAACGCGCGCCGGGCACCGCCACTCAGTTGCCGGCCGCCTCGATGCAACGCTCAAGAGCCGCGTCCTCCGACGCGGAGGCGTGCATGAGGGCAAAGTCATACCGCACCGGATCGTCCGGCCGGATTGCCCGAAAGCCTTCGGTCACCTCCAGCGCCGCCGGCAGGTCCCGGCTTCGCCGTTCCGTGAAGCCGAACCGACGGGCTATCTGCCACATGTGGGTGTCCAGCGGGACGATAAGGCGCCCCGGCGAGACATCCGTCCACAGCCCGGGGTCCACCGCGTCGCTGCGCACCATCCATCTCATGAAGAGATGCCATCGTTTGCACACGCTGCCTTTGGCCGGATCGGCCACCAGGTGGTCGAGCCCTCCCCCTGCATCCTCCAGTTCGTGCGCAAGACCGGTGAGCCCCGCGAGAATGGTTTCGTCATCCGGGTCGTCGTGCGCCAGAAAACACTCCCGAAGGGACCCATAGCGGCGCAGGACGTGCTGCAAACCGTTCAGGAGCCGAGCGAACTGCGCGGAGTCCACGAAGCGGTGCCCGAAACCGTCAGCAGCGGTCCGCAACCTGTCCTCTGACGCCTGTATGAGCGTCCGACGGGGTGAGTCTCCCAGCCGGTCCAGCGCGTCCGCCACGGAATCCAGAATCTGCGGCAGACTTCCGTAAGCGAGCAGCGCCGCCACCAGCCCCGCGATCTCCGCGTCCTCCGACGCATAACCATGGACAAAGCGTACTGGATCGCGTTCCGCGTACCGCGGCGAGTTGTACTTCTCGTACAGCGACTCCAGTTCGCGTCTCAATCCATCCCGCGGCCTATCTCGCCCGCTCTGGCCCCTGCAAACGTCCACTTCAGATGCCCTTGCTCAGGTGCTCGATGACCGTCTTGACCCCGATGCCCACCAGTATCAGGCCGCCCAGAAACTCGCCGATGTGCTCGACTCGGGTGCTGACCCGGTCGCCGAGTTGCATGCCGACCGCGCAAAGCACGCCGGTCACGCACCCGATCCAGGCCGCCGCCCACCAGACGGGCATGTGCAGAACGCCCAGGCTCAGGCCGACGGCAAGTGCATCGATACTCGTGGCGATGGAAAGGACCACCAGCCGCAGTCCGCGGCTCGGCTTGCGCGCCACGTCGGTCTCGAAGCCGGAGAAACTGTCCAGTATCATCTTGCCGCCCACGATGAGCAACAGCCCGAACGCCACCCAGTGATCCCATCCGGCGATGAAACCCCGCAGAGAGTGCCCCGCCAGCCACCCCGCGATCGGCATGACCGCCTGGAATCCGCCGAAGTATATCGCCACCCTCAGCGTGTGAGCCGGCGTAATGCGACGCAGGACAATCCCCTCCGCCACGGACACCGCGAAGGCGTCCATCGCAAGGCCAACCGCTATCAATGAAATGGTGGGAAAAGACATGGAACTCGCTTCTGAGGCAGACAGGTCAATCGCCGGGCATGCCGCTCGCCTCGGGAACACTCTCTGGCTCCTCCCGCGTGGGCGAGCGGGGCGTCCCCATCATATGGCCCATGTGGGATTCCATCCTCTCCCTCCATTCAGGACCGTCGGGAGCCCTGCGCGCGATCTGGGTAAAGGCCACGGCCCACCGTTGCGGGACCTGCTCTGCGAGGGAGCGTAACAGGCCGGGGTCGACGGTCGCCTCGCGGCGCGTGACCAGCCGCCCCAGGCCGCTTGACTGCATGGTCTCCCGGAGGCCGTCCGACAGGAATAGCCCGACCCCACGGATGCGCGGCGCGCGGCCCAGCGCGTCAAGCTGGCCGGCAACCAACCCCGGATCGGGGACGGGAGTAGCGCAGCCCAGCAGGATCACAGTCCGGGTGCCTCCCTCTTGCGGCGGGGCCAGGCCAAGCCCGCCGACGTCGGGCAGCCGGATGTCGGTCACGGGTTCCTGCCGGCCGCTGTGGGCCGGGTAGAGCAACCGGACTCCGTCTGGCCCCGCGGCGGCGACGTAGGCGTAGAGCGGCTCCGAGAAGTGCGCACTAACCCTGATCCTATCGGTCGGCCGCACCGGCAGCAAGTCAACTCTCAGTGGACGAAAGCGGGCGCCCTGCCCACCCCGCTGGATTTCCACGTTCAGATTCGCCTCCACATCGACGGGCCCGCCCATCCCTCCCCGGACGAGCCATAGCCCAACCACCGCGGCAGCCACCAGGGCGCCGCTCAGGGCCAGCCACTTCCAGTGCCGCCCCTTCACCTTCCGCAGGGCGTCGTGGAGTTCCTTTACGGTTTGATATCGCTCACGCGGGTCCGGGCTCAGCGCCCGGTTGGCGATCCCGCAGAGGCGCCGGCGCAACGGGGTGCCGGACGGCTCCAGGTGCACAACTTCCCCCTCCCGGGCCGCCCGGACCGGATGCTCCGTGTCACTGTAAGGCCCGGTGCCGACCAGAAGGTACTTCAGCAAGGCGCCAAGCGCAAACACGTCCACGCGGTGGTCGGCCTGAGCTTCGCCCCGGGCTTGCTCCGGAGCCATGAAGGGATAGGTGCCGGAGGCGTCGCGTCGGGGTTCGGTCTGGTAGGCTGTCACCATGCTTGCCAGGCCGAAGTCGATCAACAGTGGCTTGCCCTCCCGGGTAATGAGCACGTTCAGCGGCTTCAGATCACGATGCACGATACCTCGAGTGTGAGCCGCCTGCACGGCGTCCGTCAGGGCCAGCATCCAGTCCACCGCTTGCCGCTCGGAGGGCGGGTTGGCTCGGACGTACTCATTCATCGGCAGCGCGTCCACCAGCTCCGTCGCCACGTAGGGATAGCGACCGACTCGTCCGGCGTCGACTACCTGCACGACATTGGGATGGTTCAGTTTCAGCAGAGCGCCCGCCTCGGTGTCGACCCAACGCTGTATCTGCTCGGGCGGCAGCGGCCTGACGGGGACTTTCAGCGCCACGTGGCCGCACGTGCCCATCTGGTCGAACGCCTGATAGACCTCCGCCTGCCCTCCGCCGCCAAGGCGCTTCTCGATGAGGAACTTGCCCCATGACTGGCCCGGAGTGGGTGCGGGCGCGCCCCCCTCGTCCGCGCCTCCACCGCGGCCTCCGGTAATCTCAGTCGGTTCCTCTGGTCCAGCCCGCATAGTGGCCATCCCCGGCGACGTCAGAGTTCTGCGAAACCCCTTCCGGAGTTCCATCGTACGCCATATTCCCCGCCGGCGCCACCAAAGCACCCCTGAGTTGCTCCGCACTTTCGCCCGTCCGGCAGCGTGGCTATAATCCGGTTTTGCCCGTTTATCTTCCGTGGGGGGGCGCCGTTGAGACGACCGACATCCGTTTTACTCACGGCAGTATTCGTTCTTGGGATGTTCGCGACCCCGGCCGTTCGGGGTGCCGCCGTCACCGTCCGCATCGACACCAACCGAACACACCAGACCATGGACGGCTTCGGCACGTGCTTCGTTACGTGGGAGATACTGCCCCAGTATTACGAGCCGTCCTTCTACGACCGGCTCGTGTTCGACCTCGGCCTCAGCATCGTCCGGTGCCCGGTCCCCCAGAGCCTGGAGGTGGCCAACGACGACGGCGATCCGGACCACTTCAACTGGGACGGTTTCGGGCAGGCGGACATGGAGCGGCGCATGGCGTTCATGAAGGAGTTCCGACGGCGCGGCGTCGATCACTTCTTCGCCTCCCTCTGGTCGCCGCCAGGATGGATGAAAACCAATTCGCTGAACCTGCACGGCGGGGCCCTGCGACCCGACATGCGGGAGGAGTTCGCGGAGTTCATCGCCGCGTTCGTGGCCGCTTCGGAGAAGTTCTACGATATCCCCATCCGCAGCATCAGCCTGCAAAACGAGCTCTACTTCGTCGAGCCCTACAACGCCTGCGTCTACAGCCCGTGGCAGATACGCGAGGCCGTGCGGGCCGTCATGCGCAAGTTCGAGCGCGAGGGCATGCCCACCCTCATCATGATGCCGGAGGAGATGGGCTTCGCCGAGCGCTTCAACTGGTACGTGCGGCCGACGATGGAAGACCCCGAGACCCGGGAGTTCCCGGGCTTTTTCTGCTGCCATGGCGGACGCGGGGGCCTCGACAACTGGCAGAGGCTCTGGTCCGGCATAGCGGGCCACGGCCGCCGCCTCTGGATGAGTGAGGCGGGCGCCCACGGCCGGCGATGGCGCTCCGCGCTCGCTATGGCGCGCGGCATCCACAACGGTCTCGTGGGGGCCAACATGAGCGCGTGGATATTCTGGCAGGCCACGGGCCTCCTTGGCCCCGACGGCCCCAATGACGCATACCACGCGGCGAAGCACTTCTCCCGCTTCGTCCGCCCCGGTTCGGTGCGAGTCGAGACGGCGTCCTCCGACCCGAGCCTGCTCGTGTCGGCTTACCGCCATCGTGACGCCTCCGGGCTGACCATAGTGGCTATCAACATGGCGCCGGAGACCGTTCAGGCCCGGTTCAGTGTGCGTGGCTCGCTTGTGCCGGGCAGATACCACGCCCACATCTCCACCGGCGACGCCCCCATGCAGCGGGTTGGCGCCGGGCAAGGGGGGCAGGACTTCGTGCTCAACCTGCCGGGCTGGAGCATAGTGACGCGGCAGGGCCCCGGCGAGGCCCTGCCGCCCGAACCGGTGGAACTGGCGGACCCCACTCCCCTGCTGGAGCGCTATTCGTTCGGTCGGCCCGAGCGCCTGCACTTCGCCGCGCGCGACAATGATATCGAAACCGTGCGCCGGCTCATCGCCGAGGGCTGGGACGTGGACCAGCCAAACATCACCGGCCTGCGCCCCCTGCACAGGGCGGCGTGGCCGGGCCACGCCGAGGTGACCGAGGTCCTGCTGGCCGCGGGCGCCGACCCCAACGTGCGCGATATCGAGGAAGCCACCCCGCTGCACATCGCCGCCAGTCAGGGGTACCTGTCGCTCGTCGACATGCTCCTGAACGCCGGGGCCGACCCCAATACGTCCATGAACACCGGCTGGACGCCCCTCCACCGCGCCGCGACCAGCCGTAACGCGCAGGTGGTCGAGAGCTTGCTGGAGGCCGGCGCGGATGTGAACGCGACCGCCCATGGCGACTGGACGCCTCTCCACGCGGCCGTCAGCAGTCCCTACGCCGACTCGCTGGCCGCCGCGCGCATACTGCTCGCTGCCGGTGCCGACGTGAACGCCGCGACCACTGACGGCTGGACGCCACTCCACGCGGCGGCGGCCAACGGCATCACCGCTTACCGGGTGCCGGCCGAACTGACAAACGGGAAAGTGCAGGCACTCCTCGCCGCGGGCGCCGACCTGAACGCGCGCGACGAGCGCGGCCGCACACCCCTGCACTGGGCCGCGTGGATCGGACACTTCAAGGGCAGGACCGTCGACGGACGCATAACGAAGGAGCTGATGGCGGCCGGCGCCGACCCCAATGCCACCGACCACATGGGGCGCACGCCGCTGCACTACGCCGCCATGGAGGGCTATCCGCTGGTCGCCACCGCGCTGGTGGAGGGCGGCGCGGCGCCCGACAGCACAGACAGGGATGGCGTCACACCGCTGATGATCGCGGAGCAGCGTGGCCGGCAGGATACCGCGGAAGCCATCAGGGCCGCCCGGCCCGCGGCGCCTTCCACCACCGCTTCCGCGGAACAAGATCTATCGCTGCCCGACCCGGAGCAACAGGCACTGGCCGAGAGACTGCGGGCGGCCGTGAGACTCGCCGACCGAGAGGCTGTCGATGAACTGCCGCAGGCGGGGGCGAATCCCGACCTCCGCGACGACGGTGGCCGTACGGCCCTCCACCATGCGGCCGTACGCGGTCATGCCGAGATGGTCCGCGTCTTGATGGAAGCCGGCGCGGACCCCACCATAATGGACAATGACGGGTTCCGCCCCGTGGACCGGGCCAACCAGATGGGCCACGACGAGACGGCCCGGATACTGCGCGAGGCGATGGACTGACCACCACGACCTCATGGAGCCGACGACCCCATGACCGAACTGCCGGAAGCGACACGCGCAGCAATGAGGAGCGGCGTCGCGTGGGTGCCCAGTCCGCTGGCGCTCGACATGGACAAGAACTTCCTCGAAGACTGGCAGCGCCTGCTCACGCTCTACTACATCCGAAGCGGCGCCCGCACCGTAATCCCCGCCGCGCACACGGGCGAATTCGCCGGGGGGGACCTGGACCTCTACGAGCGCTGGCTCGCTCTCGTCGCCGAGACGGTCGAGCAATCCGGCGAGAATATGTTCCTGATGGCGGCCGTGGGCGGCCCCGATGCCCGCCGCCAGGCCGAGCTGGCCGCCGAGCACAGCTACGACGTCGCGATGGTAGCACCCACCGCCTTCGGCGACGCAGACGATGCCGCGGCTGTGCAACTCTTCCGCGACATCGCGTCGGTCATCCCGGCGTTTGCCTTTGAGTTGCAGCGCGCCATCCCCGGCAGCCGCGAGTACACCGCCTCCCTGTGGGACGCCATCTTCGAGGTGGCATGTGGCGCCAAAGGGGCATCGTTCGACACCTACCGCGCCGCGCGCATGCTGCAGGCCGCCGCCCGCAGTCCCCGCCGGGACGAGCTGATTCTGGCTACGGGCAACGACGACCGCATCGTCCACGACCTCGGCGGGCGCTTCCCTTTCGTGGTGGACGGACAACGCGTCACGATGACCTACAAGGCCGGCCTGCTGGGCCACTTCGCCACGGACACTCGGGCGGCCGTCGAATGGGCCTCCGCCGTGGTACGGGCGCGCGACGGGAACGACTGGTCCCTGCCCGTCCCGGAGAGGGAGCTTGCGCACTACGTCAACGTGTGCAACGGCGCCCTTTTCGACGCCCTGGGCAACTTCGAGAACTCCGTCTGGGGCGTGAAGCGACGGCTGACCGCCCTCGGCCTCCTGCCCGGTCCGTGGTGCTTCCACGAGAGCGGCCGCCCGGGGCAGGCCGAAGCCATTGAGCGCGCCTACAACGCCCAGCCCATCCTGAACGACCGGCGGTTCGTTGACCAGCACCTGAGCGAGTGGAAACGGGAGGTCGGCCTGTGAGCGCACGAGACGAACTGCGGATGAGCGAGATTCAGACGAGCGAGCAGCTCTGGGACTTCATGACGACGCCCACCGACGGGCTCATCGAGTTCGCCCCCGAGCTGGACGGCGACGTGATGGTCATGGGCGCCGCCGGCAAGATGGGCGTCGAGCTGGCGGGGACCCTGATACGGGCCGACCGGGAGGCCGGCGTCGACCGGAAGGTCCACGCCGCCAGCCGTTTCTCCGACCCCACCAGCGACGCCCGGCGGACGCTGGAGCAGCTCGGCACCGTCGTGCATCGGGGCGACTTCACCGAACCGGCGTTTCTCGAGGACCTGCCGGATGTGCCCAACATCGTCTTCATGGCCGGCATGAAGTTCGGCACGTCCCGCGACTGGCGGCTGGCCTTCCACCTGAACTGCATCATGCCGTATCTGGTCGGCGAGCGGTTCGCCGACTCCCGCATAGTGGCCTTCTCCTCCGGCAACCCCTATCCCCACACGCCCGTCGAGCGCGGCGGCTGCACGGAAGATGACGCCCTCAGCCCGCAGGGCGTTTACGGTTGGGGCATAGTAGCGCGCGAGAGCGCCCTTGCCACAACGGCGAAGCGCCACGCCGCGCAGCGCACGTGCCTCTTCCGCCTCTGTTACGCTCAGCACCTGGGATACGGCGTGCTTGTGGACCTCGCCCGCATGGTGCGGGACGGGGAGCCAGTCTCGCTCAGTATGCCCGCGGTCAACCTCATCTCCCAGCGCGACGCCATCGACGTCTCCCTTCGCACGCTCGGCCGCTGCCAGAACCCCCCGTTCGTGCTGAACTGTTCCGGCCCGGTCGTCCGCGTCCGCCGCATCGTGGAGAAGCTCGCCGAGACTATGAACCGACGACCCCGCTTCGCCGACGAGGAGGCCGAGACGGCCCTCATAGCCGACGACAGCCGCGCCGTGGACCTGTTCGGTCCCTACCGCGACACGCCCGACGAGATGATCGAGGCCGCCGCCCGGTGGGTCCTGCGCGGCGGCGAATACTGGGACAAACCCACCCTCTTTGGCAAAGTCAACCACCAGTACTGATCCTTTGCCCCCCGCGCGCGTAACGAAGAACGGCTCGCCTCGCCCTGAGGGCATACTTATATGGTAGGATAGGTGATGAGTGTAAGGAGTCCGGGGCATAAAGAAGCTGACCCTTAGCATGGACGAGGAGACAACCGAACAGGCGAAACGCCTGACCGCTGAGCCTAGGGACCAGCGTCTGGGTAATTCGGACGACGCCGTGCAGTACTTCACCGCCATCCGAGCCGATGTCGACTGTCTCCTGACCCGAAACCCGGACGAATTCCCCCGCCGGCCCGCCATTCCTGTCCTCTCCCCCAGGGAGTTTCTTGCGCACTTTGACGACGAAACCGCCTCGTGATTGGGGTGCGAGCAGCCCGAGCGCGTCTGTGAAACACGGCCTCCACCGAACGTCATCCTGAGGCGCCGCCTTCCGGGCGTCGAAGGGCTCCCGACCGCGTGCAAAGGGGAGGGATGACACCGTCACACCCGTATTCTGGAAACGCCAGCGTGCCCGGTCAGAACCGGCGTCGGCGCTTCCGGCAGGCTGACGACAACGGCCGCCGGCCACGGGCCGAGTGCTCGCGCCTCGCTTGACACCCGCGACGTCCGCGCGACAATGAAGGACCATGGACAAGCAGCGGTCGGCAGCCATCGTCGTCTGCGCCAATGCCGCCCTCCTGGTCGGCATGTCGCTCTACTTCATCCTCGTACCCGCATTCACTGTGGTGCGGGACCTGAGGGATGCACACGTCCGGGAGCCCGGCGTGCCGCGCGCCGCCGTGCGGCTCTTCAGAGTGTTGACGCCGAAGTACAGGCGTTGGGCCGAGGACCGGCTTGCCAGCGAACGCGCTGCATCGCTGTCCACGCGGGACATCTCGGGGACGGAGTGGCCGCTGTTCGGGAGCGTCTTCTACCTGTGGTCAGTGGAGTCCCTCCAGGAGGCGTGGGAGCGGGACGGGGGCTTCATGGACGTCCCGCCGGAGGAGTACGCCCGGAAGGCCGTCGAAGCCGCGACCCGTCTGGTCATCGACCCCCGGCACGCATCATGGGTGGAGCAGCACTGGGGCGGGGACTATCTGCACGAGGAGAACGTGTTCTACCGTATGCTGGTGATCGCCGCGCTCACCAGCCACGCGAAGCTCACCGGCAGCGGCGAACACCTGGACACGCTCCGGGATCAGGTGGAAGGGCTCTCGTCGGAGCTGAACGCCAGCCCGCACGGGCTGCTGGACGATTACCCCGATCAATGCTATCCGGGAGATGTCCTCACAGCGGTCGCGTGCATCCGCCGTGCGGACGATGTGTTGGGAACGGACCATGCGGAGTTTGCGCGTCGGGCGCTCCGTGGTTTCGAGGGTCGCGCTCTCGACGAACGCGGCCTGGTGCCCTACGCGGCTGACTCCAGAACGGGGCAGGCGCTGGGACCGTCCCGCGGCTGCGGCAACTCCTACGTCTGCCTGTTCGCGCCGGAACTCTGGCCCGCCCGGGCCGAAGCATGGTACACGCTCTATGAAGAGCACTTCTGGCAGGAAGCCGGGGGCGTGGCAGGCTTCCGGGAGTTCCCGGAGGGGATGGCAGGTTACGACTGGTACATGGACGTGGACGCGGGGCCGGTAGTCGGGGGGTTCGGCGTCGCGGGCAGTGCCTTCGGGGTGGGAGCTGCACGGGTGAACGGGCGATTCGACCACGCGTATCCGCTGACCGCGGAGATGCTGTTGGCCTCCTGGCCGCTGCCCGACGGCACGCTCGCGGTACCGCGCGCGCTCAGCAATTCCACGGACGCGCCGTACCTGGGGGAGGCCGCCATCTTGTTCAACCTGACCCGGATGCCCGCGGACAACGTGGCGGTGACGACAGGAGGGTCCATCCCGCCGATCGTCTACATTGTGTTGCTTCTGGCCACCGGGGCCGCGCTCGCGACCATGGGGCTCGCTGCGCTCAGAGTCCGCAGGTTCCTTCGGAAGCAGAACGAACTGCGGATGCCGCGGCCGTGGCTTCAGAGGACCCTCTGGGGCGTGCTCGTCGCTTCAGCAGCCCTGTGCCTGCTGCTCGGGCAACTCGTCTGGGGAGTGCTCTTGCTACTCGGGGCGCAGTTCCTGCCGCGCCTGCGGTCCAGCGGAACGGCAGAGGCGGCCCTGTACCCCAGACGCCCCCGGTCAGGTCTTCAGGTGGGCCGATAGTGTTGCCGTGTCCAGCGTGCGGGTGATCCGGAAGATGGCGGCGATGCCCCTGCGGTTCGGCTCCACGAACCTGTAGCTGCCGAAGCCGGCGTAGCAGAAGATGTGCTGCACCCCTGCTTCCTCATCGATGACCGCCCCGCCCGGGTGCATGCCGTCGAAGCCGTCCGTCATGCGGCCCAGCCTCTGCACGAGCGTCCCCTCGAAACGCCAGTCCGCCGAGCCGCCGAGCAGCGAGTCCGGATCGATGCTCCACAGGTTCAGGCTCATGCCCTTAACAGCGTGTTCGTTGGGGGGCCCGCCGCCGTTGCGATTGGTGGCGACGGCCTCCAACCGGCGCGACACCGGGTTATAGGCGACGTCCACGGTGTCCTGCGTCCACGGCCCGTGCCACTCCCGGCCCTCGACATCGGTGGCCGTGATCGTGGTCAGCTCCGCCTCAAAGGGCTCCTTGCCGTCGGGGGAGACCAACTGAACGTAGTGCCAGAGACGGCTGTCCGGATCGAAGCTCTCCCGTCCGTGGCACCGGCCGATGACTATGAGCGCACCCTCGTAGTTCGTCATCGCGGGCTCCACGCAGGAAGCAAACTCTGGAAGATCCTGTTTGCGCTCCGACCACGTCCTTCCCTCGTCCCGAGAGTACCGGAGCCATATCTCCGGAGGGACCCACGGAGTGCCTTCCTCGGTCGTCGTCCTCTCGTAGCGGCCGGGGTTCGCGCGGGCCACCGCATGACCGGGCGCGATGGTGCCCCAGTCGGGATGGAAGCAGAGGCGCGGCCCGTTGTTCGTCCTGGGACCCGGTAGCTGCGTTTTGCCGAACGCGCCCTGCCGATGCTCCCACGTCCTGCCACAGTCCTCCGACCTGAACACGCCGTAAGTCGTGACGACCAGCACGGACCCGTCGGGAAGCGTGCCGATGGTGTTGCCGAACCCGAGACGGCAGTCCTCCACCGGCTCGTCCGCAAAGCGCTCGATAGCCGTGGGTTCCGACCAGGTTCTGCACCCGTCCGTGGAGAAGGTGACGGCCGCGCGCGTGGTGTGTTCGTCCCCGGGCAGGGAGTGCCCCTCGATGCCCCAGTGCTGGGGCTTGCGGTGGAACACCACGACGATGCCCTCGTCAGTCCTGGTGGCAACGGGCCAGCCGAAGTGGCCGTTGTTGCCCTTCAGCAGCGCTCCCTCGGGCAGAACCACCGGGTGTATCTCCAGCACCCCCTCCTGCTCGGGCGGTTGGTGCTCGCGATCCAGTTGCAGGTAGCTCTGCACGGTTTCGTTCGTGTAGACACAGGGGTCATGAGTCATCGCACTTTCTGTCCGCGCCGGGTCGGCCGGCAGTACCGACCCCGCGAGGACGCTCCCGGTGAGTTTGAGAAAATGACGGCGATGCAAGAAGAACTCCCGAGTCGTTCCAGCGCGGCCGATGACCGGCGGACACGGGGTTCGGCCGCATGCTAAAGGCTACCCTGTTCATGTCAACGAGAGCGTGAACCGGGGGCGCCTACCGACATCCGTGGCGTAGCGAAGCCCCGTCAGTCGTGCTCGCTCTCAGGGCTGGACGACTCGCCTGAGCCGCATCCTCTCACCGCGGCGATCAGTTCCTCGGCGGGCGCGTCCTTGGTCAGGTATGCGGCCGCCCCGGCGGCTCGCATCGCGTCGGCCACGTGGTCATCAAGGTGCATGGAGAGCCCGACGATCCTGGCGTCGGGGTTCATTGCGAGGATCCTCTCGGTGGTCTCGACACCGCCCATCTCGCCCAGGTTGACGTCCATGACGATGACGTCGGGCGCCAGCCTTTGAGCCATTTCGATAGCTTCCGGGCCATCGGCGGCTTCGCCGACCACCTGCAGGTCCGGCTCGAACTCGAATAACCCCACCAGCCCTTCTCTCATCATCTTGTGGTCGTCCACGATGAGCAGCCGGCACGGCTCGTGCCGGGCCTGCGTCCTGACCGCTTCGGTCGGCTCTTCCCGGACATCCGGCGGCAAGGACTCCTGCCGCCCGGGTTCGCCCAGGGGAGCCGTGAGAGTGACTCGCGTGCCCCGCCCCGGTGCACTGTCGATGTCCATCCGTCCCCCCAGGTAGGTCAGGCGTTGCTGAATGCTGAAAAGCCCGAACGTCACCTCATCGGAGCTGCGGTCCTTTAGCTCATCCGGGTTGAACCCTTTGCCACTATCGGAAACCACGAGCCTGATCCGAGCGTTCTCCGTTCGGGCAAGGCTGACATCCGCCTCCGACACCCCGGCGTGCTTCACGGCGTTGAACAGCAGTTCTCGAGCGCATTCGAATAGGAGGAACCGGACCTCCTCGCTGGCCGGCTCTGCCCGGCTGTCGGAACTGACGTTGACGATGAAATCGTTCCTCTCACGCATGCGAGATGCCAGCCAGTTCAGCCCGCCCACCAGCCCCCCCCGGTGGAGCGCCGGCGGGCTGAGGTCGACCGTCAGGGAGCGGGACGCCTCCAGCGCCTCGTGCAGGATGGCGTCGACGCCCTGCGCGGTCGTGCGCATTCGGTCGCCGTCGTCCTCGTGCTTCATCGATCCCAACTGCATGCGGGCGGCGACGATGAGCTGCTGGATGTGGTCGTGCAGGATGTCCGCCAGACGCTTACGTTCGCGCTGCTCGGCCCGGCTCAGTCGGCTGGCGAGGGCCTGCAGTTGCTCGGCCTGCTGCCGGACCTCGGCGGTGCGCTCGGCCACGCGCTGCTCCAGCGATTCGTTCAGCTCTTGTAGTTCGCGTTCCGCACGCTTGCGGTCCGTGATGTCCACGTTCACGCCCAGTATGCCGCGGACCTTATCCTCGACCTTTACGGGCGCGATGATGTTGTGGAACACCCGGCGTTCCCCGTCCCGCGCAGCCGTCACCTCCCCGGTCACCACTTCGCCGGCGAAGGCTCGCTCATTGTTGCTCCCCCATTGCTCCCGGATCTCAGGGGAAGGCGCGACATCCTGCGCCCTCTTCCCGACGATCTTCCCCCATGCCTCTTCGCAAACCTGGTTCTGCACGATGTACCGGCCCTGTGCATCCATGGCCCAGACCTCGAAGGGCAGGTTGTCCACCAGGGCTCGCAGTCGCTCCTCGCTCTCCCGCAATGCCAGACGAGTCTCTCGCTGTTCGGTGATGTCGGAGAAAACCACCGCGAACTGACGAGGCGCCGGCTGGTAGGCGAAAACCCTGTAAAAACGGTCCAGCTCACCGGAGTAATCCTCGAAATGGACCGACTCACCCGTCAGCGCCACTTCCCCGAAAGCCTCGATCCATCTGTTCTCCGTTTCGGGGAGCACGTCCAGAACACGGCGCCCCACCACCTCTTTCCGCTTGAGACCGGTCAGGCGCTCGAACGCCGGGTTCACGTCCAGGAACCGGTAGTCGCACGGCCGGCCGTCCTCGTCGGTGATCACCTCGTGCAGGGCGAACCCCTCGGTCATGTTGTCGAACAACCGGCGGTAGCGCCGCTCGCTCTCGTGCAGGCGCCGGTAGAGAAGATCGTACGGCCGCGCCAGACCCGTCACGATGACGGCCTTGTAGATGAGATAGAAGGACACGAACTTCAGGAAGTGCCCCACCAGGTTGAAGAAGCTGTACGGGTCGGCATACAGCGTGAAGGACAACTCCGAAACAATCGTCAGCCCAATGGACGCCAGCAGCAGCCAGAGAACGCCGGGATCGAAGGCCGAGCGGTTCCGGTAAAGCAACACGCCGGCGCCCACAAGGAGGCCCATGATCACGTACTCGCTCGCGATCTTGAACGGAGTCAGCCCCTCCCCTTCGACAAAGCAATCCGGGAAGAGCCCCGCGAATACCGCCGCGACCAAAAGCCCGGTGGCCACAGCGTAGGCGCCGACCGTCAGCCGGGGCCGCAGCCGGATCTTCAGAGCCAGGGGCGCGATCAGCAAAGTGACCGCCTCAAGATAGCGAGCGCCTATCCAGAGCTGCGTCGGCAGGTTTGTGCCGTAGGCGGGGAATACGCCCATCCCGGAGTAAGCGAGGGTGTGCAGCAGATCGATGGAAGCGACGAAGGCGTAGGCGATTCCCAGAAGGAGCAGATAGTCGTTGTCGAGGAGATGTCGCGAGTTCCACGCCAGCATGAACACGCCGCACGCGACGGCAATGGAGAAGCCCTCGCCCAGTCCGTGGAACAGCAGATAATTATAGCGGCTGGCTACGTAGAGGATTGCCAGCGCCGTCGCCCCTACCGCAACGGACGGCAGCACCTTGCGCGCCGCCGGCTTCCATCGGGGCTGAGAGTCTTCCTCGAAATCCCCCAACTTCCGACCCCTCCTTCCATAGCCGGTCCGCGGCAAAGCGCGATGGCGGCGTTGACGAACCGCCGCCCGCCAAGATAACCTCGGGTCGGTAGCCCTGCAAGCTCATGCGTGTACCGGAGCAGGTGCTACGGCCCACCGGCTGCACGGCGCCGTCCTCGACCGCCCTGCCGGAGCGGAGGGTCCTCTTCCCCGCAGTGTTACCGTCAGACTTGAGCGGAAGGGCTCGCAGTGGTAGCCTTATGGCTCGCCCACACCATGAGGGCACCCAAAACCCCGATGATCGAGAGGCGAGCGACATGGACGGCGAAGAGCGCCGCATACAGCCGTGCAAGCAGGCCCCGTGGTACTGGCAATACAAGGGCAAGCCCGTGCTGCTGCTGGGTGGCAGCGACGAGGACAACCTGTTCCAGTGGACCGGCGAGCGGCTGACCTCCCACCTGGACCGGCTTGTCGAGTGCGGCGGCAACTACCTGCGCAACACGATGTCGGACCGGGACGAGGGAGACGTCTACCCCTTTGACAGAAAGGGCGAGAGCTACTGGCTGCATCTGTTCAACCGGGAATACATGGACCGGCTGGAGTTCTTCCTGCGGGAGACGCAAAAGCGCGAGATCATCGTGCAACTGACTCTCTGGGACCAGCACGACTTCAGCGGAACGCAGTGGGACTCACACCCCTGGAACCCCCGGCATAACCAGATAGGGCTGGAGGCGTCCGGCGTGGACGGCCCGCGTGCGTTCTTCGCCTCCGTCAAGGAGCGCAACGCCCTTCTGCTGCCCTACCAGGAGAAGTTCGTCGACAAGATACTGTCGGTCTCGCTGGAGTTCGACCACGTTCTCTACAACATCACCAACGAGGGCTGGGCGGGCATCGAGTGGGAACGCCACTGGGCCCGAAGGATCAGAAGACAGGCGGCCCTCCGGGGCACGCGCGTTGAGGTTACCGACATGCAGCATGGGCCCGAGGGCAGCGTCGAGGCGATGATAGGCGCCCCGGAGGACTTCTCCTACGCGGAGATATCCCAGAACAACAACTGGAGCCTGGGCGGCGCCGGGCAGGAGCACTGGGACAACATCCAGCTCTGGCGCTCCCGCATAGAACAGACGACCGGTCCGCGGCCGATCAACAACGTCAAGGTCTATGGCAGCGACGAGACAGGAAAGCGGAGCTTCGGCGACGCCGATGCCGCCGTTCGGCGGTTCTTCCGCATCATATGGGGCGGATGCGCCTCGGCCCGCTTCCACCGCCCCAACTCGGGCCTGGGACTCGGTCCGACCGCGCGCAACTGCATCCGCTCGTTGCGGCTCTTTACGGACGAACTCCACCCGTTCGACTGCGCACCCCGGAACGACCTCCTGTCCGACCGTGCCCCGGACTCGGCCTACTGCCTGGCGCGGCCCGGCAAGCGCTACGGCATCTACTTCACCGACGGCGGCCGGGCCACCCTCGATCTCTCCGACGCCGCCGGCCGGTTCAAGGTCAAGTGGCTCGGGACCGACGGCGAGGGATGGAGCCACGAATCCACAGCCGCAGCCGGGGAACGCTGCATCCTGTCGGCCCCCGGCGAGGGCCCCTGGATGGCGCTGCTGAGCAAAGCCTGACGTCCGCCGATCCCCCAGAACACCGCCCGGACCACGGCAGCTCCTCCTTTTACCGCGGGTAGCCCACCGTCTGGGCGAGGATGATTTTCTGTTCCGGTCGGAGGTCCATCGCCTCGGCCAGCCGGTCCCTCGGAATCATCGCGCGCACGACTGTGGCCAGCCCCTCGGAGGCGCAGTAGAGATAGACGTTCTGGCTGATGAACCCGGTGTCGGCGGCCGAGTAGAAGTCCTTGTCGTTCTGCGACCCTCGTCCCATCCGCGCGTAGTCGGCCACGTACACGAGGTTGAGCGGCGCCGTGCTCACGAATCCCTGCCGGCCTGTCAGGTCGCGCACATCGTCGGGATTCACCAGTTTCAGGGCGTGCGCGTTCGCATCAAACAGGTAGAGCCCGTCGGCCTTCGCCACGTAGATGTCGATCTCCTGCCAGTTCACCGCAGAGGGCGCGGTGCGCTTGCCCGACTCCGGCCGGTTCACCCCCCACGCGGCCCACAGCAGGTTGGAAAGCTCCTGCTCCGGCAACGGTCGCGAGCTGACGGAACGCGTGGACTTCCTGTCCTTCAGTACCTGCATCAGCGGCCGCCCGCCCTCGGTCTGCGGCTCAGGCAGCGAGACCAGTCCCCTCTCCTGTGTCTCCCCGCCCTGTGCCAGGACCAAAGCCCCTCCGAAACAGAAAGCAATCACACCCAGAACCGCCACTGCCAACGTTCGTTTGGTCATGAGAATCTCCTCTTCGTTCTGATATCGCAAAGTCAGTGGGTCTGTCGCCCCGGCCCTATCCCGCTGCAATCCGATTCTCTGCCGCCGTCAACGCGCTGTCAAACGTTCGTTGTGCTGGCCCTCCTTCACAGAGCCGCAGACCGCGTCAGCGGCCCTACCACACGACACCGCCGTAGAGGTGCAGGCCGAGCAGGGCTACGAACACTCCGTGCAGCACGGCCCACAGGCCCGCGCTCATCGCGAAGGAGAGCAAGGAGCGCTCCCCGGCCCCCCACCGCAGGTAGGCAAAGGCGAAGACCGGGACGGCCGGGGCCAGGCCCAGCAGCAAAACCAGGGCGACAAACCCCAACACCCACGCCAGACTGGCCCGCTCCCGCTCGGGGGAACGTTTGGCACCCCCGGCTTGCCGCGCGGTCGCTCGCATGAAGCGCTGGATGCCGAACAGGTCCATCGGGAATAGGCGTCCCCAGACCTTCGCCAGCCGCGGCGCCAGGTCCAGCAGCAGTTGCAGGCCGAGCAAGATGAGCGTCACTACCAGCACGGTCAGCGGCACCAGCCGGGCGGGACCGCTCAGCAAGAGAGACGCGCAGATGAGTGCGGCCGCGAGCACGGCGAGCATCAACGTGAAGAGTGTGCCCTCGATGGCCTTCATCCTTCCTCCCTGAGCATCCGGCCGAGCCACCGGCGCCAGAGCGGCGCCAGAAGGCTAAACACCGTCAGGGCCAGCAGCAGCATGGCGATGGGACGGTGCCAGAAGCTGACCCGCCCCAGGCGGTGCAGCCTGAGCGTGATGTGGAAGTTGGCCTCGAACAGCGGGCCGAGCACGAGCGCGATGATCACCGGGATGCGCGGCCAGTCGTGCTTCTTCATCAGGTAGCCGACGATGCCGCAGGCGAACGCAAGGTAGATGTCCGCGACCCGTCCGCGATAGGCGCACGCCCCGGCGGAGGCCAGCATGAGGATGACCGGCACCAGCAGCCGGGTGCGCAGCACCGTGAGCCGGGCCAGCGGATTGACCGCCGCCACCCCGAGCAGCGACGTTATCCAGTTGGCCAGAAAGAGCGACCAGATGAGCGCGAAGACCAGGCTGAGGTTGTCGGTCACGAGCTGACGGCCGGGGACGAGACCGTGCACGGTCAGGGCGACCAGCAGGAGCGCGGTGCCCGTGCTGCCCGGAATGCCGAACGCCAGCGTCGGCAGCAGGGATCCGCCGTCCTTCGCGTCGTTGGCCGCCTCCGGCGCGATGACGCCACGAACGTTACCCTCTCCGAACTCCGGCCCCTCGCCGCGGCCGGAGCGGGCCGCGTGACCGTAGGCCACGAAGCTCGCCACCGTCCCGCCCGTGCCGGGGATGATGCCGATGAGCGTGCCGATCACGGAGCAGCGCAGCAGCAACCCCACGTTGCGCAGGCTCTCCCTGACACCCTCCCGCAGGCTGCCGCCAAGCTCCTCCAGCCGCGTCTTGCCGCTGATCGTACGCCGCCCGGTGACCATCAGGTCAATAGTCTCGGCCAGGGCGAACAGCCCCACCGCCACGGGGATCAGGCTCAGCCCGTCAACCAGGTAGAGGCTGCCGAACGTGTAACGGAGTTCGGCCGTCCGCGCGTCCGCACCCACCGTTGCCATTACGAGGCCCAGGCCGCCCGCCGCCAGGCCCTTCAGTGTCGAGCCGCGGGAAACCACGGCGACGGTGGTCAGCCCCCAGACGGCCAGCATCACGAACTCCGCCGGCCCGAAGGCCAGAATCGCTCGCCTCAGCAGCGGCATCGTGAGCACCAGCACCAGGATGCCGAAAGTCGAGCCGAGCGCCGAGGAAGTGGCGGCGCTCCCGATGGCCGTTCTGGCGTGCCCCTGACGCGCCATCGGGTGCCCGTCCAGCATGGTGGCGGCGTTCGGCGTCGCACCGGGCACGTTGAACAGTATTGCCGTGACCGACCCCATGAAGGTGGAGCCGCCCATCAGCGCTCCGAACAGCAGCACCGTTGGAAGCGGTTCCCAGTTGAAGGTCAGGGGTATGAGGAGGGCCATCAGCGTCGTGCCGCCCAGGCCCGGCATGAACGCGAAACCCATCGTCAGCAGCGTGCCGACGACGGGATACAGGATGTTGGGCCAGGAGAAGACCAGCAGCAGGCCCTCTACGGCCGACTCTATGATGGGGGGCAGCATCTATCGATTGCGGACCCTCTCGAGGGCAGCGTTGACCACCGGCGCCAGCCGACGCGCGCCGAAGACGGCGTCCCGGAGTTCCGCCCGGGCGCGCTCGCCCCGTACCGGCCGGACCGGATAGCCGACGCGCGCGGCGGACCGCTGGAACTCGGGATCGCTCAAAGCTCGGCTCAGCCCCCCTTCCAAACGGTCGTAGGCCTCGGCTGACAGGCCGCCCGGGGCAGCCACGACGCGGCCCATGCCGCAGACGCGATCCAGCGCCTGCGCCAGCGCGACCGCCTCGTCCGGGTCCCGACCCAACGTCTCCGCGCGCCGCGCCGCCAGGCCCGTCGGACCGCCGAGCAGCGGTACGCCCTCCAGCGAAGAATGATCACTGATGGGCGCCGAGGTCAACTGCAGGACTGGCCGCAGATCGCCCTGCTCGATGGAATCCAGCCGGCTCGAGAACGTGCCACAGATGAGATCAACCTCGCCCCGGAGCGCAGCCAGCGTGACCTGCGCCGAAGACCGGTAGCCGGTGACGTATTCGAGGTTCAGGCCCAGCAGTCGCTCTGTGGTGGCAATACTGACGAAATTCGTGCCTCCCACTTCGGTCAGCCCGCACAGTACAGGGCGTTTCTCCGCCTCGGCCAGCACGTCCTCGATGCTGCGGAGAGAAGAGCCGCCCGCCGTAGCCAATACCTGCTCGCTGCCCATGACCCGGGCCAGTATTGAGAAGTCCTCAAGCAAGTCCGGCACGTTCTCCTTGCTCGTCATACCCATCGTCAGCACAGCGGGCGCGTTCAGGACCCCGACGGTCCGCCCGTCAGCTTCGGCCCGCGCCAGCGCCTGCGCGCCGACCAGCGTCGCGGCGCCGGAGATGTTCTCTATGCGGATATCGACCCCGAGGGCTTTCTCGTAGAAAGGTTCGATCAGCCGCGAGAGCGTGTCGTACCCTCCCCCGGCCGCGGAAGGGACGATCCACCGCACGTTCCCTCTCTCAGACCTCGATCGATCGCAAGATCCAGAAAGCAGAAGAGACGCCAGCAGCACCGCAGCCACGGCGAGCCTCAGAGACCACACGAAGGCGGAACCTTCGGGTGTTCGCTCCGTCGTCACTCTTCCCCCCTGTCACCGCGGTTAGCATACGCGCAGACGTTGGCTCTGCGGTCCGGGAACAGCAATCCGGCTCGCTCCGTACGGTCCCGACGCACCCTGCCCGAGCCGGTGGCGCCGAGACCGGGCGCCTCAGTTCACTGTGCCGACGCCTTGCGGAACACGCAGACCGCCCGGGCCCTCGACAGCAATGCGTATTTGTAGGGCACCTCGAAGTGCTCTTCCCAGCCGGCCCGGCGGATGTCCCGGTACATGGACAACCGCGGCGACTCCTCTCCCTCCGGTTCCGCCGCCAGCCCGGGGACCAATGCACGAAGCCGGCGCCGGAGTGAACTGTCCGGCCCAAGGTGCGTGGCGACCGCCACCATGTGCCCGTTCGAGACCCGGTGGAATTCCTTCAAAATACGCACCCGCGCCTCGGAGGGAATAAGATTCAGGAAACGGACGGTCACGACGCAATCGAAGGTCCCATCCGGAAACGGCAGGGCCGCGGCATCCGCCTGCACCAGACGCACCTTTCCGGGCTCCTCGAGCTTGGAGCGGGCCACCCGCATCATCTCCGCCGAAACGTCCGTCCCCGTGTAAGAGAACCCCTCCTCCATCAGGAGCCGCGTCATCCGCCCGGTCCCGCACGGCACGTCCAGCACAGTCCCGACGTCGCCGAGCCGACGAAGAGCCTCCATGACCGCCCTCTTGGTGGCGGCGTCCTTGCGCTCCCGCTTGCGGTCGCCTCGGAAACGGGCGCGATCGTATTCACGGGCGGTCTCGGGGTCCTGGTAGCGCGACCGCGCTTCATATTCGCGAGTGCTTTCCTCATCGGTCATCTGGCTGTTCCCCGGCCTGGCGCTTGACTGGCACACACGCTGCATCGCCGCTCGACCGGCCTCAAAAAAGGGGCGAGCGCTGCTGTGAAGTAGCTCATGCTGCAAAGGGTTCGATCACCGGTCGTAATGTCACTGCAATCATAGCGGCAGCCCGTGCGCAAACGCAACCCCCCGGCGCACAGTGTCCCCACCGCAAGTTCCGCCGGGGACGCAGTGTCGCGTCGAACAGGTCGCGAAGGCAAGAGCGGACGGCAGCGGACAGCGTACCTGCGACAACGCACCGTGCCGCGCGCCGGGCGGGAGCCGGGCAACTTCCGGACGGCCCGGGCGGCCTCAACAAGTGCAGAATGTCCCCGGTCCATCCTGTCGGGCGCTACTGGCTCCGGGCGGAGTAGCTCGTCATCAGGTTGCGGTAGTTGGGGATGTGGTCCGACAGCAGCGCGCCCAGACCCTCCACGTCGTTGCGCCAGTCCCGATGAAGCTCGCACGCCATCGCGAACCAGTTCATCAACTCCACCCCGGCCGCCTGCATCCGCAGCCACGCGCTGTGACGGGTGACCTCGTTGAACGTGCCGGAGGCGTCCGTGATGACGAACACCTCGTAGCCCTCCTCAACCGCGGAGAGCGCCGGGAAGGCGACGCAGACCTCCGTCACCACGCCCGCTATGATGAGCTGGTTGCGTCCCGTCTCCTCCACGGCCCGGACGAAGTCCTCGTTGTCCCACGCGTTGATCTGCCCGGGGCGCGCGATGCACGGCGCGTCCGGGAACGTCTCCTTGAGTTCGGGCACCAGCGGGCCGTTCGGCCCGTCTTCGAAGCTGGTGGTCAGGACCGTCGGCAGTTCGAAGTACGCGCCGGCATCCGCCAGCGCCAGCACGTTGTTCTTGAACTCGCCGGGCGAGAAGTCCTGCACGAGCGAGATAAGACCCGACTGATGGTCCACCAGCAGCAACGCTGCGTCTTCCCTGGAAAGGCGGTTGTACGTGTATCCCGTGTCCATAATCGCCCCCTCTCTGGTTGGCCGATGCGGGCGCATCGGCCGAGTTCAGCCCCGCTCCTCCGCGAAGCCCCATGCGCCGGCAAGCCCCCGCCGTCGCCACATCCCTCACACTAACACCAACGGGCAACCAGGTCCAGAAGTTAGGCGGAGCCGTCCTGTCAACCGTCGCCTCGACGGCTCTGTTCGCCGTCCCCATGGTTCCTCGTCCATTCATCACACACCCACAGCCAGTGGTCTCGCCTCTCCAGGGCCTCGGGCGGCTCTATGAGCCGGATGGCCTCCCCCGCAAGCGTCATGACGGTGGCGGCGCCCTTCATGGGATCGGGCTCACGCAGACCCCCCACCAGTCTGTGCCACGCCTCCGCCGGACACGCTGAGAATTGAGAGAAGACCCGGTCCAGCCCCTTTGCCTTCCGGAAGTAGCGACGATTCATCGCGAAGAGCATGCGGATCAGGTGGCGGACGCCTTCCACCCGTCGGTCGTAGGCGTGGACGAGGTCGTCGCGCCAGAGTGCACGTTGGAGGTCCTCGTTGATGGCGATCTCGGTCCGCATCCAGTGGTAGTTGATCAGCTCGCGCCGGGCGTCCTCCGGGAAGTCCGCCAGCCTCTCCTGACACCCGGCGACGAAGCCGCGTGGGTCGTAGAGCACGATGCCGTGCGCCAGATCGGCCAGGTACTCCTCGATGTGGCTCGGCCGCTGGAGCTCGTCCCTGCCTATGAAACCCGTGAGAAGCTCGCCGACGCGGTTCAGGTCGCGGTCGATCTCGGCCTCCGTGAAGTAGAACAGCCCGCCTCCGGTTCCCATCCATTGCTCGGGATCATCCTTCGGGCCGTGAAACTCATCCCACTTGCGTTCCTCGGTGCCGGAGAGTAACGTCGATTCGCACGGCTTGCCCGTGATCGCCGCGAGCCACGCGGCCCTGGTCTCGACGTCCGGGAGTTGCTCGACCATGACGAGCAGGTCAACGTCGGACTCCCGGTCGGTGCCCCCGTGCGCCAGCGATCCTCCCGCGATGATGCCCGTGACCAGCTCGTGGTCCTGGAATGCCCGGGCGTAGTCCCGCCCGTGGCGAAGGAGGCGGTCCCTGTGGCATTGCTCGTATGCAGTCTCGTTCACGTCTCTCCTCATGCCCGGACACTACCGATTGCATCCCGCAAGTCTTGCGTGTACAGCAGTTAGTGTGGCAGATGGATTCGTTTCGTAATCGGCCGCCAAATCGGTCAGGGGCGCCCAAACCGGTCACCGCCGCCCAAATCGGTCAACGCGGACACGGACGCACCGCAGAGGCCGCGGAGAACGCCGGGACTACCGATCGTCCTCGATCTCGCACCCGCCCTCGTCCGCGACCGTGCGGACAGGTGGCCCGGCCTCGGCCTTTACGCCCTCTCAGCTCTCAACCCGCGTCTGTCAACCACCACCTCCGGTTCATGGATCGGCCTCGGCAGCTCCCCCGCTATGTGTACTCGTCTTGCTCAACCGAGTCAAGCCCTGGGTGGGATGCGGGGCGGTCCACGTTGCCGCCGGTGCAGCCGCCGCCGGCATAGCCGGTCTCGGACCTGTCCCGCCCCTCAAGGATGAGCATGTACGCCGCGCGGCCTGTGCCCCATGGCTGAACCCGATGGTTCGACGCCCCGTGTTACGCGGGACGCTACGCAAGATCGAGGACGGCCTCAATCACGTAGTCCTGCTCGATCCCGGCATCCTCCATCTCGTCGTAGACGAAAGGCGGACAGTCGATGTTCCTCTCCCCGTCCACGAGGAACGGTCGCTTGTCCGTGCACCGGAAGCCATGGCGCAGCGGCACGCGCCCGGGCAGCGAGCCGGCCCAGTGGTTGTAGCTCCGGATCCGGTCCGGTCCCCCTCCGCCCAGGACGGCCGCGTAGCCGTTCTCCCCGGCATAGGCGATCGCCGCTTCGAGCAGACGTGTGCCAATCCCCCTGCCGAGGTACCTCCGGTCGGGCTCGCCGTCCGGACCGTTCTCGATGAGCCGGCCGACATGGAAGCAGTCGAGCCCAAGGACTGGACCCGCCGGCAGATCGGATCGCGCCTTCCTTGCCTTCAGGCTCTCGATGTTCGCGCTGTTGTACCCCGACCACGGCGGGGCATACGGACTGGTCAGATCATCATCCAGCTTGTGGAACCAGAGCGATCCGACGAACAGATCGTCATCCCATGCGCCTATCCCGATGGCGCCTTGGTCGCCGAGGCAGCACTCCAGGTTGCCGCCATCGGGAAGGCACCTGAGGTTGACGCTGCCGAGAAGCCTGTGAGTGACGGGTTCCGTTCTAATCATCTGCCGTAAGTGTTTACCGTCCAGCGGCGGGGGGCTGAAGAGCGGAGTCGAAGCAGGTCTGAGCAGACATTCCCTGCAGTTGGCCGGGTATTCAAGCTTTCAAGGGCATCAACTTTGTTACCGGACTCATCCCTGTAAACGGAGAGGGCGTAGCGGTAACCGGATTCAGCCAGGTAGTAGGCCCTTTCTCCGTGATTGGCCCG
>JAWODG010000132.1:0-3314 GCA_046483385.1 Candidatus Brocadiia bacterium | reverse complement strand
GGTGGGTCATGTAGTCGAAGGCGTCGTACAACGACAGGATCCGCTTGCGGTCCAGCTTCGGCTGGCGGGTGAAGGGGAACGTCTCGATCTCCAGCGGTTCGGGGATGCGGGCCCGCTTGCGACGCAGCAGCCGGGCGTTGTCGCTCTTGGCCGCGTATTCCGCCTCGAGCACGTATTTCAAGAGCCGCTCGTGCGAGAAACGCCCTCGCCGGGCCTTGGCCAGCCACTCGTCCCAATGGGCCAGTAGGCCCCCGAGACGCAGGTACTTCAGGATTTCTTGCAATGATTCATCCATCATGGTCCTCGCTTTCCGGTTCTCCCGTGGCGCCGGCCGGTGGGTTGGTCGTGCCGCCGGGTGGGTCCATGACGCCGCCGGCCGAGTCGGTGCCGTTGTTTGCCGTGTCGGTTATGCCGCCCGGCGAGTCGGCGGGTGCGTCCTCGCCAACCGTGGGGTCCGCATAGATCGACAGGTCCGGCTCGTCGGTCAGAAAGCCTTCCTGATAGGCCGGATGCTCGCGGAAGCTCTCGTCGGTGGCCACGTAAGGCAGCGGCTGTTGGCCCTGACTCATACACAGCCACGCGATGCGTTCGAGCGTCTCCAGTTGCACCACGCGATAGCGGAGCGCCCGGTCGAGGGCCGCAACGAACACCGCCGGGGTCACCTTGCGCGACAACGCGAACAGCCCTCGCACGAAGCGATGCCGCTGGAGGCCGAGCGTCTTCAGGGCGTAATCGACGTAGGCCGCCACCTCGGGCCCCAGGTCGCGCAGCCGCTGCTCCTCCTGCTGGGAGCCGTGCTTGCGGTGCTTCGGCTGGTACCGCGGCAGAGGCTGCCCATCGGGGCTGAACCGCGCGTTTTTGACTCCGTCGGCTGGCAGCGGGTACTCGGCCGCGCAGGTCCGCTGCTGGTAGATCTTCACGCGGTCGGCGTATTGCAGCACCTTGACGTCGCCCCGCCCACTGCCCGGCACCCAGTAGTAGTTCCCCCCGAACGCAACGTATCCGTACGGATCGATGCCCCGTTCGTGGGCGCAGTAGGGCGCCGGGAGTTGGGCGGGCAGTTCGGTCAGGTAGCTGCACTCGTGCTCGAAGGCCTTGGCGGGGATCAAGCCCGTCTTGCTCACCGGCCGGTGGTCCATACGCACCGTGGCCCACTCCAGCGCCTGCCGGTTGAGGTCCTCGAGGCTCTCGAAGGTGCGGCCGGGCAAGAAGTTGGTCTCGACCGTCCAAAAACTCCGTTCCTCGCCCGCCTTTCGATTGGCGTGGCCGATGGCATGACAAACGAACGTGAAGCCGTACCGTGCGGCGAAGGCGGCCATTTCCGGCACGATCACCGCCTGCTTGCCGCTGCCCCGCAGACGCGCCAGGTTCGTGTTGTCGATCACGCACCGCCCCGCCGCCCGGCCCCAGAACATCAACGCCTCGTGCAGGAAGCACTTCATGGCGAACCGGTTGAACGCCCGGTAGAACTTCAAGTACCGCCGCTTCGAGTACCGCAGGTACAGCAGGCTGGCGATCACTTTGACGATCTGGCCCGCCAGCTTCACCCGGTACACCGTCGTGTCGTGCTGCATCTCGACGCCCGGCTCGTCGGGCACGCGGTCGCAGCGGGCGTTGCGGGGCTTGCCCAGGCCCAACTCGCGCACCAGGCGCGTCAGCGTGGAGTAGCCCAGGTCGATCCCCTCTTCCTCCACCAGCTTCTCGTGAATGCGTTGGACCCAGCCGTCGCACTCATGGTAGAGCCGCCGGAGCACGTCCGGATCGACGTGGATCTTGTCCCTCCGCACCGTCTGGGGCATGGCCCCCTCCTGGCGGATGACCGCCCGCACCGCGTTGCGGCTGACTCGGAATTGCCGGCAGATCTCGCGCAGTGGCATCCCGGCCCGATGCAACTGGTACATGGCATGACGCGTGTCCGGATCGATCATAAAACTCCTTCATCCTTTCGTAAAAAGGTTCGAACGTGCTCAGCAGGCCACCAATCAAGAGGTTCGCCTGCGCGTAAAAGGCCCGGCTGCTCAGACGCCGGTCGTCGCAGTGGGCCATCACCCGCTGCATCAACTTCTGCACCCGCTGCAAGTCGCCCAGCAGCGCGTGCTCGAACGGGTTGCAGCCGCCCCCTTCCGACGGAGCGCGCTTCATCTGATCGAGCGACCAGCCCAAACGCCCGCCGTCGATCGCTTCCCGCAGGGACGCCGGGCCCCGGAAGTAGCCGTGGGCGAGAAGCTCGACGTCGCGCACGCTCAGCCGCTTGCCCCCGACGGCGTGGAGGAACCGCTCGATCTGTTCGACGGAGACCCCGTTCATGCGCATGAACGGCCGCAGCGTGTACATGTAGGCGTAGACGGGAACGACCCCTCGGAAGAGGGCTGCTTCCATCGCCGGGGTCATCTCCTCCAGAAGCCTCCGACGCATGCTCACCCAGCCCTTGCTCCGCGAGAGCGCCTCGGCCACTTCCGCCACGCTCATGCCGTGGACCGACAGCAGATCGACGACGAACCGGGCCTGCTCGAGAATCCCCAACGCCTTGTCCGTGGACACCCGCATCAGGTTCAGGATGCCCGCGGCCTCGTCCTGGCCCAAAGACCTGTAGGGTACGCAACCGAGTCCCAGCTTCTTCGCACAGCGGTAACGCTTGAAACCGTTCAGCAGGAACCGGCAGTCCGCCGACGGGTCCACCCCTTCAAGCGGTTCTTCGATGCCACGCTCGACAATCGACGCCAACAGGCGCGCTTCCCGGGCGTCGTCCCGCAGCCGGTGCCCCTCATACCGCAGATCCAAGGTCGAAAGTTCCACGCTTTCACTCATCCGGCGTCTCCTAAGGTGGGTGCCGATGCAGAAAACCCAGAAGATAGTCGATCCTGCCGGAGGCGCCGAAGCTGTGTTGTCTCATAGTTCGCCGCAGCAGCCGGACCACGTCGCCGCACGTCAGTTCGACCCCGTCGATCAGGCTCACGACCATCCGCACGTAGGGCAGCATGGGCGAACGGGCCAGGCTCGACTCGCGGAGCACCACGCCGTCCAACCGCAGTTCCGCTTCCAGCGTTGCGCCGCTGGCGGGCAGGCTGGGGTGCTGGTCGGGCGGGCTGGGCTGGCTAGGCGGGCTTGTCGGCGAGCTGGGTAGCGTGACCTGCGGAGCGAGTGCCGGCTGCGGGGGACGGTCGGCCGTGCCGGGCTCGAGTTGCCGGCGGCCGTTGAGCCGTTTCTTCTTGCGCTTCCCGGCGGCCGTTCGATAGTACGCCGCGCTACGTTGGTTGGAACTTTGCCGGCGGTGGTGTTTTCGGCAGCCGAACGGACACCGCAAGTCCCGCCGC
>JAWODG010000099.1:0-30018 GCA_046483385.1 Candidatus Brocadiia bacterium | reverse complement strand
TTGACGGGCCGTCCACGCGAGCATAGACTCCGGTGCGTCTGCCCACTGCCCGTCATCCGAGAGCCGGAAGGACAGCCATGGCCGCCACCGTCCAGCACGTAGCCCTCAACTGCCGCGATCGCGCAGCCCAGGAAGCCTCCTACTCCGACGTGTTCGGCTTCGAAAGAGCCCGCGTCTTCAACGCGGGGAAGCCGGACGAGTTCGTCATGCTGCGGCTGGGCGACGTGCGCATGGAGTTGTTCCAGTCGGACGCCCGTGACGCCTCCGGCGGCGAGCAGCCGGTGGGCTTCAAGCACCTCTGCCTGCAGGTCGCCGACATTGAGCAGAAGGTGGAGGCGCTTAACGCGGCCGGCGTCCGGACCGACCCCATCATCGACTGCGGCGAACAGGTGCCCGGACTGAAGGTCTGCTTCTTCAGCGACCCCGAGGGGAACCGCATCGAGCTGATGGAGGGCTGGCAGGACGACCCGAACCCGCCGCAGCGGGCCTGAGACGCCTCCACGCACCCGTCAGGCTGAACCACAACGACACGACGGGCACGACGCCGATGTGACCGCCCCCCGACCACGATGCCCGCATAGGGCGCGGCACGGATGTGGCACAGCCGCCCCGGCTGTGAAAGCTCGCGCCAGCGGGCTGCTTGCTGCGAGCCGGGCGCTCACCGGTAACCGTCCGCAACCTCCAAAAGGGTCGATCCCGAGCTGGCCGCCGCCTCCCAACACCACGCGCCTGCGAGCGTGGCGGCAGGCCGCTACGGGATGACGAGCGCCGCCACCACCGGGATGGTCACTATGGAGAGGGCCGTGCTCAGGACAATGGCCGTGCTCACCAGGTCCTTGTCCATGGCGTAATTCTCCTCAAGAATCGGCGTCAACGTGGCCACGGGCATGGCACCCTCCAGAATGATGGTGCTGCGTGTGACCGCATCGCGGGCCAACAGGCCCGCCACGGCCCAACCGATCAGCGGCCCTATGAGGAGCGTCGCCGCCGTCACCAGCAGGGCCGGCCCGGCGGCGCGATGCAGCCGCCCGACGTCCAGCATCAGGCCGACACTAAGGAGGATGAGGGGAACGGTCATGTCCGCGAACGGCCTCAGCACTTCCTCGACCAATCCCGGGATCGGGACCTCGCCCACGTTCAGGCTGAGCCCCAGGGCCAAAGCCGCGAGCGGCGGGGCCGCCACCAGAAGCGCCCGGCGCACCGGCACCCCCTCCTTCTGCCGACGTGTGTGGATGAAACCGATGGGCAGTCCGAACCCGTAGAAAACCAGCCACCACGGCATGATGAAGTAAACCACCCGTTGCGTGCCCGGCTCGCCCAGCATGGCCGCCATCACGCCCAGACCCATCCAGCCGTAGTTGCCGAACGTAATGCAGGCGTGCACGGCGGTCTTGCGCGGCGCGCTGTTCACGAGACGACTGGCCAGCCAGCCCACTCCGAAGAGCAGCGCCGTCATCAGCACAAAGGCCCCCGCCATCGGCGCGAGCGCCGCGATGCTCTCGGGTCGCGCCCCATAGACGGAGAAGAAGACGAACAGCGGGACGGTGAAGCGTACGACGAAGCTGCGCAGCACTACCCCCTCGCGGTCCCCGAACAGCCCCACCAGACGCAGGGCCAGCCCGAGGGCCATGGGCAGCAGCGCCTGCAGGATTTGCTGAGTCGTGTGCATAGGCGATCGGAGTTACTGAGCAGTGTGGAGTGAAGCCATCACCGGTGCGCTGAACCGTAAGAGGCGGTTGAGCGCGGGAAAAGCGACCGTCCCCGACGTGCCCCCGTCGTCTCCTGTCGCGCGGAAGGCCGTTGAGAAAGAGTTGAGAGTTGCTTGTTGTTAGGGGGCGCCCCGCCGACAAAGATGTACGGTTGGAGGGCATCGGACGCCCGGCAACGCTCCGGCGGCGTGGGCTACTTTATTCCCAACTCCTCGGCAGCGGCCGGCGTGTATTCGACCCCGCCACTCTCGCGCAGCTCCCGCAGGTAACGCTCACGCGCCGCCTCCTGCTTGCGCGCCATCAGTTGCTGCCGCACCTGTCGCTGCGCCTCCTCGAAGGACAGGTCGCGTGCCGGCTCGACGCTCTCCAACCGAACGATGGCCAGCCCGCCGGGCACGCGACGAACCCTTGAGGTCTCCCCGGGCTGTAGACCCTCCACCGCCGGCGGGCGCCAGTCAGGGTGCCCCTCCGGTATGGTCACCGTGTGCAGCCCGCCGGGATAGTTCTCGGCGTCATCGGAGTATTCGTCCGCCATTTCGGCGAAGTCCGCGCCCTCCCGTATCCGGGCCAGCGCATTCTCGGCGTGGCGTCGAACAGCAGGAACCCTGTCCTCATCCACCACGGTGAATAGTATCTGCCGATAGCGCAGCCGGTGGGGGTGCCTGAACTCCTCGCGGTGCTCGCGGTAGTATTGGCGCATCTCGCCGGGCGTGACCTGGATGTTGTCGTAGACCTTGTCCATCAGCAGGCGGCTGACCAGAAGGTTGTCCTTCTGCATCTGCTTGAATTCTTCGGCGGTCAGGCCCATCTCCAACAGCATCTGGCGGGCCTGGAGGCGGGAGCCAACGCGGTCTTCGAACTTGCGCAGTTCCTGCGCAGCGTATTCCTGGACGGTAGCTTCGGCCTCCTCGCCGGTCAGGTATGCCTCGCGGGCGGCGTCCACCAGTAGCCGGCGGTCCACCAGGGCCTGCAGGGCCTGTGCCTTCCTCTGCTTCTCCATCTCCTCCCATGCGGCGAGCTGTTCCGGAGCGGCGGGCCGGCCCGCCTCCGCCATCATGTTTAGCCGCATGAACTGGCGGAGGTCGTCGCGCGTGACGGCCTGGCCGTTGACGCGCGCCAACGGCGCCTCGGCCTGCGCCGCCCCGATGCACAGAAGGGCTGCCGTAACCACAAGCGTCGGGGCGAGGTTACGTGTCTTCATGGCTCAACACCGGGGTCTCGGGGAACCGCGAGGAACGTTATCTTACCAAAGGTGGGACGTCCTTTCGAGCGCAGGACCGCCCGGTCAGATGTAGAACACGGCGTCACCGGTGGTCTGGGTCAGCACGTCGATGATCGACCAGAAGCCGCCCGCCACGAAGTAGCCCATCACCATTCCGATGAACACCCGCCGTGCGACGCGAAAAGCGGTGTAACCGCCGATCGCGATGACCAGCACCTTGATCAGCCACGCGGCGAAGACGGACGCCCAGAAGAAATAGACCATGTGGCTGGAGCAGATGAGCAGTCCCACCGGGTGCAGGGGCCACCAGAACAGCGTTCGCTGCGCCCAGATGAGAAGCGTCATGAGGACGGCCCCGCCTCCGGCCCAGAACATCCGCGCAACGTCCGGCCCCTCCGGCTGATTGATGGCGTACTGCGCCCACGCCCACGGTATGCGCGGGAAGTTGCCGAAGAACCAGCCGTCCATGTTCAGCCCGCCGTGCCGGTAACTCACCCACACGGCCGTTACGGCCGCCGTCACATAGGCGACAAGCAGGGACCAGAGCAGCACCCAGAACAGCCCGCTCCGCCGCCTTTCGGTCAGGTACATGCCGTGGGCCGAGCCGGACATCGCCGAGTTGCGCATGTCGAAGTGCCACCCGTAGTGCATCCCCATCACCGCCAGGCTCTGTCGGGGCAGGTAGGCGCTGCCGAACAGGCTGGCCACGAACATATGGGGGGAGATGGGCGGGCTCACAGCCGGCAGGCCGCACTGCGCCACCACCCGCGCCATGGCGTAGTAAACCGCCAGCGTGACGAGTATGAGCAGCAACCCGTAGTACCAGGGCAGCCCGGCGACGTGCAGCCAGACGATCGCCGTAATCACGCCCACGAACACCACGACGAACGCGGTGCGGTATGAGGACGGCTCGCCCGCGTCGTAGCCGCGCTCTCCCTTCCAGAAGGCGCACCTGAGGGCGCGCTTCAGGTGTTCGCGCGAGAGCCAGAGGCTGGCGAACACGAAGACGGCCGTCGCGCCCATGGCCACGTGGTTCATCTCCCCGCTGTACATCTCGGCGTTCGGCAGGGCAAGATTGTAGGACTGCAGGAACGAGCGTATGAACCACGAGACCAGCGCCACGAACCACACCGTGAAGGCCACGCGGTTGGGGATGAGAAAGACCAGCCCCATCACCACCAGATCGAGGTATATCGGCAGCCGCCACGGCCCCGGGGCGAACTCGATCCACTCCCTGAGTCGGAAGAATGGAAACTTGCCGAAATAGGTGCCCAACGCGCCCGAGCTGGCCAGGGCGAAGGTGGTGCCCAGCCCTATCCAGAACGCCTTGCTCTTCAGAATGCTGTTCGCCCGACCGCTCTCCGCCGCAAGGCACAGCTCGGCCGGCACCTGCGCGATGGGGAAGCTCAGGTGCTCGTAGTCAACCCACTGCTTGCGCATGATGACCATGATGGCCACCATCACGGCGAACAGCGCCATCAGGAAGATGCCCCATTTCGCCAGCGGGCCCACCCAGATATCCCAGGGGATCGGCTCTCCCGGCGGAATCCCCTCCCAGAAGTTCTTTATGCCGATGGCCGCGCCGTTGGGGTCCAGCGGCGACAGCCAGTTGGGCAGTTCGTCCCACAGCAGGTCCTTCCACTGGTTGGACGGGTTGGCCCGGTAGTACACCGACGAGATGGCCGGGATGAAATAGGCGATCAGCCCCGACGTCACAATGGCCCCGCCCGTCAGCATCATGGCGCCCATCGCCATCAACTCGGAGGCGCGGAACCGCAGCCACGGCAACAACAGCCCCACCCCGAAGTTGAACAGGATGAGCAGCGCGAACAGGCAGAAGGACGCCCCGCCCGTGTGGTAGTCGGCGAACATCCGGGACGACTGCAGGTAGAGCGTCAGGTAGGGACCGGCCACCCCGCAGAGGCCGACCAGCAGGCTACCCACCACCAGCGCGCGCGGGCTCATGAATCCCCGGGCGCTCGGGTCACCCAGCATCTGTTCGCCGCCCTCCCGCACCGACGCCTCCCGGTTTCCGAGCGCAGAGACAGGCAACAGCCCCCTGAATATAGGCATTCCTGATGCGAGAGGCAACCGACTCGGTCCGCCCGTGGGTCAGATGTAGAAGACGCTGTCCCCGACGGCCCCGGTGATGGTGTCGATGATGCCCCAGAGACCGCCCGCGATGAAGTAACCCAGCACCATGCCGATGCAGAACCGGCGGCCCTTGCGGTAAGCGTCGTAGCCGCCAAGGTTCACCACCGCCACCTTGGCGCCCCACGCCATGAAGATGGAGACCCAGAAGTTGTAGACCATGTGGGTGTTCCAGATGAGGAAGGCCACCGGATGGATGGGCCACCAGAAGAAAGCCCGCTGCGCCGCCACCAGCGCCGCCATGATGCCCGCCCCGACTCCGGTCCAGAGGAGCCCGCGGAAGCTGAACTGGTGGCTCTGGTTGATCAGGTTCGCCGTCCACCGCCACGGCCCGTTGGGCGAGTTGATGAAAAACCAGTGGTCCATGTTGAGCGCCGCGTGACGGTAGCTTATCCAGACGGTGCACGCGCTGGCCACGGCGTAGGTGATGAGCAGCGCAAGGAGCAGAGCCCAGAAGAGTCCCCGCCGGCGGCGCTCCACCAGGTACATCCCGTGCGCCGCGCCGGACATCGGCCCGTTCCGCATGTCGGCGTGCCAGATCTGCGAGCCCACCACCGTGGCCTGCTGCCCGCCCAGCGTGCCCCCGCCGAACAGGTGCCCCACGAATGTACTGGGCAGAATGGGAGCGCTGGCCGAAGGAAGCCCGCACTGCGCGATCACCCGAGCCATGCCGTAGTAGATGATCAGGAAGGCCAGCAGCAGACAGATGCCGTAGAAGACGCCCAGCCCCGCGCGCCTCAGCCAGAAGACGTACACCACCGCCCCGATCAGCAACGTCAGCAGGGCCATCCGGTAGGAGGTCGGCTCGTCCGCGTCGTAGTCGGCGTGGCCCACACCGAGGGCGCAACTCAACACCCGCTTCAGGTGGCCACGTCCCAGCCACATGCTGGAGAGCACGAAGATCGTCATAGCACCCATCGCGGAGAACTGAAGCTCCGGCACCCCACCGCCGCCGTAGAGCATGTACTCGTCCATGCCCAGCCCGTAGGACTGCGCGAAGGACTTGGCCACCCACCCCAACAGCACCAGCGTGCCCACGCTGAAAGCAACTCGGTTGGGGATGAGGAACACCAGCCCGATGACGACCAGGCTCACATTGACCCGCAGGGGCATTGGGCCGATGCCCGTGATGTTCTCACGGATGCGGAAGAAGATCGGCTCACCGGTCAGGTAGAAACTGATGCCGCCGATGCTGGCCAGCATGAAGGTCAGCCCCACCCCCAGCCAGAACGCCTTACTGCGAAAGATGGACGCTTCATCAAGCGGGTCGGCTCCGGCGGCGCACAGCTCTGCGGGGACCTGCGCGATGGGGAAAGTCAGATGCTCGTGGTCCACCCACTGCTTGCGCATGATCGACATGATGGCCGTCATGCACGAGAAGATGGCCATCAGCGCCACGCCCCAGAGGGCCAGCGGCCGGAACCAGACCCTCCACGGAATCGGCTCCTCCCCCACACCCTCCCAGAAGTTCTTGATGGCCAGCGTGCCTCCGTTGGGGTCCAGCGGCGACATCCAGTCCTTCAGGTTGGGCCAGAGCAACTGGTGCCACCGATTGCCCGTGCTGGCGCGGTAGTAAGCCGACGTGATGGTCGGCACGAAGTGCGCTATCAGCCCCGAACTGGCGATCGAGCCGCTGATGAACATCATCCCGGCCACCACCATCAGCTCCTCCGCCCGCAGCGCCATCCGCCGCCAAACGAAGAACAGCGGCACGTTCAGCAGCAGGATCATGAACAGCCAGAACGCCGCGCCCCCGGTGTGGTAATCGGCGTACATGCGGGAGGACTGCAGGTAGATCGTCCAGTACGGCGCGTGCAGGCCGATGACGGCCGACATGACCGCGCCCAACGCCACACTGCGGAGGGTGACGAAACGGCGGCGGGGGGCGTCCAAAGACTCCGTCTGACTGCTCAACTTGCGCTCTCCCTGGTACGTCCGAAAAGGGTTCCCCCAGCGGGTTCAGAGTTATACTACAGCCGGTGCATAAGGGCAAACGGGAGCGCGCCGGCGACCCCGGTTCGGAGGGACGCGCTCCGTCGCGTCCACCTCGTTCATCCTCATCTTGCGGCCACGACAAAGCGTGGCCCTCCGACCGATAACCCAGAACCCACAAAACGAAGCTCAAAGAGAGAGCACGGCGTTGCCCGACGAGTCCGCCAGCGTGTCAATGACGGCCCAGATGCCGCCCGCCGCGAAGTTGCCCAGGACCACCCCGATGAAAAACCGCCGGGCCGTCCTGTAGAGGCCCTGCCCGCCCACGTAAACCACGCCCACTTTGATGAGCCACGCCATGAAGATAGAGAACCAGAAGGCCGTCACGAGGAACGCGCCGTTGGTCAGGAACCCCACCGGGTGGATGGGCCACCAGAACAGGGACCGATGCGCCAGCATCAGCAGCCCCATCACCAGGGCCCCCACCAGCATCCACGCCAGCCCCACGTAGCTGGGGTCCGCGTTGGCCTGCGCCATGCTGGACGTCCAGTGCCACGTCAGCCGCGACGAATTGTTGATGTACCACTGGTGCAGGCCCGTCGCCCCGTGGCGATAGCCCAGCCAGATCGTGCAGACCGACGCCACCACGTAGCTTATCAGCAGCCCCAGCATCATGGCCCAGAACAGGTGTTTCGACCGACGCCCGGTCAGGTACATCCCGTGCCCGGCGCCGGACATCGGTGAGTTGCGCAGGTCCGCGTGCCAGGTCAGGTTCGCCCCCAGCCCCACCGCCTGGCGCGCCCCCAGCACGCGGCTGCCGAACGCGCTGGCCATATACGTGCTGGGCACCACGGGCGAGTTGATGGCCGGCAGGCCGCACTGCGCGATGACGCGCGACATGCCGTAGTAGATGACCAGCGTCAGCACCAGCAGTATCACCGCGTAGAACGGCTTCATGCCCGCGAAGCAGAACCAGACCACCACGATGGCCGACCCGACGAGCACCGTCAGCACCGCCGTCCGGTAGGAGGACGGCTCCCCCCGGTCGTAACCTTCCAGGCGCCCCAGCGCGGACGCCAGCACCCGCTTCAAGTGCGCACGCGCCAGCCACAGGCTGCCCCCGGCGAAGACCAGCATCGAGCCCATGGTCACGTGCTGAAGCTCCGGATGCCCCACCACCCCGTAGAGCATCCACTCCTGCATGCCGAAACCGTAGGCGCGGATGAACGAGCGCAGCACCCACGAAAGCAGCGCCAGAAACCACACGCTGAACGCCACGCGGTTCGGTATCAGGAACACCAATCCCACTATGACGGGACCGAGGTTGATCGAAAGGTCCATCGGACCCAGTCCACTGACCGCGTGCGAGATGCGAAGCTGCGGGAAGATGCCGAAGTAGTGCCGCAGGCCGGTCGAGCAGGAAAGAAGGAACGTCAGCCCCGCCCCTATCCAGAAGGCCCGGCTGCGGATGATGGAGTTCCGGTGCCACGGGTCCTCCGCCGCCGAGCACAACTCGGCCGGCACCTGCGCGATCGGATAGCTCAGGTGCTCGTGGTCGATCCACTGCTTGCGCATGATGGTCATGATGGCCACCATCACCGCGAACATGGCCATCACGAAAACGCCCCACCAGATGAGCGGCCTGATCCACGGCCCCCACGGTATCGGCTCGCCCCGCGGGAGGCCGATCCAGAAGTTCTTGATCGCTATCTTGCCCCCGCCCGGGTCGAGCGGGAAGAGCCAGTGCTGCATTCGCAACCCCTCCAGCAGGGGCCAGACGCGCGCCTCAAGCTGGTTCGCCGCGCTGCTGTGGTAATAGGGCGAGGTCATACCGGGTATCAGGTAGGCGATCAGGCCGGAGGTCACTATCGAGCCGCTGGTCAGCGTCATCGCCGTGATGAACCTCAGCTCGCCCCCGCTCAGGCGCAACCGCCGCCATACGAAGACGAGCCCCGCGTTGAACACCAGCGCCAGCATCAGCAGCGCGAACGTCGCCCCCGCCGTGTGATAGTCGGAGAACATCGAGGACGACATCAGGTAGAAACACCAGTACGGCCCCGCCAGCCCGAACAGGCCGCAGATAACGCACCCCAGCAGCAGGCTGCGCAACGTGAGATAGGTGGCGGGGGCTTGCCCCCGCTCCGCGCTCTGAAGGTCCAAGGTGGGCTCCCTTCCCGACGACGCCGGATCGCTTGGGGGGCGATTGTAGTGCCATGGCGGCAGAAGGTCAAAAGCCCCTGAGAGGGTTGACACCGCCGTCTCCAGAAGGGATGCTGAATGCCAACCGATCGACTTCTCGACGGCGGAGCGCCGCATGAACAAGGTGACCGAGAAAATTCTGGGCTTCTCCCGTGATCTCGCCCGGGACGCCGGGGCCGCGGCGATACTCGTGTATGCCGACGTGTTCTCGGAGGAAGAGGCGTTGCGCCATTTCGTAGAAGCGTCCGGAGACTGCGAGATCCTGCTGGCCAGCCGCCGCGCCGCCGGTGAACAGCCCGAGACGGGGGCGACCGTGGTCCCCGTGCCCGAGGTGAAGCTCACCCGCGTCGGTCAGCTCAAGGTGGCCATCCTCCTCGCACTCTCCCGGGGTTGTCTCGAATACGGGGACAGCGTGGTCTGCCTGACCGGCATCGCGGGCACGGGCGTCCTCGACACCGTCATGTTCATGGAACTGGGGGAGGAGTTCGAGATGTTCGCCTCCGCCGGCACCAGCCGGATATCCGGCCGGGTGGAACCCCACGTACTCGAGCAGATCATGGATATGGCCATCACGCTGGGCAACGAAGGGCGCGAGGGCAAACCCGTCGGAACCTGCTTCGTCGTCGGCGACACCGAGGGGGTCCTGCAGCACTCCCGCCCCATGATCCTCAATCCCTTCCGGGGCTACTCCGAGGAGGAGCGTAACCTGATGGACCCGGAGGTGCAGGAGACGGTCAAAGAGTTTTCCACCATCGACGGCGCCTTCCTCATACGCCAGGACGGCGTGGTGGAAGCGGCCGGACTCCACCTGGAGACGGCCGCCGAGGACGTGGAGGTGCCCCGCGGCCTGGGCGCCCGGCACCAGAGCGCCGCCGCCGTCACCGCCCTCACAGACGCCGTCGCCGTCACCGTCAGCGAGTCCTCCGGCAACGTCACGGTCTTCCGCGACGGCAAGGTGGTCATGGAGATCGAGAAACCCCGCCCCATCGGCAAGCCGACGGCCCTGCGTCGGGAGTTCTTCGGGCAAGAGGAGGCGGGCATAGACTTCGAATCCGGCGCCACCGCCGACTGACGACAGAGCTGTTCACCACGAAGGACACGAAGGACACGAAGAACGGCAAAAAGCTAACCACAACGACCACGACGAACACGACGGAAAGACAAAGATCCGACGGGTGGGCTCGTCATCCCGTTCTCTCGTCGTTCTCCGTGTCCTCAGTGCCTCCGTGTTTCTTCCTTCACGTCGTGAGCCCCGCCGCAGGCGGGGCCGTTGTGGTTAATCCTCGCCGTTCTTCGTGTCCTTCGTGTCCTTCGTGGTTAAATATGGCGTTAGCGGCGCATCATGGCTGAGATGTCCGGCAGTTCCGTGGCTTCCTCCGGTTCCTCGCTCAGGCGGATGGCCGGGCCGCGCTGCACCACGTCGAACCCGAACCGCTCCCGCAGCCGGTCCAGGCAGCGGTCGATGCGCCGGCCGCGGTTAGCCTCGTCGTCGAACAGCCGGTGCTGGAAGGCCCGGGCCCGCCGCAGGTCCGTCAGGCCGACGCCCACCAGCCGCACCCGCCGGCTGCGCCGCCACTGCCTCCTCAGCAGCCGGCGCGCCACCTCGAAGATCGCCTCGTCCCGGTCGGTGTGCTCGCCCAGCGAGCGCGACCACTGTACGGTCAGCCGGTCGCCGTAACGGACCTTCACCTGCACCGTCCGCCCCTCCATATCCTCCCGCCGCAGCGCCCGTCCCAGACGCTCCGTCAGGTAGAACAGCATGGCCTCGACGAACTCCGGGTCGTTGGACGCCCGCCAGAAGGTGGTCTCCCGGCTGATGCTCTTCGGCCGGTCCGGCGGGCTCGGCTCCACCGACCCCTCGCCCCGCAGCAGCTCGTGCAGCGCCCGGCCGCGGTGCGCGCCGAAGGCGTCCTCCAGCAGGTCGGCCGGCAGCCGGCGGGCCTCCTCCACGGTCCGCACGTTCCACTTGCGGAACTTCTCCCGGGTCACGCGCCCGATGCCGGGTATGTCCTTCAGCTCGCGCATCGCCATGAAGTCCGCCTCGCGCCCCTCGCGCACCAGCGTCAGGCCGTCCGGGCGGGTGAAGTCCGACGCCACCTTGGCCACCAGCTTGTTGGTGCCCACGCCCACGGAGATGTCCAGCCCCGTGCGCGCCCGCACCAGCCGCTTCAGCCACAGCGCCACGGCCGCCACCCAGCGGCACTCCTCCGGCGCCGGCACGCGCTCGGCGGGCGGCACCGGCCGGGCCTCCGAACGGTGATACACCCCGTCGGCCGCGCGCCGGAACGGCAGCCGGGCCAGCGGCCGCGCCGACCACACCCCGTAGAGCCGCTCGCAGCCCTTCAGCGAGAGGCACGCCTCGTCCAGCGACGTCTGCTCGACCGCCGGGCTCACCTCAGCCATCACGTCGAAGACCCGCTCGCTGAAGCGGTTGTACTCCTCGTGCCGCCCGGTCAGGTAAACGCCGTCCGGGCACAGCTCCCGCGCCCTGTGCATCGGCATGCCGGCGTGCAGGCCGTAGGGGCGCGCCTCGTAGGAGGCCGACGCGATGACGCCGCGCCCCCCGACACCCCCGCCCACGATGACCGGCCGTCCGCGCAGGTCGGGGTTCAGCACCTGCTCCACGGCGGCGAAGAACGCGTCGATGTCCACGTGAATGATCCACTGTTCGGCCATAGCCGCCCCTCATCGTTCTCTCTTCATCCGTATAGTTTACTATACGCGCCAATAGTAAGCCTGTCAAGGGGGTTCCCGGAAAAGGTCTCAACCGCGGAGACCGCAGAGAACGCAGAGCAAGCAGAGCCTGCCCGCCTTCGGCGGGAAAGGCAAAAGGCCTAACCACGACGACCACAACGACCACCACGAACGGCACAACGTGAGGGCAGGTTCAGGCACTCACATCGTCGTCGTCCTCGGCTGGTCGCCGTTCGGTCGTTCTCTGACCACTGACCACTGCCTGCTGACAACTGGGTTAGACACTGATAGAGTCCGATGAACGCAGATGGCGCAGGGCGGAAAGACATGCTCACTTGCCCTCGTGCTCTCACTCGTGCTCCTGCTCCTGCTCGCCGTCGAGAGGCAGTTGATAGTTGCTGGTTGATAGTTGATAGCCGGCACGCCCCACGTTGAATCGTCCTCGACCCCTGGGCTCCGAAGCCTTGGCGGAGGAGGCTCGTCCTCGTCCCTTGGGCTCCGTAGTTCGCCGGACGGCGAACGAAGGAGGCTCGGCCGTCCGCCGTTGCCGTTGAATTCATGATTCTGCATTCCTGATTCATCATTCGCAGCGCGGCCGCGCCGCCGTCGGCCCCGGCAGGGGCCGGGTCATGAAGGCCGGGACTTCAGTCCCGGTGCAGCCGCCCGAGAACAGATGCGCCCCGGCGGGGCGCAGTCGGTCGTTGCCCGGCTTGCCCGTTCGTTCACCGCGCCCCTCCGGGCGCTTTGTTTGGCTCTCACCCCGGACACCGGGGCTGAAGCGCCCGCCCCTCCGTCACCGCGCCGCTCCGTGGCGCAACGCCCCACTGCCCGCTGATGCCTGCCGTTCTCACACAAAGGCACCAAGGCACAAAGCTTGCCCGCCTTCGGCGGGAACGGCGGCCTTGGACCAGCAACCGCCGAGGCGACCCAACTTCATCGTCCTCGCCCCCCGGGCTTCGTAGCCCGGGGATCGAGGACGAACCGGGTTCCCTAACCTGGCTGAATGTCGTGCCGTTCGTCGTGGTCGTTGTGGTTACACCTCTTGCCTGTTTCCCTTCTCTTCTCTCTCTGCTCTCTCGGCGGTCTCTGCGTCCTCTGCGGTGAGCCCGCCGGTTGGGGACGCCGGCGGTTTCCGTGTAAGATTTCGTTGGCGGGTGTGTTCTTGTCTGTAGCCGACACGTTACCGCGCGGAGTTACGGCTTGACAGGTTCGGATGCAAAACTGGACGCGTGGATACGGGAGATCGCCCCCCGGGCGGTCGCCTACGCGCGAACTCTGCTGAAACGGCCCGACCGGGCCGAAGACGTGGTGCAGGACGTGATGATAAGGCTGCTGGACCACGACGACTACGACCTGCTGGAAGACGGGGAGAAGCTGGTGTTCCGATCGGTGACCAACGCGTGCATAAACGCCACAACCCGACGCCGGGAGCTGCTGAGCCTGGACGCCGAGAGCGCCCGGGGCTGGTCCCTGGCGGACGAGGTGGCGAGCAATGCCGCACCGGACCCGGCCGACGCCGCCGTCGAGCGGGAGCTGATGGACCGCGTGGAACAGGAGCTGAGGGCGCTGCCGCCGATGCAGCGCGCGGCCGTCGAGCTGAAGGCCATGGGCCGGACGCTGAAGCAGATTGCCGCCACACTGGACGTCAGCGACAGCAACGCCGGCGTCCTGGTGCATCGGGGACGCGAGCGCCTGAAGCAGAACCTGGGCTCGAGGCTGCCGGGAGAGCTGAGATGAGGGACGACACCCGAAAGAGCGATCCGATGGACGGCCTGGTGCGCCGCTACCTCCGCTCCGAAGAGGAGCGCGTGGACGGCGAGGCGTTCCTGCGGCGACTGAAGGAGCGCCGGGAGCGCGAGGAGAAGGTCGTGCGCTTCCCGGTCCGGGCCCTTCTGGCCGCGGCGGCGCTGCTGCTGGTGGCGGCGGGTGGGCTTATCGCCTTGCTGCGCTCTCCCGGGACACCCCCGCCGCCCGGCGCAAACGGGGACCTGCTGGCGCTCGAGCGCTGCGGTGAGGCTGTCCGCACGGAGCTTCGGGCGGCCTTCGAGGGCGCGCGCGGCGTCGGGGCCGCCGCCCTGAGCGCCGGCCGAGAGCCGCTGGAGGAGCTGGCCCGGGCGCGCGTGCCGCTGCCCCGGTGGCCTCGGTCCGCCGAGTCCGCCCTGCGCCGGTTCGTACCGCTGGAAGAGAGGCACCTGCCACAAGAGGAGAACGAGCAATGAAACGCCACGGGAAACTGCTGACGCTGGCCGTGATAGCTGCGGCGCTCTGCCTGCCGGCGCTCCGCGCCGAGGCCGCCGTTGAGGGCTACGTGCCGCAAGACGCCCTTGCCGTCGTGAAGGTGACGGACCTGGAGAGGCACTACGAGGAGTTCGCCAACAGCCCCCTGCTGGCACATCTGAAGGACCCGACGTTCATGCCGGAACTGGCCGAAAAGATACGGGAGGCCGAGGGGGGGATCCGGGAATTCGAGCGCGCCCACGACGTGAGCGCCCGAGACGTGCTGATGGGCCTCCTCGGGCGCGAGGCCGCGCTGGCCGTCTTCTCCGACGAAACGGGCGTCCTGGTGGTCGAGGCCGAGAGCGAGGTCGCCCTGCGCGACGCGGTGGACGAGTTCCAGCGGGTGCAGCGCCTCACCGGCGACCTGCTGGACACCGCCACCTCGCAGTATAAAGGCATCCAGGTTCATGCCAGCGAGATGAAGGACGGCAAGACGCGCTATCACGCCATGTCCGGCCGGGCGCTGGCGGTCAGCGAGGACCGTTCCGCCGTGGAACGTGTCATCGACACGGCCGCGGGCGCGGCGGAAGCCATGGCGGATTCGGCCGACTTCGGGGACGCGATGCGCATGGCCGAGCGGGGCGCGCTGGCCGTCGGCTACGTGGGCGGCGCCGCCCTGGAGGCGCTCTCCGAGCAGATCCGGCGCGAGGCCGAAGTGCCCGGTCACGGCCATGAGCGTCTTGTCATGAGGCGGCTCGCGGAGGCCCTCCCCACCGCGAGGTTCCTGATGCTGAGCGTGCTGCACGAGGAAGACGTCAGCGCCCGGGTGACAGTGGCCTACCAGGGGAACCGCCTGCCGGCGGGACTGGCGCGGATCTTCCCCGAAGAGGGCTCGCGCCTGGACGTGCTGGAACTGGCGCCGCGCAACGCGGCCCTCGTCGCTGCGCGCAGCCTGGACTCCGAAGGCTCCTGGCACTCCATGATGGATATGCTCCGGGAGGTTGCCCCCCGCCGGGCGGAGAAGACCGAGCAGGTGATGGACATGCTGGTGAATATGGTCGGCGGCGTGTACAGCCGGGAGGAACTGCTGGCCGAATTCACCGGGCAGGGCGCGCTCATGGTGCTGCCCGCGGAGACACAGGACGCGCCGCCGGCCGCCGGGCTGGTCATCGGCCTGCGGGAGACGGCCCACCTGCCGACCGCGATCGAGAGCATCGTCGGCGCCGTCGTCACCTTCGCCCGGGCCGAGGGCAAGCACGACGTCACACTCAACCATAGCGAGCACGACGGCGTCCGCCTCACAACCGTCATGGTTGACGAGCCGGGGATCTGGGCCAGAATCGCCCCCACCTTCGGCGTGGTGGAGGGCACCATGGTCGTCACCACGTCCCCGGCCGCCGCGCGTGACGTGGTCGATACCGCTCGTGGCGCCGCCAGAATCCGCACGCCCCGAGCGGACGGCACACTGTTCGGCGCGGGTGTGATGAATGTGCGGACCGTCTCAGACATGCTGGAGCAGTACCACGGCTTCCTGCTGCGGCGCGCCATGGAGAAGGACAATAAACCGGAAGCGCAGGCACGGCGGGAACTGGAGGCGCTGGGGAAACTGCTGTCCCTGGTGGACAGCGTGGAGTTCGCGGCCGCGTTCGGCGAGGGTCGGACGGACCACTACCTGAGGCTCGACCTGGCGCACGACGCGCGGTGAATTTCCCACACGCCACGAGGTAGAACGCGTCACGGACAGAGCAAAACGGAAAGCGGCTCCCACCGGGGACTGCTTTCTCTTGGGGGCTGGATGTTTGTGCCAACTTTGGTGCGACCGCCATAGCGGTCGACTACGAGCACGGTCCCCTGGGATTCGGGCAGGGCACCGGGCTTGGACCACCCGTGGCCGTCAATCAGCGGGGGGCGCCGCAGCAGTGTTTGTACTTCTTGCCGCTGCCGCAGGGGCAGGGGTCGTTACGGCCCACTTTCTGCTCGACGCGGATGGGCTTGGTGGCCGTTTTGGTGCCGGCGGAGTCGGCCACACGCTCCTGCTCCTCGGCGTAATCCTGCACGTTGAACTGATCGTGGCGGACCTCGTCGATCTGCCAGATGTCCTCCACCTCGCGACCGGTGCGCTCCTCCACCTCGACACGGAACATCAGGTCGGTAAACTCGTCGGCGATGCTGATAAGCATCTGCTCGAACATGGCGCCGCCCTCGCTCTTGTACTCGATTTTGGGATCGAGCTGGGCGTAGCCGCGCAGGCCGATGCCGCTGCGCAGCACGTCCATGGCGTGCAGGTGGTCCTTCCACTTCATGTCGATGGTGCGCAGGGCCAGGTAGCGGCCGAAGTCCAGCAGGCGCTCCCGGCCGACTTGCTCGCATTTGCGCTCGAACAGCTCCCGGGCACGCTCCTGAACGTACTGCTCGATGGCTTCCGCTTCACCCCGTCGGTCCTCGGGCAGTTCGAGGGGCGCCCCGAACTTCCGCTCGAACCACTCCTCCAGCCCTTCGATGTCCCACTCGTCGGGCGATACGTTGGGATCGACGTAGATGTCCAGCCCGTCGGTGACGGCGTCCTCGGTCAGCGTCAGAAGCTCTTCCTCGACGTCCCTGCTGTCGACGAACTTCTGGCGCCACGAGTAGACGCTCTTGCGCTGCTCGTCCATCACCTCGTCGTATTCGAGCAGGTTCTTGCGGATGTCGAAGTTGTATTCCTCGACCCGTTTCTGCGCCTTCTCGATCCAGCGGCTAACCATCTTGCTCTCCAGCGCCATGCCGTCGTCCATGCCGGCGCGCTGGAGCCAGCGCTGCATGCTGTCGGGCGCAAAAATGCGCATCAGGTCGTCTTCGAATGAGACGAAGAACCGGCTGCTGCCCGGGTCGCCCTGCCGTCCGGCTCGCCCGCGGAGCTGGTTGTCGATGCGGCGGGCCTCGTGGCGCTCGGTGCCGACGATGTGCAGGCCGCCCTTTTTGGCCACGCCGGGGCCCAGCACGATGTCGGTGCCGCGGCCGGCCATGTTCGTGGCGATGGTCACCATGCCCTCCTGCCCGGCATCGGCGACGACGTCGGCTTCGCGGGCGGCGTACTCGGGCCGCGCGTTCAGCACGTTATGCTCGATGCCGCGCCGCATGAGGAGTTGGCTCAAGTGCTCGCTCTTCTCGATGCTGGTTGTGCCCACCAGCACGGGCCGGCCCTCTTCGTTGTGCTCCGCCACCTCGTCCGCCACCGCCTCCCACTTCTCCTTCTGGGTGCGGTAGACGACGTCCGGATGCTCCTCCCGGCGAAGCGGCAGGTTGGTCGGGATGGCCACCACGGGCAGCTCGTAGATCTTGTAGAACTCCTCCGACTCGGTCATAGCCGTGCCCGTCATGCCGGCCAGCTTGTCGTAGAGCCGGAAGAAGTTCTGGTAGGTGATGGTGGCGACCGTCTGGGTCTCCTCCTTCAGCTTCAGGCCCTCCTTGACGGTCACGGCCTGGTGGAGTCCGTCCGACCAGACGCGCCCCTCCATCAGCCGGCCGGTGAACTCGTCAACGATGACGACCTCCCCGTCCTTGACCATGTACTCCGTGTCGCGGTCGAAGAACTCGTGGGCCCTCAGGGCCGTCTCGATGAAGTGCGGCCACTCCATCGTTTCCTCGCTGCGTATGCTGTCCACGCCCAGCATGCGCTCCACGCGCGCCTCGCCCTCGTCGGTCAGGTGGCAGGTCTCCTCCTTCTCCTTCACTTCGTAGTCGCGACCGGGTTCGAGGGCCTTGGCGATGCTGTTGGCGCGGTAGTACTTCTCGGACTGCTGGGTGACCGGACCGCTGATGATGAGCGGCGTGCGGGCCTCGTCGATGAGGATGTTGTCCACCTCGTCCACGATGGCGTAGTGCAGCCCGTGGCGGAGCTGGGCCTGCGCCTCCGGGGAGTAGCGCATGTTGTCCCGCAGGTAGTCGAACCCGAACTCGCTGTTGGTGCCGTAGGTGATGTCGCAGCTGTAGGCGTCCCGCTTCTCCTCCGGGCTCTGGCCGCTCTGGATCGCCCCGGCGGTGAGGCCGAGCAGGTTGTAGACGGGCCCCATCCACTCGCAGTCGCGGCGGGCCAGGTAGTCGTTGGTGGTCACGATGTGCACGCCGTCGCCGGTGAGCCCGTTCAGGTAGGCGGCGAAGGTCGCCACCAGTGTCTTGCCCTCGCCGGTGACCATCTCGGCGATCATACCCCGGTGCAGCGCAACGCCGCCGATGATCTGCACGTCGAACGGACGCATGGTGGGATAGGGGCTGTCCGGGGCCGGGGTGACCAGCACCCTCCGGGCCGCCTCGCGGACGTTGGCGAACGCGAGCGGCAGGATGTCTTCGAGCACCTCCTGCTTCTGCTCGAAAGTGTCGAGCCCTTCCAGGCGCTCGCGGAACTGCCGCGTCATCTCCCGCAGTTCAGCATCCGTCTTCCGCTGGAACTGGGGCTCCAGCGAGTTGACCTTGTCCACGTACGGCACCATGTCGCTGAGCAAGCGCTCGTTGGAGGTGCCGAAGATGGACTTGAAGACGTCGCTAACTTTCTCGAGAACTGTCGTCAGCATTTGGGGGTATCACTGCCTGAGCCTGAATTGGCGATTCATCCCTGTATTATAGGTGAACGATGCCTTCGCTGTCCATCATGACAGCCCGCACGAAAGCCGCTCTTTCGTCCGACCCGCCGGAAACCGTACAATGGCAGTTCCACCGTTCAGGAGGCCCGGGGAAAGTGGCCCAGACGAAGTCCACAATGGTCGGCACGCCGCCGCGGCGCAGCGATGAACCCGGCGCTACGGTCGGCACGGCCCGTTGCATCAGCTACAAACTCGACTCTGTCCGCGAAGCCGTCGGGCGTTGCGTGCAGGAGCTGCCCGACCTGCAGGAGGCGCTCCTCGAAGCCGGCGCGGTGCTGGTCAAACCGAACCTGCTGTCCAGCACACGGGGACCCGAGGAGCACGTCAACACGCACCCGGCCGTGGTGGAGGCCGTGGCGGAGATGCTGCGCGACGACTTCGGCTGCCGGGTGGCCATCGGCGATTCCTGCGGCAGCTTCAGCAACGATTCCACCGAGAGGGCCCTGCATCGCTCGGGCATGGTGGACGTTGCCCGCAAGCTGGGCGCCACCATCTACAACGTGGACGCCCAGCCCCGGGAGACGCTCTCCTTCGAGAGCGGCTGGATATATACCGAGATACCGCTGCCCTCCAATCTCGACCAGTTTGATCTCATAGTCTCGGTGGCCAAGCTGAAGACCCACATGCTCACGTGGGTGACGGGCCCGGTGAAGAACCTGTTCGGCCTGGTGCCGGGCGGCGCCAAGAAGCAGGCGCACATGAAGGCGCCCCACCCCCGCGAGTTCGCCACGCTGCTGTGCGACCTCTACGCCGCCCTGCCGCCGGCCGTCGCGTTCGTGGACGGCGTGGTCGGCATGGAGGGGCGTGGACCCAACAACGGCAACCTGCGCCACGTGGAGCTGATAGCCGCGGGCGCGGATCCGGTGGCGCTGGACAGCTTCTGCGCGGAAGTGATGGGCTTCAACCCCACGCAGGTGCCGCTGCTGGCGCAGTGCCGCGAGCGCGGGCTGGGAACCGTGGCCCCCGCCGACATTCAGGTCCGCGGTGAGCCGGCCGAGGCGTTCGCGCTGGAGGACTTCGCCAAGCCGCCGACCTATGCCAGCAGCCCGCTGGCGCGACTGGTGCCCCGCTGGGCCATCCGCGGCCTGCTGCGGGCGTTCCGTACGCGCTACGCGAGCATCGACGTCGGCCGTTGCCGCGCGTGCGGTGAGTGCGCCCGCAACTGCCCCAGCCACGCCATCAGTTACGAGGAGGACGAGGGGCGCTACCGCGTGGACCGGAGCCGATGCATAAGCTGCTACTGCTGCGCCGAGGTCTGTCCCTGCGATGCCATAGCGGTCGAACCCACGTGGCCCACCCGGCTGGCGGACTGGCTGCAATCACCCTTCCGTTGACGTCGCTGCCGGCTCAGCGGCCCCGGTCTGCCCGCTCATCCCGTAGAACCGGTTGGCCAGGTAGCACTCTGCCAGCAGCATGGCCAGCGCGAGCCCCACCAGGTAGGGCGTCAGCTCCACGCTCCCGGCCGGGCCCGCGCCCCCGTCCGACGCCATGCGCTCACCCAGGAGCTCGACAGTCTCCGCCTTGATAGCCTCCGCCAACGCGGGAAACGGGACCTTCTCCACCCGGCTCTCGATAGAGGCCGGGTTGACGGCGAACCCGCCGGGCCAGCGCTCGTCCCGGCGCTCGAACTCCACCGCGTAGTACCCCGGCTGGTCGGTCTTCCAGTAGGTGCGCCGTCCCGGCGTGGTGCCGGGCAGAAGCCGCTCCGGCGACTCCGCGCCCGGCGGCCGCACGCTGACGATAGTGGGCCAGCGGGAAGTCTCGAAGCGGATGGGCACCTGCGCGCCCACGGTGTAGGCTTCCACTCCACTGGTAGCGCGGTCGCCAAGATAGAGCACGGTTTCCTGGCAGAACGGCACGAAAGCAGGCGTGCGCGCAAACAAGCCCCAGCGGTCGCCCGCGGTAGAGGCAAACAGGGCCACCCGGCCGCCCCGGCGGTCCAGCAGAAGCCCGGGCAGGTCCGGACCGAGGCTCAGCACCTCCTCCGCCGTTCCGGACGGCGACAGCCGGCGGCATCCCCAGAACCTGCCCTGCCCCAGAGAGGCCCCCGACTCCGCGATGGCTTGCACGAGAGGATGCTCGCTCCGCACGATGCGGAGCCCGAAGGCTTCGCCCGACGGCGCCGTCACCTCCTGTCCCACGGCCGCCCCCAGCACACCTCGCGCTTCGTCGGTGCGCCAGCTCTCCGCCGTCTCCGGGCCGCAGAAGGCCAGCAGGCCGCCCCCGCCGGACACGAAGGCGCCCAGCCGCCGCCACGCCGCCTCGGGAATGTTCCCCGCCTCCACCAATGCCACCACGTCGTACGGGCCGAGCGACAGGTCGGCCAGTTGCTCTCCGGTCACCGTCTCCACGCGGAACGGGCTGCGCTCCTCCTGCCCCCACGGGTTCAGGGCGAGCCGCAGGAAGTAGGAGGCCGCTTCTCCTTCCGGCCCGACCTCGTCCTCGACGCACAGAACGGTCACCTCGGAAGCCACCTCCAGCGTGAACGACCGCTCGTCGTCCTGCGGCAGCGAGTCGGGGCTCAGAAAGCGGAAGCGGCCCCAGTGGTGGCCGCTCTCGGCCAGCTCGGCCACGAAGCGCACCGTGGTCTCCTCACCGGCGGCCAGCTCCACCGACTGCCGGCCGAGGGCCTTCCCATCCATCTCGAACTGGACGGTCCGCGAGAGCGGCCCCCCCGAAGCGCGGACCGTCGCCCTGATGCCCAGCCTGCCGCCGCGCAACGCCGGCTGGCCCTCGTCCTGCACGTCCGTCACGGCGCCGTTGGAGGCGTCGTCGGCTCCACAGTCAGCGATGTACACGCTGGTCTCCGGACCCAGCTCCTGCACGCGGTGCTCGTATCCCGGCCACGCACCGGGCGTCATGTCGGTCAGGACGTAGATGTCGCGGCGGCCGGCCGCACCCGTCGAGAGAAGTTCGTCGGCGCTCTGCAAGGCCCGCCACAGGGGCGCTGAACCGTTGGTAGGTTTCAGTCCCCGCACACGCGCGGCCACCTCCTCCATCTCGCGCACCAGCTTGCCGGTGGGCCGGGAGGCCGTCAGCACGGCCGCCGCACCGCTCGGCGGCAGCCGCCGCACAAGGTCCAGCGCGCGGCCGCGGGCCGTGTCGAACCAGCTCATGTCGCCCACCGTGTAATTCATGCTCAGCGAGTCATCCACCACGACGACCGCGGCGGGCGTGCCGGCCTCACCCTCCTGCGCCACCACCCCGCCCCCCACGAACGGCCGCGCCAGCAGCAGCGCGAACAGCACGAGGAGACCCATCCGCAACAGCAGAAGCAGCAGGTACTTCAGGCGGTGCCGGCGCACACTGCGCCGCCGGCTGGTTCGCACGAAGCGGACGGCCGGAAAGCGTATCATGCGCGGCTTCTGCCGGTGGAACAGGTGCACGATGAGCGGCAGCACCGCCCCGCCGGCCAGCCACAGCAGCGCCGGATGCAGAAAGCTCATGGGAACCCTCGGCTCAGAACCTGGCCTGACGCGCCTTCAGGAAGGAGAGCAGCACGCGGTCGAAGGAGTCCGCCGTGTCCACCGACACGTAGTCTATCTGGTCGTCCACGCAGACGTCGCGGTAGCGCCCTATGAACCGCTGCACCTCCTCGCGGTAGGCGCTCGCCACCGCGTCGGCGTCCGCCCGCACCGTCTCAAGGCTCTCCACGTCCACGAACTGCACCGGCCCCTGGAAGGGGAACGCGACTTCCGCGTGGTCGAGCAGGTGGAAGCAGACCACGTCGTGCCCCCGGTAGCGGATGTGCTGCAGACCCTCGATGATGTCGTCCTGCGTCTCACCGGCCGCCGGAATCAGGTCACTGAACAGCACCACCAGACCCCGGCGCCGCAGCAGGTCCGCCGCCCGATGGAGCGAGTGCGCCAGCCGCGACGGTCGGTGCTGCAGCGCCGAAGCCAGCACGCCCAGCAGCGCCGGCAGGTGCGACCGTTTGCTGCGCGGCGGCACCACGTTCGTCGGCTCCTCGTCGAAGGTCACCAGCCCCACGTTGTCCTGCTGGTTGATCATCATGTAAGCCAGCGCGGCCGCCATGTAGATGCCGTACTCGAGCTTCGTGATGGCCCCGCCGTAGCTGTAGGCCATCGACTCGCTGACGTCCAGCAGCAGGTTGCAGTCCAGGTTGGTCTCGGCCTGGAAGCGCTTGATGTAGAGCCGGTCGGTGCGGGCGTACACCTTCCAGTCGATGTTCTTCGGGTCGTCGCCGGCGGTGTATTTGCGGTGGTCGCTGAACTCGCTGGAGAAGCCGTAGTACGGGCTGTCGTGGAGACCCGAGATGAAGCCCTCCACGATGAAGCGAGCCTTCAGGTCCAGGCGGGCCACCTCCTGGATGACGTCCGGCCGCAAATATTCCTCAACCGCCCTCATGGCGCAGCCCGTGCTACCTGTCGAATTGACACGAGAGTATCCTCGCTCGATGATGCAGTGGCCATTCTATCACGTCCGCCGGGAGGGCCGAAACAGGACGATCCGGATAAAGTTGACAAAGGACACCTTTTTAGTTATCTTTCCACTGTCGGGACCAGTACGGGCGTCCGCAGCATATCCCCGGTGTGTTCGGACCGCACGGGCGGGGAAACCGCGGATGAATGCAGATGCACGCAGATTGCCGGCGCGGCCGGGCACGAGAGGGAACAGTAAAGGGCGGAAGCCCGTCCGGCAGAAACTGGGCGTCGTGACGGCCGTTGTATCAGTGAAGATCGGCTTGATCAGTGTCTCACAGCCGTTTGCCGGCCACGCGCACATCGCCCTGCGGCAGAAAGTAAGACGACCCGGACACAGATGAAGTGGAATGGCAGAAGCTCCGCCTGCCTTTATCCGCGTTCATCCGCGGTTCACCGCTTCGTTGTAAAGCTGGGCTTGCGCCGGGGATGAGTGAGAGAGATGATACGAACCTGAAACTGTGCTGAGGAGGCACCACGATGACCGACGGACCCGAGCTGCGCTTTGACAGCATCGCCCTGCACGGGGGCCACACGCCCGATTCGGACACTCACTCCCGGGCCGTCCCCATCTACCAGACCACCTCCTATCTGTTCGAGGACACCGACCACGCCGCGCGGCTGTTCGCGCTCGAGGAGCCCGGCTACATCTACACCCGCATCATGAACCCCACCACCGAGGTGCTGGAGAAGCGGGTGGCCATGCTCGAAGGCGGCGTGGGCGGGCTCGCCTTCTCCAGCGGCATGGCGGCCATCGTGGCCGGGTGCCTCACCATCCTCGGCGAGGGCGACCACATCGTCGCCTCCAGCGGCCTCTACGGCGGCACATACACCCTGTTCAGCCAGACCTTCCCCCGCAAGTTCGGCATCGACGTCACCTTCACCGACACGGACGAGCCGGAGGACTTCGCCGCCGCCATCACCGACCGCACCCGCCTGCTCTACACCGAGACCATCGGCAACCCGCGCCTGACGGTGCCGGACTTCGAAGCCGTGGCCGAGGTGGCCCACGACCACGGGCTGCCCCTGATGGTGGACAACACCGTGGCCTCGCCGTGGCTCTGCCGCCCGCTGGAGCACGGCGCGCACATCATCGTCCACTCCATCACCAAGTACCTGGGCGGACACGGCAACAGCATCGGCGGCCTGCTGGTGGACGGCGGCCGGTTCGACTGGGAGGCCAGCGGCAAGTTCCCGGAGCTGGTCGAGCCCGACCCCAGCTACCACGGGGTGCAGTACGTCGAGGACTTCGGCGAGCAGGCTTACATCGTAAAGGCCCGCGTGCACCTGCTGCGGGACCTCGGCAGCTGCCTCAGCCCGATAAACGCCTTCCTGGTGCTGCAGGGCGTCGAGACGCTGCCCCTGCGGATGAAGCGCCACTGCGAGAACGGCATGGCGGTGGCCGGCTTCCTGGCCGAGCACGACCGGGTGAGCTGGGTCACCTACCCCGGCCTGCCCGACCATCCCTCGCACGAGACCGCGAAGCAATACCTCGACGGCGGCTTCGGCGGCATGATTGGGTTCGGCGTCGAGGGCGGGCTGGAGGCGGGCAAGGCCTTCATCAACGGCCTGCAGCTCATAAGCCACCTGGCCAACATCGGCGACGCGCGCACCCTGGCCATCCACCCGGCCAGCACCACGCATCAGCAGCTCACCGAGGAGGAGCAGGCCCAGGCGGGCGTAACCCCCGACTTCGTGCGCCTATCGGTCGGCATCGAGGACCCGCGCGACATCATGGACGACCTGGACCAGGCCCTCAACCAGTCCGGCTGAGGGAAACGGCCGGTCCCCATCCGACCACCGATGAAGCGCCCCCGACCGCTAAAGCGTCCGCGCCCGCCGAAGCGGCCGACTACGAGCCCGATGCCCGCCGATTCGGGCTGGCCCCCGGCTTGTAGTGAGCGTCCCGCATGCGCGGGGCGCTCTGTTTGTAGCGCCGACCATTCGCGGGGTGTGACGACGGCGTCTCGTTTCCTCGCAACGTCAACCGGCCACCCGCGCGACCCCTGAAGGGGCCGCCTACGAACCGCCCGGCGCCGGGCTGCGCTCGGACCGGGTTTGTGGTCAATCTCCCGCCGTCGCGGTAAGCGCCAGCACGAGGAACTCTCCTCACTCCTTGGTCTCAAGCGGGCCGTAGCGCTCGGGGCGCTCGATGAGGGTCAGTTTCATCCTCAGGTGGCCGGAGCCGGCCTTGCGGAAGACCTCGCTCGGCAGCGGCATGCCCTCCTCCCAGGTCTGCACCTCGGTATCCACCGGCCGGACAGGCAGCACGTCCTCCGGCGGGCGCTTCTTAGAGACGACCTCAAGCCACCTCTCGCGCTGCTTCTCGCCCCGCTCTCCCGGCGCGTAATTCGGCTCTTCCAGCTCGTCACCCTTCTCCTCGACCAGGGACGGCCGCATCGGGCGGGGGCTCTCTTCGAGCAGCTCCCCTGTGCGCTCATCGAGGTAAAGGAGCTCAGGAGACGACTCACGGTCACTCCACTGCACGCGCCTGTAGTATTGCACATCCACCCGGACTTCACCATCCTCTGCGGGCCGCACGGCACAGCGCATCAGCTCCCCATCCCGGAACAGAATTGCTTCCTGCGTTCCTTCAGCGGGGCTTTGGGTGAACGGGGGATAGCCGAGGAACGGATGCTGCATCCCGGCCACGCTGGCGGACAGGGAGGCCCTATAGGCTTCCCTCTGCACGGAACTGCCCGCCGTCACAGGACCCTTGCGGGTCAAACGGAGCGCGTAGTAGCGGCCGAAGTAGCCGTCGCCGTCCACTGGTTGGAGGCGCCATATCGGCTCCTCGGCCGTTCCGTCCTCGTTGACCTCGACGATCCGGAACCTTACCTGCTCCGCCCCATCATCCGTCCGTCTTTCGGTAGCCCGGACCAGCAAGAACCGCCGCTCGAAATCCTCGGGGCCGCGCGCCACGCGCCGAGGATACCCCGCCGCCGCCCCGTGACGGCCCAGAACTCCATCCCGCGGCACACGGACCTGATAGACGAACCGGTCGCCCTCCTGGAGCGTGCCCACGCTCGCGAAACCAAACCCGCTTGGATCGTCCACCGCCACCGCTTGCCCCGCCCCGAGGATTAGGGCCAGCAGATACGCGACAACACACCCAAGCGCCCGCTTTCGTACCGGTATCATATCGACTCCTTCCTCGGTCAGTAGTTCATCCGCCTCAATCACCAAGGCCTTCTGGAGGGAGCGGCGGCATCTCGCCGGCCCTCCGCATCCACTGGACGGCCCGACCCAGGCGGGCGCGTTCGTCCTCGGTTTCGGCCGCATCGAGGGCGGTTTGCAGTTCCTCCAGCGCTCGCTCCCGGCCCAGCAGGCGGTAGAGGACGTTCAGGCATGCTTTCATCTCCGTCAGGCTCCCGGTCTGCCCGAGCTTCTCCACAACCGCGGGCAGGCAAGGATGGCCGATCTTGTTCAGCGCTGAGGCCGGACCCCGCTCCGGCGGCTCCCGCCACCAGAGGCGCGGGGCGGGTGGCACCTCGAACAACCGGTGCCCCTCGGGACCGAAGCCCCCCTCCGGATACGCCACAATGTCCACGAGCGCCGGAACGGCCTCCACGGCCCGCATCTCGCCCAGCAGGTAGATGGCGCTCTGTGCCGTCCCGCGCCGGTTCGCCAGCACGTCCCTGTCCCGAAGCAACTCAACCAGTCCAGCGACCGTTTCCCGCCGCCGGGCGAGCAAATCCTGTTCGGCCTGCCGCCTCTCAGCCGCCCGCTCGGCGCGCAATTTGTCTACCAAGGGTGGCACGCCGCCCGCGCCCAAAAGCAGTGCGACCAGACTGGCCATTGCCACCGCAGAAACTGTCCGTACCGGCCTCCTCATCTTCAAGAATCTCCTCGGACTGGTGGAACGGCTGCTTTTGGCTCGATGTCCTGACAGGGCAGCATCTACGATTCACCTTGGCCCAAAGCAGCCAACTCCTCATCCAGCCGGTCACGAAGGCCCTCTAACTCAGCTCTTGCCGCCTGCCGGACGGACTCAACCTCGTCACCGCGGGCATAGCCGGCCAGAGTACTGATGTACTCCTCGGTTCTGGACCCCGCCACTGGTGTCAACTCCGCTCGAACACGAGAGTCCCCTTCGAGGGCGAGACGCTGGAAGATCTGGTCAATGGACCGCTCCCTGTTGATTCGAACAGTTACGGGCGGGGCCGGCAACTGGCGGTGGGCTCCCTCCCCGTCGGGCACGTAGCGCTTGACGGTAACCGTGTAGGTGCCGCTTTTGGTCAGGTCAACCAGCCGGTCCAACAGGAACCAGCGGGTCTCACTCTCCCCCGGGGCCAGGTATCCGCCGTGGTGCCCGCCCGACCGCGCGTGCGGGGTTCTCCCACGCAGGTAGCGTTCGTGGTAGGTGATGGGGGCCAGATAGCCCATCTGATCCCTGGCCTCGGCGTCCCACATGTGCTCGAACCGGGTCAGATACACTTTCTCGTCGGTGACGTTCTTCACGTCCGCGCGCACCAGGATCGGGGCACTCGCGGTGTAGTCCGAACGCGCCCGCGAGACCCTCATGCACATCCCGAGCACCTCCGGCCCCCATTCCGATTGGATGGAGTCCTCCTCCTGAACCGCCTTCGCCGCCGCGAGAACCCCGCCGCATAGCAGAACGCCCCAGCACGCAAGCCATCCCCATATCGCGCGTCTCATGCTCACTGCCTCCACCTCGAGCCCATCTCGAACGGCCTCTCTATGACTGCTCCTCCGGCAGTTCCCGCAGCATCTGGTCCAGCTCGTTGCGCAGGCGCTCAAGCTGCTCCCGGGCCGCCCGGCGCACGGCGGGGCTCTCGTCATCATGAGCCGCCGTGGCCAGGACGTTGATGGCATCCAGGATGCCATCGGCTACGCCCGGGCAGGCAACCTCACGCTGATCGGGCCTCGGCTCCAACTGGAGGTGCTGCAAGCCGCCCATAAAGCCGCTGCCATCTATCTGGACCCTGACAGGTGGCGTCTCCAGTTGCGCCCGGTTTTCGTTCTGCTCGTCGTATATGTTCCGCCGGATTACGACGGAGTATTCCCGCGACATGCTGAAATCGAGCAGCCTGTCTATGCGCACAAACTCGTGACGCTCACCGCCGGGCTCCACATAACTGCCCCGCATTGCGAAGGACCGAGGCTCTACCTCCCCCCGGAGGAACCGATAGTATTGCGTGGTCGGCATCGGGCGGTCACGTTTGTCCCACCCCTCGGCGTGCCACATGTGGCCGAACCACGGGAGATACTGCTTCTCGGAGGTCACATTGCGGACGGTAACGAGTGCCAGAATCGGCTCCCCATAGCTATAATGACGCTTTACAAGCTCCATGCGCATGCGGAATCCCAGTTGCTCCGGCCCCCAGTCCGTTTTGACAGGCGAGGGCGTCGTCTTGTCGTCGGAGCGTGCCGCAGAAACCATGGCCGCGGCTGATCCCAAAAGGATCACCACCACACACGCGGCAGAAAGTTGTTTGGTCATCTTACGGACTCCTTTCTGAATGTTCACTCCCATTGCCAGTCGTCGTTCAGGGTGTCCTCGATGTTGCTCGTCCACTCCGGGAATTCGGTGGTGTCCGTGCTTTCCGGGTCAACCGAGTTCGCGCCAGAGTCCAGTTCCCACTCGTCACCGTCCTTCACGGCCAGGGCCTGCCACCACCAGTCCACTTTGCGTAGTGGAACCCATATGGCATCGCCCTCGACGACACTCGGTTTGAACATGAACCACATCGTTGCCGAGTCGTCGACCTCCGCCATGTCATCACCGTCATATAGCTCAAGGCCGGGCGAGTCCTCCGTTATTGTGCCAATGGCATATGGAAACGTGTGGTCGAGACCGCTGCCCTGCTTGTACTGCCACAGGTGCAGGGGACTGTCATCACGGAGGCGATGGTGGAGGCTGTATAATTGTACAAAGCACGTTGATCCAGTGAAACCTTGGGGAACATTGACAGTGCATTCGAACCTGATGCCGTCCTCCTGGATGGTTGGGTCGCCGAACCGCAGGGCAGCAAACCAGTCACCGTGTTCCTCATGCACCACCACGTGACCAGTAGTGCAGTCCATGGTTGCCGTCGGCCTTTTCACGTCGAAGATGGCCACGGCCTGGAATGGTCGCCCTTCCACCGTCACGTCGTAAGTGACCTCGCGTCCGTCCGCACCGTCCACCCAGTAGAAGCTCGTGGAGGAGTCGCTCAAATCAGTCAGTTCCACGACCTCGCCCGGCACGTACGAATTCTCAGGTTCGTTCGCATCATGGGGACCTACGTAGAAATCGGCGATTCGCTCGCCGGGAATTGTCCACTGCTCGTTGCTAACGCTGAGCCCCGTGGGGAGCACCTCGCCGGTGAGGCTGATGCGCTTGCCCACAATCTCAGAATGGGTCGTGCCGCTTATCACGCTACCGTCCTGTTTGATGTCCACGTCAATCACCGTGGCCCGGATGCGGTCTTCCATCTGGAGGCCGGCGCAGGTGGTGTCGGCCACGAACACCAGGTCCCGCAAAGCGCCGCTGGCGTTCCGGCCCTCGACGTAGACGTTGCAGGGCAGGTCGCCCACGGGGATGTCCACGCCGCTGCTGAGCTCGTCCTCCTTGTCCGGCTCGCCCTCGCTCCCCTCGCCGTACACTTTCACCCGGTTGTCCTCGGTCGTCCAGGCAAGGCTTACCTCCTCCTGCCCGGACACGCCCCCGGCGGGAGTCATCGAGATCTCGACCCTTACGATGTCCGGGTCCGACGGCACGTCGGTGTCGTTCAGGTCCACCGTGCCGTCCCCGTCGCTGTCGTTGTCGTTGACCGTCACGAACATCCCGGGGTCCACCTCGCCGGCCTCCGCCAGCGCCTGCCCGCCGG
>JAWODG010000095.1:0-14995 GCA_046483385.1 Candidatus Brocadiia bacterium | reverse complement strand
TTCACTGAAAGGGAATGGATGAAGCGGCCGTCCCGGATATCCTGAAGGTTGAAGCGATACTTGATGGTGAACAGTTTGTTCCGGGAGGCCAGAAGCAGGTTTCCCGTCTTTTTCGTCACCCTGGCTCCGTCGTACAGCTCCACATACAATTCAAATTTTGTGCCTTCTCCGCGGAAGCTACCCGGAGCGATGATCGATACGTATTTATCTTCCTTCAGCAGGAACCCCTCTCCGTGTCCCATTATTTTCCGGCCGGCCCGGATGGTGTATCTGAAAAAGCGGGGTGCGACCTTACCTTGTAAACGGGCACGCGGTTGCTGACCAGCACCACACGCCCGTCCGGCTGGGAGTTGGCCAGCTCGTCCCATATCGTGTCCAGCGACCAGCCTCGGCCGATGTACACCCGAGACAGCCCCTCCTCGGTGCCGTAGTAGTAGCGTTCGCTGCCGCCAAGGCTCTTGGGCAAGCCCGTGTTGCGGTCCACCTGTTCGTTGTCGAAGTGCCCGGATTGCTCCGTCAGGATGGAGGCTGTGAACAAGTAGGAGTTCTCTCCCAACGCGAAGGAAAGCCCGCAGGGGCTGTCCGAATCGTTGATCACCTCCAGACCGGACAGGAATATCACCACGGGCAGCGGGGTCTTCAACCCCACCTGCTCGTTGAGGCGCTCGGCCAGATAGCCGTTCGGCTCCCGGATGCTGCGCAATGCCAGTGCCACGTCCTTGTAGTAGCCGCGCAGGTTGGGCGCGTCCGCGTACTTGCTCCGGGCGTCCAGGACCGCCTGAACGTCCACGGGGGTGGCCACGCGCAACTCCGGGCGCACGATCTTGTCTATCAGGCAGCAGGCGAAGGGGTTGGAACCGTGCACAACTCCCGCCGACACCTTGAATATCCGCAGAGCGGGGTTATTGTCGTAATCGGCCTTGACGCGGTCGTGGTACTCGGAGAGCACCTCGGCGCCGAACTCGTCGTCCCGCAACAAACCCACTTTTGGGACGGGAACATCCCTGAGCGGCTGCCCCCCGAAGGTGGGGGCCTCCGTTTCCTGCGTCGTATCGGACATCGCGTCTCCTCCCACCAGAACGACGCCACCCGGAACCGCCGGCTCGGCACCAGAACTGCGCCGATTGGCATGCGCGCCGGATCGCACGCGTGCCGGGTGGCACGACGATGACGGAATGAAGATAAAAACGTGGGCGCGTTTCACGAGCGGTACGCCTGAGCATACAGGCCCGGCTCTTCTGTCTATGATAACGTCTGCGGGGCCGGAAAGAAAGCGGCCTATATGCACTCCATGGCCTCGACGCGGATTGCCGTCGACTCCGGCCACGCTACGCTTTGCGCGGGCTCGCACGCGCCCTCTTGAATATCATGGGAGGGTATGCAAATCAAGTGCCGCATGTTTTGGGACACCCGCGGCAGTTACCGGTCCCGCGCGGCCCCACTTCAGAAACTCGCGACGCCCACGAGACGCCGTCCGGGCATGTGAACCGGTTCTCGACGCAAGCCCTGAGTGACCGGCCCTGTGTGGCCTCCCGCTGCGGGAAGCACCTCGCCGGCCGCCGCTTACAGGCCCCCGGTGTCGGCCTACTCGGCTTCCTCCTCCATCCCGATGGCGAACATCCGCTCGAGGTCGTGCCGGCTGTAGGCGCGGAAGGCGACAAGCGTCATCGTCTGTTCTATACCCACCATGCGCAGCATGTTGCCGGTGATGATCTCGGCCATCTGCTCGTTGTCCCGAGCGCGGATGATGGCCACCAGGTCGTACGGTCCGGCCACAGAATAGACCTCGGAGACGGCCTCCAGCTCCGTCAGTGCCTGCGCTGTCTCGCTGATCATGTCCCGTCGCGCGTTGATCAGGACTATGGCTGTAACCATGTATGCCTCCATCTCACAGGGGTTCAGTGCGCCTGGCCTGCTCTGGCGAATCATACGTCCCGGGGGGCCGGCTGTAAAGCGGATGGCTTGAGCGCCCGTCGGGGCCGGGCGTGACGGCTGGTCCTCGCGGGTGTTTCACGTGAAACGTTCGGCTGACCACGCAGTCACGCGGGGACCTTCTGGGGGTAGTCCATGGAGGACTCGCCGCTCAGTTCCTCGAAGAGGCGCTCGAAATCGTCGTGATCCCTGAAGTGGACGACGATCTTGCCCCCTTTCTTGCGCGGCTTCACCTCCACCTTGGTCCCGAGGGCCTCCGAGAGCCGCTCCTCCAGTTGAACCACGTTCGGGGAGGGACGCGTGATCTTCGTCGCTTTGTGGCCGTCGCTGTCGCCGGCGGCCAGCTTTTCGGCCTCCCGCACGGACATGCCCTTCTCGGCGATCAGGTTCGCGAGGCGGGCGCGCCGGGCCTCGTCTTCCACCGACAGAAGGGCCCGGGCGTGCCCGGCCGTCAGTGTTCCACGTGAAACCATCGCCTGCAGCTCCTCCGACAGGTCCAGCAGGCGCAGGGCGTTGGCCACCGTCGAGCGGTTGAGCCCCAGACGACGGCCGGCCTCCTCCTGGGTCAGGTCCAGCTCCGAGATCATCCGGCGCATCCCGAGGGCCTTCTCGATGGGGTTCAGGTCGTGGCGCTGGATGTTCTCGATCAGGGCCAGCTCCAGCATCTTGTCGTCCGGCACGTCGCGGATGATGGCCGGCACGGTGTCCAGCCCGGCCATGCGAGCGGCCCTGAGGCGGCGCTCCCCGCAGACAAGCTCGAAAAGCTCCCCTGCGGGCCGCACCAGCACCGGCTGGATGACACCCGAGGAGCGGACAGAGTCGGCCAGGCGTCCCAGTTTCTCCTCGTCCACGTCCAGCCGGGGCTGCTTGGGATTCAACTCGATCCTCTTCAGCTCGATCTCGCGGACTTCCCCGGATGGGGTGGTTTCCATGTCCTCGGCGGGTATGAGCGCGTCCAGCCCCCGTCCCAGTCGTCTTCTTTCGGCCATGGGCGTTCCTCCTGTGTTTCACGTGAAACGTTCACGCCAAGAATAGGTGGCGCGGGGCCACGGATTCAACACAGGACGTCCACAGAAGGGGAGAGAGCGGCACTGAACCTGCTCAAACAACGCGGGGAAGGCTCCTGAGACGAGAGGGCCGCGGAGAACCTGCGGGGAAAGCCTAAATTTGACGCCACAAAAAACGGGGGCTTCAGCTCAGATTACGGCGGCTTGCCCGGTTTCGGCCGACTCGAGGGCCCCCTCGTACAGCTTCATGGCGCGTACGATGTCAACGGGGTGGCACTTCAGCTCTGCCCCGTCCCGTACCGCTGCGTAGAGATTCTCCCAGAAGTCGTCAGGCTCGGCCGGGGCTGAGTATTCCCGCCGTTGCTCGCCCGCGGCCACGCGCGCCACGCCCTCCCGCACGGCAAAAGTCGCCCCGCGCGTGGTGACCAGCCAGCGGGGAGCTTCCTCGACCGGATAGCGCCCCGCCTGCAGCACCGCGCAGCCACCGCCTCGCAGTGAGAGGTAGAGGGTGAAGCCCTCGTCGGGCCGCCCCGGGGCGGCGCGGAGGGCGTGCGTCCTGACTTCCCCCACGTCCTGGTCCACCACCATGTTGACCTGATCCAGCAGCTCCACGCCGTACTCGGGCAACAGGCCATCCGGCGGGAAATCCATGTCCTCGTGCGGCGCCCAGACCATGTGCAGCCCGTGCACCCGGCCGACATTCTCCTCCCGCAAGGCTCGCTGCAGGGCGCGCAAGTCTACATCGTCCCGCCACGGCATGTTCATGGTCGCCACCAGGCCGGTGTGAAAGGCGGTTTTCATGACCCGCTCGGCGTCAAGCGCCGTTTCGCAGAAGGGCTCCCGCAGCAGAACGTTACGTCCCGCGTTGAGGGCACGTACGGCGAAGTCCCGCCGCCTGTCCAGCGGGCCTTCTACCACGACCAGCTCCACGGCCGAATCCTCGAGGAGCACGTTGTAATCCGGGTAATAGGGCACGCTCTCGTGCTCGGCTTCGGGCTGGTCCGAGCCCTCGTCGCTGTAGGCGACCAGTTGAAACATGCCCCCTCCGGGCATCTCGGCCAGCAGCCCTCTGTCCGTGGAAGGGTGTGTGCCGACGGCACCTACGCCAATCGGATCGTGGGTCGGGTAGGTTGACATGGAATGGCTCCGCGTGTGGGTCGATGCTCGGTGGTTCAGCGCTTCCGGACGACCTCCAGCTTGCCCTCGGAGGCGTCGTAGTCATACTCGTATCCGGTGGGGCATTCGGGCAGTTCGGTCCCGCGCCACTCCTCCAACTCGTCCAGCGACTTGGGGTAGCGACCCTTCATGGCCCACCACTGCTTGATCTCGTTCTGGAGATAGGAGAGGTTGACCTTCCGCTTCGCGGCACGGGGTGCGGTGATCGTTGTGGTGCGCAGGTAATCGGCAGGGGCGTCCAGCACGCTCTCACCCACCTCCCGTCGTCCCTCTGTTCGCGGCCGGGTCTGTTGTCTCTCGGTTTGGGCAGGCTGCGCCTGCTTCGGCTCTGCGCCTTCCTCGCCCCCTTCCACCTTGACGACGCGATTCTGGGGAGCGACGGCCTCGGGATCCTCGCAGGAGCATCCGCCCAGCAGCGTGACAGCCGCCAGAAAACCGACAAAGCCGATGGTGATCACGTATCGCATAGTGACCTCCTCACTTCCTGGTACCGGCGGCGGCCAGCGCTTCCCGCAACTCCCGCAACGCCGCGTGGTCCGTCATGTCCAAGTGCAGGGGCGTCACGGTGATGCGGCCGGCGGCCAGCGCGGCTTGATCCGACTCGGGGGAGGGCGGGTCGTCCTCTTCCGAGGAGTCAAGCCAGTAGTGGACTCGCCCGCGCGAGTCCCGGCTGACGGAGTAGGCGCCGCGGGGGAAGACGTCGTTCTGCTCGGCCGGGCAGATCTCGGGCTCGGAACCGTCCAGCAGCGGGACGTTGACGTTGAACACGCGGATGGACGGCGGCCAGCATTCAAGTAGAAGCCTCAGCACGCGCACCGCTTGCCGGGCCACGCGCTCCATCTGCTCGAGGTTACCGCGGCGGCAGGAGACCGCCACCGAGCGGACGCCATAGAAACCACCCTCCAGCGCGGCCGCGACGGTGCCGCTGTAGAAGAGGTCCACTCCGACGTTGGACCCGACGTTCGGCCCGCTCACGACCAGATCGGGCGGCTCATCGAACATCTCCAGCAGAGCGAACTTGACGCAATCCGCCGGCGTTCCCGTCAGAACGGTAGCCGGCCCGCCGTCCGCCAGGTGCACCTGCCTGGCGCGCACGGGTGTCATGTACGTTATGCCGTGTCCCACGCCGCTCTTCTCGTCGCCGGGGCAGACCACAGTCACCTCGCCCAGCGCCGCAAGCGCCCCGCGCAAGGCCGCCAGCCCCTCGACAAAGGGGCCGTCGTCATTTGTCAGAAGTATTTTCATAGAAAGGCTTAAAGGGCTTCTGAGGAAAGTAGGCCCGCCGCCCGCTGGGGGTCGTGGGTGCGCAGCACCAGCGTCGCCTTCGCCTGATCCTCGGCTACGGTGCAGTAGGCGTACTCGATGTTGATGCCCTGCTCGGCGCAGGTGTCGGCCAGGCGGCCTAGCGCCCCCGGTTCGTTGGGCACGTCCACCATCAGCACTTCGCTCTCCACCACCAGCATGCCGGCGTTACCGAGCGCGTGGGCGGCCTCGTCCGGTTTGTCCGCAACGATGCGGACGACGGCGTGGTCCACGGTGTCCGAGCAGGTGAGGGCCAGCAGGTTCACGTCGTGGCGGGCCAGGATGTCACACATGGTGGCGAGCGTTCCCGGCTTGTTCTCCAGGAAAACGGCAAGCTGTCTGGCTACGCGCATCACAAGACCCCCGGGGAAAGCGTCGAGACACGTAAGATATAGCTTGCGAAAGGCTTATGGCGACGGAGGGTTACCCCACCGTCTACGCACGCCATGCTATCACAGCACCTGCCACAAGTCAAGACAGCGGGGCGCGCCGACGCTGAACACGGGATTCGTTTCCGTTATAATGTCGCGATATCCTGACCCCGGAAGGAGCCCCCTGATGCCAACCATGTACGAACCGCTGATGCTGTTCGCCGGCCGGGCCACCCATTACCTGGCCGAGAAGATGGCGCAGAGGCTGAGCGAGTACCCCGAACTGCCCGAAGTGACGCTTTGCGAGCCGCACGTGCTCCGCTTCGCCAACGAGAACCTGAAGGTCAAGATCAACGAAAGCGTTCGCGGCGCGGACGTATTTCTCGTGCAGACGGCCGCCAACTCCCGCCACGCTCTTCGCGGCATAAACCCGGAGCGCGTCGAGTCGGAGGAAGCCGAGGAGCTGTGCCTGTCCGAGAACCTGATGGAGTTGCTGATCACGATCGACGCCCTGAGAGGGGCATCGGCCGGGCGCATCACCGTCGTGGCGCCGTACTTCCCCTATGTGCGGAGCGACAAGAAGGACGAGCCGCGTGTGTCGATCACCGCCCGCCTGATGGGCAACCTGTTGCGCGAGGCGGGCGCCGACCGCATCCTCACCGTCAACCTGCACGCCCTGCAAATCATGGGCTTCATGCCCATGCCCTGCGACCAGTTGGACGCCAACCCTCTTATCGCGGAATACTATCGTAAGTGCCACGACATCGAGGACATAGGTGTCCTGGCGACCGACGCGGGGGGCGTCAAGATCGGCACTGTCTACGCCGAGCGGCTCAACGCACCGCTGGCGGTCTGCGACAAGCGGCGGTGGGCCGACAACGAGGACCCCGAGATCCGGGCCGTGATCGGGATCGAGGCCATTCGCGACAAGCAGATCGCCATATTCGACGATGAGATACTGACCGGCGGCACCATGGAACGGGCGCTCTCGGCGCTGAAGGAGAAGTTCGGGCTCAGTGTCTCCTACGTCTCCTGCGTCCACCCGGTCTTCAGCGAGGGCGCGGTGCAGCGCATCTGGGACGCCGGGGTCAAGCGCATCGTGACCACCGACACGCTGCCCCCGCCGGAGCAGAACCACCGGCTGAGGGTGGTCAGCGTCGCGCCCCTGCTGGCTGCCGCCATCCGCAACATCCACACCAATATGTCCGTCACCCAGATCTTCCGCGAGCAGGAATCCCTGTTCGAAGTCGACACCGATGGAGAATGACCCCCAATGCGTTCCATGGAAGACCTGATCGCCGCCGCGCTGGCCGAGCATCTGCCGCTCGACGCTCAGGAGGTCGCCGACCTGCTGGAGACGCCGCCGTCCCCCGAGATGGGCGACTACGCGATGCCGTGCTTCACCCTGGCCCGGCAGCTTCGCCGCGCGCCCAACCAGATAGCCGGCGAACTGGAGGGCAGCGTGGCCCTGCCGCGGGGCGTCCGCGAGGCCCGCGCAGAAGGCCCTTACCTGAACTTCTTTCTCGACAGGCCGGAGGCCACCCGCCGTGTGCTGGCCGAGGCGCGGGAAGGAGAGGGCGACTCCGGCGCCGACGAGCGGAACGCCGAGCGAACCGTAGTCATCGAGTTCAGCAGCCCCAACATCTCCAAGCATCTCGGCATCCACCACCTGCCCGGCACCGTCATCGGCATGTCGCTCTACCGCATCTTCCGGGCCCTCGGCTACCGGACCGTTTCCCTGAACTACCTCGGCGATTGGGGAACAAGCCACGGCCGGCTGATCGCCGCCGTCGAGCGCTACGGCGTCGAAGAACCCGAGAAGCTGACGGTATCCGAGCTGCAGGACCTCTACGTCCGCTACAGCACCGAGGCGGAGGATGACCCCGAGCTTCAGCAGCAGGCGCGCGACGCGTTCCGCCGTCTGGAAGAGGGCGACCCGGAGACGCGCGCCGTCTGGGAAGATTTCCGCGAGGTCAGCCTCCGGGAATTCGAGCGCGTCTATGACCGGCTTGGCGTGGAGTTTGACCGCTACACCCCGGAAAGCATGTACGTGGAGCGGAAGGATGACGTTATCGGACGCCTGGAGGAACAGGGCCTCGCCGAGGAAAGCGAGGGTGCCGTCATCGTGCCGCTCGAAGACGAAGAGCTGCCCCCATGCATGGTGCAAAAGAGCGATGGGGCCAGCCTGTATGCCACCCGCGACATCCCCGCCGCCGAGGACCGCTGGGAGCGTTACAAATTCCACAAAGCATTGTACGTAGTGGGCAACGAACAATCCCTCTACTTCCAGCAGCTCAAGACCGTGCTGGCGAAGATGGGGCACGACTGGGCGGACCGGGTCGTGCACGTCAACTTCGGGCTCATCAAGTTCGTGGACCCCGAGACGGGCCAGGCGCGCGTGGGCAGCACGCGCACCGGCGACATGCTGCTGCTGGAAGAAGTTCTGGAGGAGGCCGTCCAGCGCGCCCGGGTCAAGATAGAGGCCAACCTGGACCGTTTCGAAGACGGTGCCGACCTGGATGAGCTGGCAGAGAAGGTGGGCATCGGTGCGGTCATCTTCCGTGAGCTTTCGACCCGCCGTACCCGCGACGTCGTCTTTGACTGGGAGAGGATGCTGGACTTCGAGGGGGACACCGGCCCGTACGTTCAGTACGCGCATGCGCGGCTGTGCAGCATCCTGCGGAAGGCAGAACAGGACGTGCGCGAGGACGTGGATTTCTCGCGCCTATCCCTGCCGGAGGAGTGGACCCTCGTGCGGCACCTGGAAGCGTTCCCCCACGCCATCCGGCGGGCGGCGGCCGACTACGAACCGTCGGCCATCGCCACCTACCTTCTTGACCTCTGCGCCGACTTCAGCACATACTATAGCGCCGGCATGCGGGAGCCGGAACGTCGTGTCCTTTGCGAGGACGACGAGTTGCGCGCCGCCCGCCTGCTTCTGGTTGACGCCATCCGGCGTGTCATCCGTAAGGGGCTGGGGCTGCTCGGAGTGGCCGCGCCGGAACGCATGTGAGCCGACCGTAAGACACCCGTCGGAGCACGCAGATGTCCGAACTGAAGGCGGTCTTCTTCGACGTCAAGGGCACCCTCTGGGATAAGGACGCCTGCGACCGCCAGGTTCTGGATATCCTGCTGCCCCGCTACATGGACCGCCTACCGGAGGAGGAACACACCGCGGTCATCCGGCGCTATAATGCCGTCTTCCTCACGTTGCCGGGCAAGCAGCACTTGCGGGAGAGGCGCTCGTTCTCGCGCGTCAAGAGGTTCAGAGCCCTTCTTGACAGCTACGACTTGCGCTCCGACAGCTTGGCGCGGGAGATGGCCCGCACCTACGACACCACCCGGCGGTTGATCATGCGGCAACACCTGCGGCCCGAAGCCGTCCGTGTGCTCGGCGCCCTCAGGAAAATGGAACTTCAGACAGGCGTCATCATGAACGGCCCGCCGGCGGTTCAGCGCCATCTGCTGGATACACTCGGCCTCCTGCCACACCTCGACCACTGCGTGCTGGCCGAGATCGAAGGCTATCGAAAGCCGGACATACGTCTTTTCCGCCGCACGCTGGAGTTGGCCGGCGCGGAGTCCGACCACGTCCTCTACGTGGGTGACAGCCCGCTGACGGACATACTGGGAGCGGCACGGGCCGGCATCCCCACCGTCTGGTTCCAGACCGGCCACCGCCGCTTGCCGCGCGACTTCCCGACCCCGGACTTCACCATACGCGAACTCTCGGAGCTCCTCTCCGTGGTGGATGTCTGAGGGGCTTGCTCGCAGTAGTTGCGCGGTGACGCGGACCCGAGCCCGCCGCATGGCGGGCGCCAAAGGCCGCAGCCGCTGGAGCGGCCGACTGCGAGCCTCGTTGGACGGTAGCACTGAGCGCATTGCCTGGCCACAGGATACTGCCGTGCCGCCGAAGTGCGAGCACGGGGGACGTGCCGGCGCCGGCAGGGCGCCCGGGTTGGGGGCGTTACCGGGCATCCTATCGAAAGTCCAGCTCACAGGGCGTCGGCGACAGCCTTGCCGACCTCCTGCGTGCTCGCCGTCCCGCCCAGGTCTCGCGTATGCGGCCCTTCGGCCAGCACCGTCTCGATGGCCGCCACGACCGCCCCGGCCGCGTCCGGGTGACCCAGGTGCTCCAGCATCATGGCGCCGGACCATATCTGCCCCATGGGGTTCGCGACGTTCCTGCCGGCTATATCGGGCGCCGAACCGTGAACCGGCTCGAACATGGAGGGCAACTCCCCCGGGGGGTTGAGGTTGGCGCTCGGGGCGACGGCGATCGTCCCCGTGCAGGCCGGTCCGAGGTCGGAGAGGATGTCGCCGAAGAGGTTGGAGCCGACCACGACGTCGAACATGTCCGGGTTCCGGACGAAATGCGCTGCCAGTATGTCGATGTGGTAGCTGTCGGTCCGCACCTCAGGATATTCGGCGGCGACCGCCCGGGCCCGCTCGTCCCAGTAGGGCATCGAGACGAAGATGCCGTTGGACTTCGTGGCCCACGTCAGGTGCTTCTCCGGGCGGGAGCGCGCCATCTCGAAGGCGTAGCGCAGGATCCGGTCAACACCCGTCCGAGTGAACACGTTCTCCTGCACCACGAACTCCCGCTCGGTGCCCTCGAACATCCTGCCGCCGAGTTGCGAGTACTCGCCCTCCGTGTTCTCGCGCACAATGACGAAGTCGATGCTCCCCGGCTCCCGGTCGCGCAGAGGGGACGGCAGACCGGGCATCAGCCGCACCGGCCGCACGTTGGCGTATTGCTGGAAGCCGCGACGTATGGGGATCAACAGGCCCCACAGAGAAACGTGGTCCGGGACACCGGGGAAGCCGACGGCCCCCAGAAAGATGGCGTCGTGATGGCGGATGCGGTCCAGCCCGTCCTCGGGCATCATGCGGCCTTCCGCCTCATAGTACCCGCATCCCCACGGTAGCTCGTCCCACTCGAAGCTTACGCCGAAACGCCGGCCGGCGGCCTCCAGCACGCGGATGCCCTCCGGCACCACCTCCTTGCCGATCCCGTCTCCCGGGATGACCGCTATCCTGTAATCACTCATCTGGCGTCTCCGGTGGTGCTCAAGTCCCTGCGTACCGGGAGGTTCGGTATCCCCGGCAGACCTCGTGGCACAGCCGCTCGAGGTATCGCGCCGTCGGAGCCTCAATACGCACCTCGTTCCCCAAGACAGCAGGATACGGATGCCCTTCGGGCGATTCCCCGGTCAGAATGTAGTAGAAGCAGCAGGCGATCAGGTAGCCGCCGTGCATGCCCATGTGGTGGCGGTCCGGGTTGTGGTAGTTGATGTCGGGCCGCTCCTTCATCGCCCGGTTCAGCGCCGCTGCCACTGGAACCAGCGGCACGTCGTATTCGTCGCTGAGCTTTACGTACGGCTCCATCGTGCGTTCGCGCTCCTCGAACGAGGTAGCCTCCGGGCCCTGATAGGCATAGAGTATGGGCTCGGCGTCGGCCTCGCGGACCTCTTGTATGAAGCGCGCGCCGTAGTGGAGCATGGACCCCGTCTCTTGCAGCGGCCCCCGGGAGGCCTCCTGCAGCACGACGCAGTCGTAATCCCCGGAGCGTATCAGGTCGCGAGCGTTCGTCTCTTCGTAGTGATACTCCAACAGCTTGCCGCCCGAGGTCGAGGACCCGGTTTCGAGGAACAGGCGGTCCTGCCCGGAGTTCACCAGCGCCGCCACGGTTTCCGGCACGTGCCAGTAGAACGTCCCGCTGTTGCCGATGAAAAGAAGCCGCACGCGCTCCCTTCCCGCCGGACTGACTTCGGCGTTGGGTTCCCCCGACGCCGCGGCGGGGGAGTGGACGGCCACGCGGCGGGGACCTTCTTCACCGGGCAGGACCTCGACGGCGTTGACCAACGCCCCGTCCCCGGCGAAACAAATGCTAATCTGCCCATCGGGCGCCGGGCAACCTTTGACTTCAACGACCGCCTGCCGGGCGAAGCCGCCGCCGGCCGTGTAGGGACAGAAGTCCGTTCGGGCTTCTTCACCGTTGACGGCGATGTCGAACCGGCGCGAAGGGCCGTCGCCGCCTTCGAAGGTCTCGGCGAAGTGAAGCCGCACGTCGTACGTCCCGGGCCCGACCACGAAGCGGTACCCGTCCAGTCCGTACCGCTCCGCGCGGAGCACCTCCGCCATGCCGTCCGGGTGGAGCGGCAGGTCCGGCTCGCGGGTGACTTCGGTGCCGCCTATCGCTCCCCAGTCGTCGCCCTCCTTCCACGCACGGTCAGCCCGCCACGCCCTCCCGTGGTCGTCCCTGACAGACTCGGAACTGCCACAATTCACCCGATACAGCGTATCGGCCATCGTCCGCTCCCGATTGCTTGCTCAGCTCACGTCCGAACATCCAGCCCCAGTCTACGGCAGGCGAGCCGAAGACCCAACCGCAGGCCGGGCATTCTTGACGTGCGCGGGCGTGTCCACCCGCCGGACGTTACACATCGGGGGTGAGGCTTTGTGTATAATGACTAATGGATTTGGCAGCGAGGCCACATGAAGTCCCAGCGGAAAAACCGCATCCTTGTCGTGGACCCCGACCGTAACGCGCGGCAAAGGCTGGAGCGCGTGCTGCACAGGGCCGGCTACGAGCATACGCTGGACGCCGATAGCGTCGAAGCCGCACGGGAAAAGTTGGACAAGTACGAGCAGGTAGCGCTTCTGCTGCTGGAGATGCAGATGATGGGGCGCAGCGGGCTCGAGCTGCTGGAGGACCTGGCCGAAGCCGCGCCGCGCACAGTCGTGGTTGTCGTAACCAACGCACAGGGACTCATGACGGCCATCGAGGCGATGAAGAAAGGCGCCTACGACTACGTCCTCAAGCCCATTGACGCCGAAACCGTCCAACTGACCGTGGGGCTGGCGCTGAAGCGGCGCACACGCGAGCTGGACGAACGGGACGAGCGCCGGGAACTGAGGGAACTGGTCGAGAAACGGGTCAGTGTGCTGGAAAAGACCCGCAGCGCCTTCCTGCGCGCCATGTGCCGGCTGGCGGAGTTCGGCAGCCCCCACGGCCCCGTGCATCCCGTGCGCGTGGCACATTACTCCCGCCTGCTGGCGGAGCAACTGGCCCGGCACTCGGCCTATGCGCCTTTCATCGACGACGAATTCTTGCTGAACACTTACGAGGCCGCCGTGCTGCACGATGTCGGCCGGACCGCACTCCCGCAGGACATCCTCACCAAGCCGAGCGGCCTCACTCCCGAAGAGCGCGAGCTGATGGAGAGCCACACCACGGTCGGACGCGAGATATGCCGGGCCGTGCAGGCCGAACTCGACGAGGGGGAGGACGCGCTCATCGAGATGGCGGTCGAAGTGACCGGCTCCCACCACGAACGCTGGGACGGCGATGGCTACCCGGACGGGCTGGCCGCCACGGACATACCCCTGAGCGCCCGCATCGTGGGTCTGGCCGACTATTACGACATCTGGCGCACGCCTATGGCCTATCGCCCCGAAGTGCTAAGTCGGGCGGAGATACGGGAGCGCATCGTCGAGCGGTCGGCCACCAAGTTCGATCCCATCGTCGTGGACGCCTTCAAGCTGCGGCAGCGGGCCTTCGCGCGCATCGAAGAGGAGTGGGACCGCTGACACTTCCCGTCGTGTTGCCGTCGGAGCCGCGGGGCCTTACACTCCGTGGACTCGAGCGCTGACTCAGTCCACAGGGGGAGGACGCCATGCCCGAACTGCCCGACATATGGCCCGAAATACGCGTGCACGTCTGCAACGAAGAGAAGATGCAGCCGGGCCCTACACTGATCAATTTCTGTAACCACTGGAAGGGCGTCCCGCTGACCGCCGCCGTCATCGACGCCCACGGGGAGACTCTCTGGTTTTACCAGCGCGAGGCCAGGCACGAGCGGTGGGGCCAGCGCCACCACGCGGCCGACCTGCGTGGCGACATCGACGTACGCACGACGGAACGGGGCGTTCTGGTCTGCGGAACGAACATCGGGGACGGCGTCGGCGAGGTCATGCCGTTCGAGGTGGACTGGGAGGGCGAGGAGGTGTGGGAAGGCCTCATGATAAACCACCACCACATCCACAAGACGCCCGACGGCCATTACATGTTCCTGACGACGGACGTCCGGTACTGCGAGGAGTTCGGGCGCGAGCTATGCGGGGACCAGATCGTGGAGTGGGACCCCGCCACGAACCGCATCGTGTGGAACTGGCATCTGTTCGACCACCACCGGCCGGAGGTGGACCGCTGGGACTACAGCCACAGCAACACCATCGAGCCGGACTTCAGGGACGACTCGCTCTACCTGTCCTGTCGTAACATGAACTCTGTCTTGAAGATAGATAGGGCCAGCGGGGAGATTCTCTGGCGGCTCGGCGAGAATGGAGATTTCCAGTTGGATGCCGCCGACCGGTTCTATCACCAGCACTCGCCGGAGCTCCAACCCAACGGGAACCTGCTCATCTACGACAACGGGACCGGACGGCTGGAGGAGGTGGGGGGCGAATACAGCCGCGCGGTGGAACTGGAGATGGACGAGGACTCCATGACGGCGCGCGCCGTCTGGTCGTGGCGGCACGACCCGGACCTCTACACGCCCATCTGGGGCGACGCCGACCGCCTGCCCAACGACAACACGCTCATCGTGTTCGGCACGCGCACGGAAGGGGAGACCACCCACTACGTCGAGGTTACGCCCGAGGGGGAAGTCGTCTGGGAGGTGGAGCTGCTACCGAGCGGCTGGGGCACGTATCGCGCCGAACGCATAATGCGCGAAACACCCGACTTCGCCTCCCTTTGAGGTGATGCCCCACGCGCGAATGCCTGCATCTCAGCGGCTGAAGTGGAAGGTGATCACGTCGCCGTCCTGCACCTCGTAATCCTTGCCTTCCATGCGGAGCTTACCGGCGGAGCGGGCGTCTTTCACCGAGCCGCAGTCGAGAAGGTCCTCTGTGCTGACCACCTCAGCGCGGATGAAGCCTTGCTCCATGTCGCTGTGGACCTTGCCCGCCGCTTCGGGAGCGGTGGCTCCGGCCTCGACGGTCCACGCGCGGAGCTGTCCGTGGACGTGCGTGAAGAAAGTTCTGAGGTCCAGCAGGTCGTAGCATGCGCGGATTACACGCCCGGCTCATCGTTGACGCTGGCAGAGCCGAGTGCTATAATCCGACCGTACAGCCTCCTAGAGGAGATTCTGCACCGCCAGGGCGCGTCAGACGTGCCCTGGCTTTTTGTGGGGAGCGCTT
>JAWODG010000035.1:0-11280 GCA_046483385.1 Candidatus Brocadiia bacterium | reverse complement strand
GCGCGGGTGTTCGCGATGCGCCAGGGCGGCTTGCCGGTCTGCAGGATGCGCTTGCCCTGCACGGTGCGGTCACCGCTCTCGAAGGTGGCGTCCTCGACCGTCCAGCCGGTCAGCCGGACTATCGTGCCCACCTGGACCAGCACCCGCTCGGACTCGGCCAGCGGACGGTCGTCCATGGAGACGGCCACGATGGTGGCGTACTCGTTGTCCGACTCGATGGTGACGTCGCCGAGTGCGAAGCGCCCGCCCGCATCGCGCAGGAAGCCGGCCACGCCCTGCGCCCCGGGAGTGTTCACGGTGCAGACGCCCACCTTGTGATCCAGCGACACCTGCCCGGTTATGCTCCGGACGACCCCGCTCTCATCGTCGATGTAGCGGGACAGGTCCGCCACGCGGTTGTTGGCCGGGTCGCCGCCGTACTTCACCTCCACCGGGCCCACGAGGAACGCCAGCCTGTTGACCTCCTGCTTGATGGCGGACTCGACCGCGAAGTTGCCGGCGTCGCGGTTGGGGTCGTACTTGCCCGCCTCCGAGATGATGGGCGTCCTGCGGTGCCAGATGTCCTCCATCCTGCGTTCCTCGTGCACCGCCGGTTCGTCCGCCTGGCGTATGTAGCCCCGCCGGAAGGCCAGGGCGCAGGCGGGGAACATGCCCATCTGCTGGGGGACGGAGCCGGTCCACTTGCGTATCGCATAGCCGGTGTCGCCCGGTTTGACGTGCCACCACGTCCGCCGCGGGTCGAGTTCCCACGTCGGCGCCGACGCGGAGAACCAGAACAGCGAGTCCACGCCGGTCAGCGAGTTGTAGGCGGCCGCCATCAGCGGGCCGGCCGTCTGGTAGCGGGCCGGGTGCACCCACGCGCTCTCGGTGATGATGAACGGGTGGCCGGCCACCTGCTTGACCGCGCCCGGGAAGGTCTCCGGGTTCCGCACCACCGGCACGCTGGCGAAGAAATGTCCGGGATCGATGCGGTAGCCGTTGTTCTCGCCCACGTGCACCACGCCGGTGTAGCGGTTCAGGGCGATGACCTCGTTGGCGGTATAGCTCCAGCGCTCGGCGTCCTCCATCAGCACGGGGTCGCCGCTCTTCCAGTTCATGGCGTTGATGAGCTGCCGGCAGCCCAGTTCGTCCCGGTAGAACGTTTCCATGTCCGAGTAGAACTTGTGCTGTGTCCACGCCAGGAAGTGGAGCTGGTCCGCCATGCGCTGTCCGCGTCCGCCTTCCGGGCGCTCGCCGTGGGATTCGGCGAAACGCCAGGTGTCAAACAGACCGACCTCCCCGGCCTGCAGGTTGTCCTTCTCGTGCTGCGTACCGTCCCACGCCTCCATGGCCGCGTCCAGCGAGCCGTATCGCTCGCGCAGCCAGTCGGCGAACTTGCGGCGCAGGATGCGGCGCTGAGGCTCCGGGATGCCCTGGAAGGTGTAGAATAGCAGGCTGTCTTCGTTCTTTATCTGGATGACGGCCACCGCGGTCTCTTCGCTCAGGGGACGACCCGTATAGGGGTTCGGCCGGGTGTACAGCTCCCGCACCCACGCTTTGTAGGCGTCCTGCAGCTTCTGGTTGAAGAACATGATGCCCCAGACGGCCTGGTTCTCGATGCCCTCCAGGCCCCAGCTTGCCGGTGCTTTGGTGTGCGCCCAGAAGGGCGTGATCAGGGTATAGATGCCGTGCTTCTTCGCGGCGGCCACGAACCGCATGGCGTCGTCGATGGCCTCTTCGTTCACGTCGGTTATTGCCGCCCCCTCGCTGTTGTCGGCCAGATTGAGCCCGAAGCGGACCATGTTCACGCCCAGTTTGGCCAGAAAGCGGCAGTGGGTGTCCATGTCCTCCGCACCGGCGGTATCCAGGCCGGTCACCACGGACCAGAAGCGGATGGGCTCTCCGTCCCCGCGCACGAAGCTGTTGCCGTCCTCGGACAGGGCCACGAACCCGCTCTGGCCCGCGACCTCCTCGTTGAGGTATCGCAGGTCCAGCACGGCATCATCCGTGAAGCCGTCATCCGGCGGGGTGAAGGCCCACGAGTTGCTCTCGTCAAGTTCGGGGGCCGGTGTAGTCGCGGCTGCTGCCACGTTCGCTGCGGTCAACACGGCAAGAACTGCCAGGCATAGAATCTGTCGGGCTCTCACGTTGAGGCTCCTCTCAGGTTTGTCTTCCCTCATCCTTTCAAGCTTCCCGTGCGTGGCACATCCCTGTGTATCACGCGGTCCGGGGAGCGTCAATGGTGCCTGTGAAGTAGCGGTTTCCTTGCGACGCCGGGCCGGCGGGCTTATCGTGCCCTGTCGGAGCCGCCGAGCGCGGCCGAATCGCTTTTCCCGAGCGAGTTGTAACAGGAGAGCCCCACCATGTTGCGCGTCCAGAAGGAGAGCCGAAAGCCTTACGTGAAGCCGCTCGACGAGGTAACCGTCAGCGGCGCTGATGAGGGCGTGGTCGCGGTGCGTGACGGCAACGGCGCCGAGTATCAACGCGCCCCGGCGGAGGATCCCTTCCGCTTTCACGCGGCCGGCGCGCTCGGCACCCACACCGTGCTGCAACTGGACGACGACGGGAAGCTGCTGGACTTGGCAACCTTCCGACTGGACTGCCGCACGGAGGTCGACGACGAGGGCGGTCGCTTCCGCGAGCTGTTCGAGATCCTCTACCACACGATGCTCGAGTGCTGGAACAGCGGCTACGAGAAGAACGTCCGCATCAACGGCAAGCAGTACAAGTACTACAAGGTCTGGCTGCGGGACCACGTCCACGCGCTCAAGGGCATGAAGTACTTCGACGACGACCTGAAGACGGGCATCGAGCTGTACGCGGACTGGCAGCGCGACGACGGGATGATCTGGGACAACGTCAAGAAGCAGTTCCACTCCAACAAGCAGAACAACCGGGACTACTGGTTCGCGCCCGGCGACTTCATCCGCAAGGTGCCGGGCAATCCGCAGCGGCGGTTCCAGCGCATCCCGGTCGAGAACGATGTCGAGTTCCTCTTCCTGGAGGGCCTCTACTATACGTGGAAGGCGACCGGCGACGACGCGTGGATGGAGGGCATACTGGACAACGCCATCCGGGCCTGCGAGTACAGCACGTCCGACGAGTATCGCTGGAGCGAGAAGTTCCAGCTTCTCAAGCGCGGCTTCACCATCGACACGTGGGACTTCCAGTCCGGGCCGGACACCGAGATTACGGGCCACACCATGGTGGTAGACCCGCAGAAGAGCCATTTCGGCGTGATGCACGGGGACAACACGGGCTTCGCGGTGGGCTGCCGCTACCTGGCCGAGATGCTGGAGCATGCCGGGCGTTCGGAAGAGGCGGAGCGCTTCCGGAAGCTGGCCGACGATATCATGGAGCGCGTGGATAGGGTTGCATGGAACGGGGATTTCTACACCCACCACGTCAGCGAAGACCCCGAGTTCGAACGCGACCTGGGAGTCGACGAGTCGAAGCAGGTCTCCCTTTCGAATGCTTACGCCCTGAATCGACGGCTGCCGCACGACCACTGCGTGGCCATCATCGAGACCTACCGGCGCATCCGGGAGGAGATGCCCGAGTCCAGCCCCGGCGAGTTCTACTGCATCTATCCGCCGTTCGGGCAGTGGCGTGACAGGGACACCGCGTGGAACTACATGAACGGCGGTGTAACGCCTATCTGCGCGGGCGAGCTGGCCCACGGCGCCTTCGAGCACGGCTACGAGCGATACGGGGTGGAGATACTGGACACCGTTCGCGCGTGGGGCAAGAAGCACGGCGACCACGTGCCCTGCGTCCTGCGCGGCGCCATGCCGGAGGAGCCGGACCGTACCTTCGAGTGCCTGGACCTGCGGGAGGCGGCCAACGTGGACTTTCACGGCAAGGGCGCCGAGGGCGTGCCCGGGTGGGCTGGCGACGAACAGAACGACATGCGCGGCATCCCCACCGGCCGGCGCACCTTCCAGGGCATCGAGTTCGACATCATAGACCCCGCCGAGAACGACCGCCGCGCCTGCCTCGGCCTCTCCACCCGGGAGGGATACCGGGAGCAGGCGTCCGTGTCCTGTGGGGGCAAGTGCGAGTCCCTCTACCTGCTTCACGCGCTGACCGGCAGCGGGCTGGCGGGACGCCTGATACTCCACTACGCCGACGGCGAGACGCGCACCCGCTACATCGAGGGCGGCAAAGAGGTCGGTTCCTGGTACATGCCGCCGCCGCCCGAGCCCAAGTCGCAGCGGGGGCCCGACACGCTGGTGGCATGGTCCGGGCCGAACGGGAAGTACGACAACGTGGGCGTCTATGTCCACGGGATGGACAACCCGCGGCCCGACGCCGAACTGGAACATATCGAGTTCAGGGCCGCCGAAAACGGCAACATCTGGTTCGTGGTCGCGGTGACCGCCACCGACGCGCCGGTGTTCCTGCCGGTCTCGGACGTCTCCTACGGCATCCCGGACATCTGGGGGGCGGCGGCCGTCGTCTACGCGCTCGTGGAAGGGCTGGCCGGCGTGGTGGACGCGGGCGTGGCGTTCGAGCGGGCGCTGGTCGCCCCGCGCTGGACGGCGGCGGGCGTGGACGGCGCCGCCGTCACCGTCAAATACCCCGCCTCGGACGGTTACGTCAGCTACGACTACGCCGTGGACGAGGAGGGCGTCATGTGGCTCAGGGTCACCGGCAGCGGCCGCCGGATGAACGTGCGGGTGCTGCTGCCCGAGGGCCGCGACGCCGCGGCCGTGTCGGTGGATGGGGCAGAGAAGGAGTTCGAGATAGTGACCACCGAGCAATCGCGCTACGTCTCCCTGACGCTGGACGGCCCGGCCGCCCACACCGTCCGCATCGACCTCCGGTAGACGGCCCCGGGTCAGCCGGACAGGGCTCTCTCACCACGAAGAACACGAAGTTTACCCGCCTCCGGCGGGGGCACGAAGAAAGGCGAAAGACTGCCAACCTCAACGATCCGACCTCAGGCTCTGTTCGTCGTGAGTCCCGCCGGAGGCAGGGCCGTTGTAGTCGTCGCGGCTAACTCCCACGCTCCGGCAACGCCGAAGTCTCCGCCGTTGATTCTTCATCGCCGTTGCCGTCCTTCGTGTCCTTCGTGTTCTTCGTGGTGAAACTTCGGCGTATAGGCTCGGAGGCTTACAACCGGGTGACGTAGGCGTAGTAGGCGCCGCAGATTTCCTCGCCCGATCCGTCGAGGAACCAGCTCTGCAGCCGCGTCTCTCCCCCGGGCAACTCCACCTCGAAGTCCACTGATTTCTGGCCGTCCTCCACCGGCAGCGATGCTTCCACTTCGCCCACGCGGATGCGGGCCCCGGCGATGGGCAGGGCAACGCCTTCGACGAAGGGACCGAACGTGGCGTCCCGCGGCTCGTACTCCGGGACGCCGTCGCGGATGGCCGCGTCGGCCTCCTTCGGCCAGCGGCGCAGGGAGATGCAGTAGGTGCCCGGGCGCTCGACGCGGATGTTCCACGGGCCGTTGCGGCGCGGGCCCATCCGGACGTTCCCCTGCTCGGACCGCTCGTAGGTCAGGGTGACCGGCGTGGTCAGCCAGACGTGGGAGGTCAGGCAGACCTCCGGCTCCTCCTCGGCACCGACCGGGATGTATGAGAAATCGAAAACGTCGGGCTCCAGTTCGGCCCACCACTCCTCGTAGAACGCCCGCATCCGGTCGACCACCTCGGGGTGGTCCGACGCAATGTCGTTCTCCTGTCCGGGGTCGGCGGCGATGTCGTAAAGCTCCTCACCGCGCACGAGCCGCCACTTCCTCCAGACGACCGTCCCGGCCCACTTGTGAGGGTCTCCGAACCAATCGACCTCGAACGGCTCCCTGGGATGGCAGCCGTACTGGACGACGAACATCCGGTCCTCCAGGTCCCCGCCGCGCAGCAGTTCGGCCAGGCTCGTCCCATCGAAGCGAACGTCCTCCGGCGCGTCCAGCCCGCACAGGTCCAGCAAAGTCGGTAGGACGTCCTGCACCTGCGTCGGCGTGTCCACGTCCCCGGCCGAGCGCAGCCCGCCATCGGGCCAGCGGATGAAGCACGGCACGCGGTGTCCGCCTTCGTAAAGCGAGGTCTTCCGGCCGCGCATGCCGGCGTTGTAGAACGGCACGCCCACCGTCCCGCCGTTGTCGGTCATGTAGATGAGGATGGTGTTGTCGCGGAGGCCCGTCTCCTGGAGCATATCCTCCAGCCGGCCCATGTTGTGGTCGATGCAGGCTATCATGCCGAAGAAGCTGGCCAGCGCCATGCCCTCGCTGCCGTAGTCCTCCCGGAACTCGTCGCCCACGAACCACGGGCTGTGCGGTGCGTTGGTGGCCACGTAGGCGAAGAACGGCTCGTCCGCCTCGGCGCGCTCGCGCATCCAGTCCATCGCCTCACCGAACCAGACGTCCGTGCAGTAGCCGCCGTATTGCTCCATCCGGCCGTTGTGCTCGTAATGGTCGTCGTAATAGTCGTTGTTCCAGTAGTCGGGCACCGAGCTTATGCCCCAGGCCTTGTGGAAGATGCTCTCCTCGAAGCCGCGTTCCTGCGGCCGGAAGGGGTAGTGGTCCCCCAGGTGCCACTTGCCGAAGTGGCCGGTGCGGTAGCCGTTGTCGGCGAAGATGCCGGCCATGGTGGGCAGGTCGGTGCGCATGTAGGCCCGGCCGCCATCCACGAAGCAGGCGCCGTTGGCCAGGCAGTCGCGACCGGTCAGCAGTTGCCCGCGCGTGGGCGTGCACATCGGCGCCACGTGGAAGTCGGTCAGCCGGACACCCTCGGAGTGGAGCCGGTCGAGGTGGGGTGTCTTCAGCAGCGGGTTGCCGTGGCATGAGAGGTCCCCGTATCCCTGGTCGTCGGTCAAGACAACAATCACGTTCGGTCGCTGGTCAGCCATCTTTTCTCCCCCTGCTTGCGTAGGGTGAGCTTACACGCAGGGCATCTTAGGGTATCGCCCGGCGCATTGACAGTGCGGCCTCCGGGGCCTGTCCGGTTGCGGCGCCGGGGCGGCGGCCTACAATGGGACTCCGCAAAAACCCGTGCCGACGGAAGCGAGGGAATATGACGATGGATCGGACGCCGACGGAAGCCGCAGGGAGTCGAGAAGAACCCGGCAAGTGGTCGTGGCAGCAGGCGCATGCGCGCGTGATGCCGACCGGCGACCTGGAATGGGCGCCCCGGCCCTTCGTCTTCGAGGCCGGCGGGTCGGTGCGCTACATCGACTACGAAGGCGGCAGCGACGACAACCCGGGCACGAAGGAGGCCCCGTGGCAGCACCACCCGTGGGACCCGGAGGCCAGGGGGCGCGCGGCGGAGTGTTCCGGCGTTCATACCTACTTCTTCAAGCGGGGCGTTGCCTATCGCGGCCGACTTATCGCCGACGATTCCGGTGGCCCCAATGAGCCCATCCGGCTGACCAGCGACCCCGACTGGGGCGACGGCGAGGCGTGCTTCTACGGATCGGAGAAGCTTGAGGGCGGCTGGCAACGCTGCACACGCGAGACCGCCCCCTCCGGTCTGCCCCAGCCGGAGAAGGTCTGGTGGAAGGACATCGGCACGGACTTCACGCCACGCTGCCTCTGGGAGGTGCGCGACGGCGAAATCACGCGCCTGCCCATCGCGCGCTCCCCTCACTGGGAGATAACCGAGCCCGATGACATCAAGAGCGAATGGTGCGAGTGGAAGCAGATCGGGACCGAGGAAGAGGACACCGACGGCGAGACCCGGCTGGTGGTCCTCGGCACCGATCCCGAGCACCTGACCGCGGAGGACCCCGACGCTTACGCCGGCGCCACCCTCTGGACCGAATACGAGGGCGTCATGGGCACGCCCTACGCCTGTGAGGTCGAGGGCTACGATCCGGAGAGCCACACGATTCGCTTCGGGACGGCGTACCTGGACAACCACTACAAGCCCTGCCCGCACTGCCGATACTTTCTCGAGAACCTGCCCCGCTTCCTCGATGCCCCCGGGGAGTACTACTACGCCGCCGACGGGCCGCACGCCGGGCGGCTGTTCGTGCGCCTGCCGGGCGACCGCGACCCGAACACGACCACCCTCGAAGCGGCACGGTACCTGACGCTCGTTGACGTCCGCAGCCAGAGCCACGTGGAGGTAACCGGCCTGACCTTCCGGTTCGAGAACGTGTGGAACTGGTTCGACCGCCCGAGCGTCCACGTGGACGTGGAACCGGCCTGCGTGCGGTTCCTGGGCACCTGCCGGGGCGTGCGCGTGGCCAACTGCACCTTCGAGCACGTGGCGCGGGCCGTCTGCGCCTACGCGCAGGGCGGCCCCGACGTCATCGACGATCTGGTTGTCACCGACAACGACATCGCGTGGACGGACCACGGCGGGCTGAAGCTGACCGACGGCTGGGTCTGGGGGCACGGCCCCGCGCCCATCGGGGACCTCGAACGGGTGACCGTGCTGCGCAACCGGCTGCGCGAGATAGGCCACCGAGCCGTCCGCAGCCCCCATGCCCACGCGTTGGAGGTGCGCTACGGCCAGCTCATCGAGGTGGCCGGCAACGTGCTGGATCGTTGCTACGGCGCGGGCGTTTTCATCTTCGGCGGAAAGGGCGGGGACCGCCGTAACAAGCCCCTCATCCGCGTGCTGGTGCATCACAACAAGGTGACCAGCCCGCTCCTGAACACCAACGACTGGGGCGGCGTCGAGACCTGGCAGGGCGGGCCGACCTACGTGTTCTGCAACGTCTCCGGCAACCCCGGCGGTTACTGGCACTGGAAGCATCTGGCCTACGGCACCGACCCCGCCGAGCGCGACCACTGCACCGCCCGGTTCGGCTTCGCCTACTATCTGGACGGCGCGTTCAAGAACTACGTGTTCAACAACATCGGGTGGGGCGTGGACAACGACCTGACCAGCCCGCACTGCCACACGGCCGGCGTCCAGGAGGTCATCGGGTTCCTGAACGCGTTCTTCCACAACACCTTCTACAGGTTCGCGGTCGGTTCCCGGCGGCAGGGCCCGCAGGGCGGACGTAACTACTACCTGGGCAACTTGCTGATCGACGCCAGCGAATACTGGCTCTACCACGCACAGGCCAAAGTGGCGCCGGACGCGCCCAACGCGGCCGACGTGGCCCGGGCGGGCAAACTCACCAACCCCTACGACTACGAGACGCTGGCCTACCGGGACAACGTCTTCTGCGGCTCGCCTCGCCACTTCGGGGTGTTCGAGCATACCGGGCTGGTGCATGAGACGCTGCCCGACTACCGGGAGGCCCTCTCGTCGCGCGAGCCGTTGGCCGATCAGGTGGGCGTGGAGGCGGAGGAGTCCCCCGTGCGCGACGCCGAGGCGCACGACTTCCGCCCCGCCCCGAGCTCCGCCGCGGAGGGGCGCGGCGCGCGGTTCTTCGTGCCGTGGGGCCTGAAGGCCGTCGTGGGCGAGTGGCACTTCTACCACCTCCCCGACGACCCCGCGCGCGTACTGGGCGAGAACTTCTACATGACCGACGAGTACGTCAACCGCGGCATGTATCGCTACATCCCGCGCAACGATCTGACGGCCCACGGCGTCGGGTCCGAGGACTACGTCGAAGGCCCGCTGGAGGACTGGACCCGCGGCGCGCTCAGCTTCAACGGGCGCGACCAGCACTGCGTGCTGACGGACGCCGACATGAAGAGCGACTACACCTACCGGCTCGGCGGCGAGGAGCACACCTACCCCGGCGAGAAGCGCCGGACGCTCGACATGGACACCAGCAATTTCCTCATCGAGGCATTCCTGCGGACGGTCCCCGGCCACGCCGGCGGCGTCATCGCCTCCAAGGTCGGCGACGCGGGCTATCTGCTGCGCGTGGACGAGGCGGGGCGTCCGGAACTGGAGATACGCACCGCTGAAAGCGGCACGTACCGGCGCGCCGCCGACTCCCCCGTCAACGACGGTCAATGGCACCACGTGGTCGCGGAGGCGGACCGCGACGGCGGCATCGCCCTCTACGTGGACGGCAAACGGAGCGATGGCCCGTCCTCCGGACAGATGCCGGACACCGACGCATCCCTCGCCAACTCAGCGGACTTCTTCGTGGGCCGAGGTCCTGACGGCGACCACTTCGCGGGCGCCATCGACTTCCTCCGCGTCTCTCGCGGCACGCTGGCCGACGCCCGCACGAGCATAGAGGAACTCCACGCGTGGGAGTTCGACGGTCCGTTCCGCCGCGACTTCGCGGGCAACGAGACGGCGGACAAACGCGCCGCCGGCGCCCTCGACGCCCCCGCCGAGGACACGTGAAGCCGTCCCACTTCAGGATTGCGCCGCCGGCCGGCACCGCGTACGATGTCCAGTAGGGTCTGGCCTCGGCCAGGGGGGACGCGATGGACATCCTCACTTATTACGGGCGGCACGAACGGGAGTGCGAGGTGGCCTTCTTTCACGCCGCACCGGACCGGCCCGTCTCGCTGCCGGCCCTGGTTTACGCCGCCGTCCACGGCCTGCGCGGGGAACTTCGCGGAATGCTGAACAGAGCCCCGGCCTCGGTGCGCGCGCGGTTCGAGCGGATGCTGAGGACGAGCCACCTGAGTGCCCCCTCGTAAGGGGCCGTTTGCGCGGATGGTGCTGTGCTGGTAAGCTCAATTTCGTCTCGGCCTCAGACACAGCGGCCCGGCTGTCGGAAGGGATGCACGCGCGTCCGCGGGCGGACGAGAGGCGCGGGTCCTGTCCATAGCGTCCGGGGACCAACGGGCGAGAGAAACGAAAGAGAGTTCGCCGCACGGCGAACGGCAGGTATTAGCCCCGGACGTGAGTCCGGGGGAGACCGGCAAGGCGAACAGCCGAGCCCGCCGTACGGCGGGCGGCACACTGTGGAGGCGCAAACGGCGAGCAAGAACAGGAGCACGAGAGCGAGCACGAAGGGACTGAACATAGAGAGCCCTTCTCGATGTGGCTCGCCGTGAGAATACACCGAACCAGGCCCGGCCGACTCGGGTCCTCGCCGGCGGCCCACGTGGGCCCGGGCACCCAAAGCCTCGTCGAAAGCCAGATATAGAAACCGGACAACGCACTGGAGGGCAGAGATGAGCGACGCCAAAGAGGGCAGCATTCCCGTGCTCCACGTCGCGGGCGCCAACATCCCCGAGGCCTGGGAGAAGGCCGTCCTCGCTGTGTGGGACAACGGCGTGGAGGTGAAGACGGAGTACGACAGGCCGGAGGAGACCGCGAGCCTCGACGCTACCGTGACCGTCGAGGTGGCCGACCCGCTGGGCGAGCCGCGCATCCACAAGAACTTCCCCGGCGGCCCGACCGAGCTGGAGGCCTACCGCCAGGAGGTCGTCGAGGGCATCCACGACCACTGGATCGACCCCGCCGCGGGCAAGTGGACCTACAC
>JAWODG010000020.1:0-10961 GCA_046483385.1 Candidatus Brocadiia bacterium | reverse complement strand
ACACTGTATTGACCGTGTTGCATGACACGTTCTTGGGGCTGTGTTGCCAGAGGTGGAGCATGAACAATTCATCCCAATCTGCCCGTGATGAGCATCATCACTTTGACGCCGCGTTCCTTAAGGCGGTCCAGGGCCTCCCGCGACTCCTCCCGGATGATGTCGGCCAGGGCGATGGCGCCCATCGGGCGGTCTTCATCCAGCACATAGACCACGGTTTTGCCCTGTCCGGCCAAACGCTCCGGCTCCTCATCCTCGACGGAGATGCCGTTCTCCTCCAGGTAGCCGGGGCTGACGGTGCGGATGAGCCGTCCGTCCACCTGCGCCTCAGCCCCCTTGCCGGGTATCGCCTTGAACTCCCTGGGGCTGGGGTACTCCAGCTCCCGCTCCTGGGCCCCTTCTACGACCCCCTGCGCGATGGGATGCTCTGAATGGCTCTCGACGCTTGCCGCAAGGCGCAGCACTTCCTCCTCGTCCATCTCGTCCAGTGCGACCACATCGGTCACCCCGAAGCGGCCCTCGGTCAGCGTGCCTGTCTTGTCGAAGACGACGGCCTGGATGCCACGGGCCCGCTCGAACGAGGACCTGTCACGGATCAGCAGGCCACGCCGCGCCGCCATCGCCGTGGATACCGCCACCACCAGGGGAATGGCCAGCCCCAGGGCATGCGGGCAGGTGATGACCATGACCGTCACCATGCGCTCCAGCGAGAAGTCGAATGCCCGGCCCGCCGTCAGCCAGATGGCCAGTGTGATCGTGCCGGCCGTGATGGCGATTATGGTGAGCCAGAGGGCGGCCCGGTCCGCCAGGTCCTGCGTGCGGGAACGCGTCTCCTGCGCCTCCCGCACCATGTTGACCACCTGCGAGAGGTAGGTCTCGTCCCCGGTCTTCTGCACCTCTATGGTGAAGGAGGACTCGCCGTTGACCGCGCCGCCTATGGCCTCGTCGCCTTCGGCCTTCTCGACCGGCTTGCTCTCGCCGGTCAGCATCGATTCGTTGACGCTGGTGCGGCCTTCGACGATGACACCGTCTATGGGGACCTTCTCGCCGGGCTTGACCAGCACCCGGTCGCCCTTCTCGAGTTCGCTGACCGGGACATCCTCGGTCTGGCCGCCGTCCGTGAGCCGGTGGGCCTCCGACGGCATGAGCTTGACCAGCTCTTCCAGGGCGCGGGAGGCGCCCATGACCGACCGCATCTCGATCCAATGCCCCAGCAGCATGATGTCGATCAGCGTGGCCAGTTCCCAGAAGAACACTTTGCCGGTGAGGCCGAAGACCACCAGCGTGCTGTAGAAGTAGGCTACGGAGATCGCCAGCCCGATCAACACCATCATGCCGGGCTGCTTCTTGCGCAGCTCCTTCGCCAGCCCGCTAAGGAACGGCCAGCCGCCGTAGAGGAAGATGGCGGTGGCCAGGGCCCACTGAATGTAGCTGTCCCCGGGGAAGCTCAGTGCTTCCTCGAGGCCGAGCCACTCCTGGATCATCGGCGCGAGGGCGAGCACGGGTAGAGTCAGGGCGAGCGATATCCAGAAGCGCCGCTTGAAGTCCGCCGCCATCATGGCGTGGTGACTATGATGCCCTCCGCCGCGTGCCGTCTCTTCTCCGGCCCGCCGGGAGGAAGCCTTCCGTTCGTCTTCGCGATGCTCGTGTTCATGCGAGTTCACGGACGTTCCTCCTTCAATCTTCGATCTGCGGTCTGAGGGCTTCGATCATCTCGCGGCAGATGTGGGGCAGGTCGTCCACCCCGCGGCCCGTTATGAGATTCCCGTCCACCACGACGGGCTCGTCGACGTACTGCGCGCCCGCCAGCTCCAGCTCGTCGCGCACGCCGGGCGCGCAGGTGGCCCGCCGACCGTCCAGCACGTCCAGGGAGACCAGAGTCTCCACGCCGTGGCCGATGGCTACGACGACTTTGCCCGCCCCCAGCATGTCGCGGATGAGGGCGTGGACCCGGCCGTTGTGCCGTATCCGCTCGGGCGCGGTGCCGCCGGGCAGGACCAGGACGTCGTAATAGTCGGCGCCCCACATGTCGAAGAAGGCCTGGGTGGCCTCGATGGGGTAGCAGTTATGGCGCCCCGCGATCGGACCGGGCTCCGGTGCGGCTATGTCCACCCGCACGCCCTCCTCCCGGAGCCTGTCGCACGGATACAGCAGTTCCCTGTCCTCCACCCCGTCGGCCGCCAGTATGATCGCCTGCATCTAACTTGCCCCCCTCGAGTCTGGAGCCGCGACCCTCCGCCTCCGGGCTGCGTCTCGCCATCTACGGACATTTCCTACCTTTTTTGTCCGGTTAACCGGTCCTTGGTTCAGAATGGCATTGCGGATGCGCAACTCCCTTGAGGCGTCCGACCGGCCCCTCACCGGTCTTGCCCCCGTGCCTCTTGTCCACATTAGCGCTGCCGGCTCGGACCGTCAACGCTGACTGAGCCGGCTCATTCGTGCACGATGAACGTGATCTTCATATCCACGCGAAACCGCACGATCTCGCCGTCCTCGATGTCAACCTTCTGTTCCTTGATCCAGGCCCCCTGGATGTCCTCCACCGTCTCGGCGGTCCTCCTGATGCCCCGGCGGATGGCGTCCTCGAAGCTTTGCTCCGACGTGGCACTGATCTCGACGACCTTTGCGACTGACATGATGCGCCCCCTTTCGGCAATAGCCCCCTGAGCGCGAAGACCCGACCGCGGCCCCCACGCCCGCCGGGTGATTGGGTTGATCGTCTCTATCCGCATTGTAGGGCCCCCGGCACGCGACGTAAACCGTGCGTGGTGACCCGGGGGGCGGCAGAAGAGGGGGCGGGGAGCGTACATAAAAATGGTGCGGATGGGGGGATTCGAACCCCCATGGACGGGTAAGGTCCACCAGGCCCTCAACCTGGCGCGTCTGCCGATTCCGCCACATCCGCACCTCTCAGTCCGCCATTATCCGAGAGCCCCGGCGGACTGTCAAGCTGAGGCGACTTGTCCCGCGCTGAGCAGGCGGCTATGCTGGCGGAGCCGTTTCCCTGAAGTTCATGCGTCGAGTGAGGAACCACGCTGATGGAGTTGCCCGAGGTCACAGTGAGCGTGCCAGACTGGGTGACCGAGGCGTCCGAACTGGAGCGGCCGCTGGAGGGCGCGCGGGACCGCATGCGGCTGGTGATACGGCTCTCGCGGCTCAACGTGGAGCATGGGACGGGCGGCCCCTTCGCGGCGGCCGTGTTCGAGAGCGACTCCGGCCGGCTGGTCAGCGCGGGCGTCAACCGTGTCATTGCGAGCAACTGCTCATCGTTTCACGCGGAGCTTGTGGCCCTGACGCTGGCGCAGGCCCGGCTGGGCAGCTACGATCTGAGCCGGCCTGATCTGCCCGCCTGCGAGCTGGTCTCCAGCACGGACCCGTGCGTCATGTGCATCGGAGCCGTGCTGTGGTCGGGCGTCGAGCGGCTGGTATGCGGCGCCAGCGGGGAGGATGCCGTGGCCGTCGGCTTCGACGAAGGACCGAAGCCCGCCGACTGGCCCGGCGAGTTGCGTCGGCGGGGCATCGAGGTCGTCCGGGGCGTGCTGCGGGAGGAGGCGGCGTCCGTGCTGCGGTTCTACGTCGAGACGGGCGGGGAGATCTACAACGCCTCCCCCCGCCCGGAACCCTGAGAGCGAGGCGCGTTTGCCGGTCGGCGACGGGATTGATACCATGCTGCGTTCGCGAGCACAAACAGAGGGTTGCTGCCATGTCGGATGAGAGGAAGGACATGAAGGTGCCGCCGGGTGGGTTTTCCAACTTTCGGGATAAGCTGGAGGTGGAGGGGCGGGTGGGGGCGCTGCCGCGCCGCGGGCGCCGGGGTCCCTCCGAGCCGCCAGAGCGCCATCCGGCCGGCGACCGGCCCAACGTGCTGTGGCTGATGGCCGATCAGCTCCGGGGGGATACGCTCGGTTGCGCCGGCCACCCCGTGGTCAAGACCCCGAACATCGACCGGCTGGCGAGCGAGGGCGCCATTTTCACCAACACTTTCTGTGCGGCGCCGGTATGCGTGCCGTCCCGCGCCAGCATGCTCACCGGGCGGCACCTGTTCGGTCACGGCGCCGTCAGCAACCGCCACCGCATGCGCGGGGGGCAGGTCCGATTCCCGGAACTGGTGCGCGGCGCCGGCTGGCGGACGGCCAACGTGGGCAAGCACCACGCCGGCTGCAGCTCGCAGGAGGTCTGGGAGGAGCAGATAACCGTCGAGGACCGCTTCGGGGCCACCAAGCCGTCCAGCGTGCCGTTCGACCCGAAGAATTTCCCGGGCGTTACGTTCATCGCGAACGAGGTCTGCGACAACGCCAACCGCATACTGCACGGGAAGTATCCGGCGCGAGTCAATCTGACGAAGAGCTTCATATTATCCAGCCAGGGCATCGATTGGCTGCGCTGGAACGACGACCCGCGGCCGTTCTTCCTGCGCGTTTCCTACGACGACCCCCATCCGCCGATCATCCCCCCGGAGCCGTTCCACAGCATGTACGGCCCGGAGGACGTGCCCGAGGGCATCTGGAGCGAGCAGGACGCGAGCATCCGGTCGAAGCCGGCCACCGTGGCCGACTGGCGCCGCTACCAGCACCAGGACGGCATCTCGCTGGAGGACCACAGGAAACACGCCGCCGCCTACTTCGGCCTGGTCAGCCACCTCGACGCGCAGATCGGGCGTGTGCTCGAGTACCTGGATGAGACCGGCCTGGCCGAGAACACGATCGTTATCCTCAACTCCGACCACGGCCACATGATCGGCGAGCACGGGCTGGCCCACAAGGGACCCTACTGCTACGAGGGGACGCTGCACATACCCACCATTATCCGGTGGCCCGGGCACATAGAGCCGGGCACGCGCGTGGACGCGCTGACGCACGGGGTGGACCTGATGCCGACGGTCATGGACCTGCTCGACCTGGAGGCTCCCGACGGCCTCCACGGCCGCAGCCTGGCGCCCTTGCTGGCCGGGGATGGCGAGGAGCGGGAATATGTCTTCAGCCAGTGGGAGGATTACGTCTTCTGCGTGCGGGGCCGCCGGTGGAAGCTGACGTGGTACGAGTCGGACCAGACGGGCGAGCTGTACGACCTGGAGGCCGACCCGTACGAGAAGGAGAACCTCTACGGCGAGGAAGACCACCGGGAGGTGCGGGAGGAGCTGATGGGAGTCCTGCGAGACTGGCGGGATCAGTATGCCCGTCGCGAGGAACTGCCCGGGGTGGAATGACAGCCCGCCCGGTCATCCGCCGTGTTCTTCGATGATGCTCCGTGCCATGTCCAGCACGGCGGGGAGGGCCCCCTCGACGGCCGCGGAAAGCCCCTCGCCATGCTCGAAGCGCTCGCCTCCGACCGACAGCAGGGCCGCGTCGGGGCAGTGGCCGTAGAGGGCGTGGGCGACGGCGAGCACGGCCTCGGGGTCGAGCGCGTGGGCGAAGCTCGTGGGGGTGCGGGCACTCGGTTCCAAACGTCGGCAGCGGAACTCGCCGGGAGGCTGGTCCTCGGCGGCGTCGATGAAGACGGCGACCTCGGTCCGGCTGACCGGTTCGGCGATCTCCGGGGTGAGCTGGTGGCAGGAGCGCACCTCGACGTCGGCGCCTGCGAACTCCTCCTCCAGCACTTCGGCCGCCCGCTGGCCGAGGCCATCGTCGCCCCTTAGCGGATTGCCGAAGCCTATGATGATTGCCTTCGCCATTGGTGCGTGTTCGGGAAGTGGGGGTGGCGCCCTTTCAGGGCGCCGGGCCATGCTTCGTCCGACGGTTGTGGGCTGAGCGGCAGCTTCGCTCAGTCCCGCTTGAGTTCGTCAAGGACTTCGCCTTCCGGACCGATGAGCTGCAGGTGCAGCGGCATCTGGCCGGCGGCGTGCGTCGAGCAGCTCAGGCACGGGTCGTAGGCGCGGATGACGGCCTCGACCCGGTTCAGGGCCCCGTCCTGCAGGTCGGCCCCGTCCACGAACCTCTCGGCCACCTGCTTTACGCTCTTGTTCATGGCCAGGTTGTTGTGGCACGTGGCGATGACCAGGTTCACTTCCTCGATGAGGCCGTTTTCGTCGGCACGGTAGTGGTGTATGAGCGTTCCCCGCGGAGCTTCGGCGACGCCGATCCCCTCGGTGGCATTGGGGCCGGCCTGCGCTCGCACCTTGGTGCCCAGGAGTTCCGGGTCGTTTAGCAGTTCTTCCAGGTGCTCGATGCAGAACAGTATCTCGATGAGCCGGGCGTAGTGGAAATGGAAGGAGCTGAGGGCCGGGCCGCGCTGAAGCTCACGGAACTCGGCCAGTTCCTCGTCGGCCAGCGGCGTGCCGCAGGCGTCCACGATGTTCATCCGCGCCAGCGGGCCCACGCGATAGATGCCGTCCGGGTAGCCGATGCCCTTGTAGTAGGGGAACTTCAGGTAGGTCCACGGCTCGACGGCCTCTCCGATGTAATCGCGGTAATCCGTGCCGGGGACCTGGTCGGCGACGATCTCCCCCTGGGCGTCCATGAAGCGGAGGCGCCCGTCGTACATCTCCAGGTCGCCCTCGGGCGTGACGAGTCCCATGAACATGGAGGGGAAGTTGCCGAAGGAGCGGATCTCGTCGCGGAAGTCCTCGGCCAGCCGCTTGTAGGCCTTGATGGTGCGCAGGATGGTCTCCCGGGCGTCGGGAATGCCCTCGAGCATCCTGTCACGGAGGTCTTCCGACAGGGGCCGGCTGACGCCGCCGGGCACCACCCACGCAGGATGGATGCGTTTGCCGGCGAGCCACTCGACGATCTGCTGTCCGAACTTGCGCAGCTTGATGCCGTCGCGCGCCATCTCCGGATGAGAACTGAACAGGTGGAAGATGTTGCGTTCCTTTTCGGGCGCGTCCATGCCCAGCAGCAGATCGGGCGAGGAGAGGTGGAAAAAGCTGAGGGCGTTGGACTGCATGATCTGGGCCAGGTTCAGGACGCGGCGCAGTTTGCGCGCCGTTTCCGGTATGCTGACGGCCAGCAGCATATCGCAGGCCTTGGAGGAGGCGATAAGGTGGCTGACCGGGCAGATGCCGCAGATGCGGGCCGTTATGGAGGGCATCTCGTGCAGCGGCCGCCCTTCGCAGAACTTCTCGAACCCCCGGAACTGGGTCACGTGGAAACGGGCGTCCTCGACCTGTCCGTCGTCGTCGAGGTGGATGGTTATCCTGGCGTGACCCTCGATGCGCGTCACGGGGTCTATGGCGATTTCCCGCGCCATGGTCCGGCTCCTTGTTTCTATCCGAATCGGGAGCGCACGCCGAGACCCGGTATGCGTCCCTGCAGTATTTCGCTCACGATGAACTTGATCAGCTCGGCGTCCGGCGGGCAGCCGACGATGTACTCGTCCACCTCCACGAAGTTGTGCAGAGGTTGCACCTTCGGGCGGAGGCGGGAGACGACCTGGTCGGGCACGCCGGGGTTGACGTCCGCCTCCTGGACGAACGTCCGCTCCAGCACGTCCTCCACGGGCATGTGGTTGCGCAGCGCGGGCACGTTGCCCGTGACGGCGCAGTCGCCGAAAGAGACCAGCACGTCGGTGCGCGGCCGAATCTCCAGCAGCAGCTCCAGCTCCTCCTCGTTCCCCACGCCGCCGGAGACGAGGGTCAGGTCCACGTCCTCGGGGAACTCCTTGGCGTCCACCAGGGGGGAGTAGACCAGCTCGATGAGGTCAGCCAGTCCGATCAGGCCCTCGTCCATGTCCAGAAAGGACATGTGGCAGCCCGAGCAGGCTTCCAGCCAGACGGTGGCCACGCGCGCTTTGCTCATTGCTCGGTCCTCCTCATGGTGGTGAGGTAGGGTAGGAACTCCCGGCGGGTCATCTCAGCGACGCAGGTGCCTTTCTCGAAGAGAGCGCCGGTCGGGCACAGTTCGACGCACTTGCCGCAGTTGGTGCAGGTGTCCGAATCGCCCCAGGGCTGATGCATATCGGTGATGACGCGCGCGTCCACGCCGCGGCCCTCGACGTCCCAGGTGTGGGCGCCTTCGATCTCGTCGCAGACGCGCACGCAGCGGGTGCACAGGATGCAGCGGTTGTGGTCCACGGCGAACTGCTTGTGAGTGGCGTCCACCGGCACGTCGGGGTTCAGGTAGGGCACCCGCACGTGGTCCATGCCCAGTTCCTGGGCCAGGCTCTGCAGCTCGCAGTTGCCGTTGGCCACGCAGACCGCGCAGATGTGGTTCCGCTCGGCGAAGAACAGCTCCAGCAGGCTGCGGCGATACTTCTGTATGCGCTTCGAGTTGGTGATGACCTCCATGCCTTCCTCGATGCGCGTCACGCAGGCGGGCACCAGCCGTCCCGAGCCCTTGATCTCCACCAGGCAGAGCCGGCAGGCGCCTATGGCGGAAAGACCGTCCACGTAGCAGAGCGTCGGTATCTCGATATCGTGCTCCAGCGCCACCTGAAGGATAGTCTGATCGGCCCGACCGCTGACGTCGAAGCCGTCGATTTTCAGCGTCTTTATCTGCCGCGGGGCCTGCACGGGGCCCGTCGGCGGGGATGATGGGGTGCTCATGCGTTCACCTCCGTCGTGCTCGTCATCTTGCACTTGCCGGCCGGGCAGGTCTTGTCCTCGATGTGTGCCAGGTACTCGTCCCGGAAGTAACGTAGCGTGCTGACCACGGGGTTCGGCGCGGTCTGGCCCAGCCCGCACAGCGCGGTGTTGCGCACCAGGTCGCACAGCTCCTCCAGCAGGTCCAGGTCCTTCATCGTGGCTTCCCCGCGCGTTATCTTGTCCAGCAGGCCCAGCATCTGGGGCGTGCCGGCGCGGCACGGCAGGCAGCGGCCGCAGGACTCGCTGCGGCAGAACTCCATGAAGTACTTCGCCACGTCCACCATGCAGGCGGTTTCGTCCATCACGATCATGCCGCCGGAGCCCATGATGGAGCCGAGTTCCCTGAGCGATTCGTAGTCCACGGCCACGTCCAGGTACTTCTCCGGAATGCAGCCGCCGGACGGCCCGCCCGTCTGGACGGCTTTGAACTTACGTCCATCCGGGATGCCGCCTCCGATGTCGAAGATTATCTCCCGCAGGGTGGTGCCCATCGGCACCTCGATGAGCCCGGTGTTGCGAACGCTCCCGGCCAGGGCGAACACTTTCGTGCCCTTGCTCTTTTCGGTTCCGATGCCAGAGAACCACTCGGCGCCTTTGCGCACGATGGGGGCGATGTTGGCGTAGGTCTCGACGTTGTTGATCAGCGTGGGGTAGCCCCAGAGGCCGTAGTTGGCAGGGTAGGGCGGCCGGGGGCGGGGCGTTCCGCGCTTGCCCTCGATGGAGGCCATCAGGGCGGTCTCCTCGCCGCAGACGAAGGCGCCGGCTCCGAGCCGTATCTCTATGTCGAAGCTGAAGTTGGAGCCCAGGATGTCCCGCCCCAGCAGGTCCATGTGCCGGGCCTGCCGGATGGCCTTGCGCAGGCGCTCGATGGCCAGCGGATACTCGGCACGGATGTAGATGTAGCCCTGGTCGGCGCCCACGGCGTAGGCGGCTATGGTCATGCCCTCCAGCACACGGTGGGGGTCGCCCTCCAGGATGCTGCGGTCCATGAACGCGCCGGGATCGCCCTCGTCGGCGTTGCAGACGACGAACTTGCGCTCCGCGCGGGCCTTCTCAACGGTGCTCCACTTCAGGCCGGTGGGATAGCCGGCCCCTCCGCGGCCCCGCAGGCCGCTCCTGGAGATGAGGGTGACCACGTCGTTGGGGCTCAGTTCGGTAACGCAGCGGGCCAGGGCGGCGTATCCTTCGGCGCCGACGTATTCCTGCACCTTCTCCGGATCGGTGCGGCCGCAGTTCTCCAGCGCGATGGGGAATTGCCTCTCGTAGAACGGAGCCTCGGACTCGACCACCTCGAGTCCGGCCGCCGGCTCCCCGCCCAGGGCGTCGACGATGGCGGGGGCATCCTCCGGGGTGACGTGCGCGTACACGACGTCGTCGGGTCGCACGGCCACCAGCGGGCCGCCCGCGCAGAGGCCCATGCAGCCGACGCCTTTGGCCAGGCACTCCTCGCCCAGCTCTCTTTCTTTGATCTCGCTCTGGAGTGCCTCGAGCACCTCGCCGCTGTTGGAGGAGAGGCAGCCGGCAGCGGTGCAGACGTGTATCTGGTGGGTGTATCTCTGATCGTGTTCCCGCCTCTTCGCGGCCACGTCCCTCAGTTCTTCAGGAATCATCGTCCATCAACCTCCGGATTCGGGAGACCGCTTGCTCGGGGGACAGCTTTCCGACGACCTCTCCGTCGAACGTGGCGGCGGGGGCCAGCCCGCAGGATCCAAAGCAGCGGGCGGTCAGCAGCGACAGCTTCCCGTCCTCGGTCGTCTCCTCGGGCGCCACTCCAAACTCCTCCTCGATGGCCTCCAGGATGTCGGGCGCGCCCTTGATGTAGCAGGCGGTGCCGGTGCAGACCACGCAGGTGTGCTCGCCCTTGGGCTTGAGGGTGAAGAAGTGGTAGAAGGTGGCGACGCCGTAGACCTTGCTGGGCGGCACGCGCAGGCCGGCGGCCACGTAGCGGAGCGCCTCGTCCTCGAGGTACCCGAAGCTCTCCTGGACGGCGTGCAGGGTCTCAATCAGGGCGTTGGGGCGGTGTCCGTGGCGGCGCATGGCCGTCCGGACGGACCGCCACCGGGGGTCGTCCGTGGGAGGCTCCGGGTTCTGGAGGTCCACCCGCATCCGTGTCTCCTTTCGCGCTCTGCAGACTGGGCGACGCCGGGAGCGTCCGCGCCCGCGCGCAGGCACCCCGACCGCATTCCGAGAGAGATGAGTCAAGTCGAAGATGGGGGGCGCGATACGAACCGAACGCGGCTCTGCGACCCCGGCCGGCCAGGATGGTAGGCCGGCACGATCATAACCCTCACACCATATTAACCTCGCCGGCGATTGCCCGCAAGCTCCGGTTGATCTCCCAGGGTCATTCAATTGTCCCGCGTGCACAACCGGGGCCACGTCTTTCGGCAAGTGGATGTCTACCGGGGGAACCCGCGGGGGCATTCGCCGTACGGCGAACCCGCGC
>JAWODG010000194.1:0-69982 GCA_046483385.1 Candidatus Brocadiia bacterium | reverse complement strand
ACGGCGGGGGGGACGCGCTCGCGGCGATACGCCACCCCGACAGACTGGCACTCGACCTCTATGACGTCCCCGAGGAGGTCCGGCGAGTGATGCTCCGGCTGACAGAGATATACAAAGAAGTCTTCGAGGATTACTGGCGCCGCACCTCGCGCGTGCAGGAGGGCTCCATCACCTGGCTTCGGGCCTACTCCCGCGGGCGCTACACGGCTCTTCAGAACGACTTCTCGGGGCTGATATCGCCGGAGATGTTCGCCGAGTTCTTCCTGCCGGAGGTACGTGAGCTGGCGGGGTATCTGGACAACTCCCTCTACCATCTGGACGGGCCCATCGCGCTGGGCAACCTGCCTCTGCTGCTGGACGTAGAGGAGCTGGACGGCATCCAGTGGGTGCCGGGTGCCGGCTCGGGCCCGATGACCCGATGGGTGGACGTGTGCCGGCAGGTGCTGGAGGCGGGCAAGTGCCTGTTCATCGGCTGCCGGCCGCAGGATTTGCTCCCCCTCCTGAGGCAGCTTCCGCACGAGGGACTGCTCATATCCACCGGCTGCCCCCGCGAAGCAGATGCTCGCGAGCTGCTGCGGCAGGTCGAAGACGAGTTCGGCTCCGCCCTGTGATTTGAACGACCCATGAGGTTCCCGTATAATCCCTCCTTCCGCTACTACAATCCCCCGGCAGCCTATGCGCGGCGAACACCGGCAGGAATCACACGCAGAGCACGAGAGGGTCCTTAAGGCGCTGAACCGCCTGAAGGAGTACCTCTGGGCCAACGCCCTCCACGTCGCGCTCATCATCGCCATCATTGCGCTTGCCATCACCAGCATACGGTATTACCTCGTGCGGCGGGAGACCGAGAACATTAAGGCATGGCAGAAGCTGTCCCCGCTGCCGGACGCCTCGCAGATGATGATGATGCAGGAGGAAGAAGCCGCCACCGACCGCCGGGAGGCTATAAGCGCCTGCCGCGACATCATACAGAACGCGGGCAATACGACGGCCACACCCTGGGTTGTGTTGCGGTTGGGTGGACTGCTGGCCGAAGAAAGTGAGTGGGGGGAGGCCCTGGCAACATACCGTCGGCTCCTCCGTGATTACCGGGGCACCCCGGCCGCGGAGACCGCCATGCCGGCTTACGCCGCCGTGCTCGAGCAGACCGGCTCCTACGCCGAGGCCGCCTCCATCTACGAGGAGCTGGCCGCGGACGGACGAGAGGTGTACCTGCTGGATGCCGGGCGCTGCCGGGAGCTTAGCGGTGAACCCGAGCTGGCGTCCGCCGACTACCGCAAGCTCGTTGACACTTCAGCGCCCGAACGGCTGCGCGACATGGCCCGCGCGCGGCTCACCGCCGTGAAGGCGGGTGAGCTCTTGAGCCCGCCCCCGGAACCGGAAGAGACCGAAGAGGTGGGTATCGAGGCCGCCCCCCAGGCGCCCCCGCCACTGCCGGAGGCCGAGACCCCTGACTTCGCGCCGCTGCCCGCGGGCGAATAGCCGGCGGCCTGCAGGGACGGTGGCGGTGACCGGCCAAGGTTCGGTGTGGCTGTTGACAGTCCGCTCACGACGTTGTTAGACTACGGCAATTCTCGGATATTCTTGGGTGGTTCCCGCAAGCCCCCTGTGGTTTTTCTTAGCGACGGAGGCCGGACGATGGCTGACATGGAAGCGATTGCTGAAGCGCTCATCAAGGGAGACCGCGACACCGTGGTCGAGCTGGTCGAGGAAGCCGTCGACGAGGGCGTCGATGCCCAGGACATACTGAACGAGGGCCTTGTCGCCGGCATGGACGTGGTCGGCCGGCGGTTCAAGAACAACGAGTTCTACGTCCCGGAGGTGCTCATAGCCGCCCGCGCCATGAACGCGGGGATGGAACTGCTGGCCCCGATGCTGGCCGAGAGCGGCGCCAAGCCGGCCGGCGTGGTCGTGCTCGGCACGGTCAAAGGCGACCTGCACGACATCGGCAAGAACCTGGTGGGCATGATGCTCAAGGGCGGCGGCTTCGAGGTCATCGACGCCGGCATCGACGTGGCCCCCGAGAAGTTCGTCGAGCTCCTTCAGGAGAACGAGGCCCAGATACTCGGCCTCTCCGCCCTGCTGACAACAACGATGCCCCAGATGGCCACCGTCATCGAGGCGGTCAAGGAAGCCGGCATCGACGCGAAGGTCATGATCGGCGGCGCGCCCATCACTCAGGACTACGCCGACGAGATCGGGGCCGACGGTTACGCCCCCGACGCGGCCTCAGCCGTGGACCTGGCGCGGGACCTCGTCGCGTAGAACAGAGGAACGCCGGAATCGCACATGCACTCGCGAGTCTCATCGCGGGTGCATGTTTTTGTACGCCGCATTGCAGAGCCCGGGGGCCATGGTATATAACGGGCGGCAGAACAGCCGGATATGCCGGGATAGTCGCGATGGGCAACCGAGACTGAACCGCATCGGAGGCCAACTGCCATGCCACAGCTTGTCGTCGAGATAGGGGATGATGAGTTTCTGGTCGAGTTGGATACGGAGACCGCACCCCGGACCGTGGCCGCGATCCTCGACGCCCTCCCCTTTCAGTCCAATGTCCGGAAGTGGGGAGACGAGATATACTTCGAGATTCCGGTCGACGCCGGGCCGGAGAACGCCGTGCCGACGGTGCAGAAGGGCGACGTCGCCTTCTGGCCCAGCGGCAACTGCCTCTGTCTGTTTTACGGCAAGACGCCGATGAGCGAGAGTGAGGACGAGATTGTCCCCGCCTCGCCGGTCAACCCCGTCGGTCACATGGATGACTATGAGGGGATAGCTGAGCATACGGCGGGCGAGGTCATCAACGTCCGGGCGGCCGAGTGAGCCCGGACACAACCGCCGTTCGTCCGAAGCGCAACGGGGAGAGAAGAGGTCGTGTCGGAGCCCACCATCCGCAGATACAAGCGGCGTGACCGCGAGGCCGTTCTGAGCATTACGGAGGAGAGCTTCGGCAGTTTCTGCCTGGACAGCAACATCGAGGAGCGCTTCGGCACGGTGGGCGGCACCACCTGGCAGGACCGCAAGCGGTCCGGCATCGACTACGACCTGCGCAACAATCCCGAACATACTTTTGTTGCCGAGGCGGACGGACAGGTTGTCGGCTACATCTGCGGCCGCACCTACCGGAGCACCTCCATCGGCCACGTGGCCAACATGGCCGTCCATCCGGATCATCAGGGCCGTGGAGTGGGGCGGAAGCTGCTGGTCAGAACGCTGGAACACTTCCGCGAGTGCGGCATGCGCTACGCCCGAATCGAGACCCTCGAGCAGAACTACAAGGCCCGCAGGCTCTACCCCTCGGTCGGCTTCGAGGAGGTGGGCCGGCAGGTCTTCTACTTCCGCGAGCTGTGAGACAGTTTTGACAGCTCGCCGCCCGCTGGGCTAACATGTAGAGCATTCGATAGAACCCTTGAAGGATCATCCATGACCGGCATGTCGGAAGAGGAAAAACCCCTCAACATCCAAGGTCTGCTGGGTGTCGGCCTCGATAATGACGACGGGCACACCCGTATCACCCGAGGAGAGAACTTCTACCTCTGTGGTGGCTCCGAGGAAACACACGAGCGCATGGTCGAAACCACCCTCAAGTTCAACGAGAAAGTCGAGCGACGCGGAAAACCTCTCGAGAAGATCAACGCCCGCGAGCTAAAGGAAATCACGTCCGAACTGAGGGAGGAGACCTGACCAACCCGGCCGCCGGCAGGGACCTCTCCCGCGACTGCTCTCACCGCCACTTAATGTCGGGGCCCGGGCCGCCGGCAAGGATGCAATGAACACCGCCGCAGGGCCGAACATCCTCCTCGTCGTGGTCGATTGTCTTCGGGCGGACTTTGCCTACGATGCGGAACTGGCTCGCACGCCTGCGCTCGACCGCCTGCGCGCCGGGGGCTTCAGCTTCCTCAACACAATCGCGGCCACCTCCACGACCACGCCCTGCTTCGCCACGCTGCTGACCGGCCTGTACCCTTTCGAGCACGGCGTGCGGAGCCATTCCGAGTACAGTTTGGCCGAGGGCGTAACCACCATCGCCGGGCTGCTGGCCGAGGCGGGTTACTACACGAGGGCCGAGGTCACAGGGCCTCTGGGACCGGAAGTCGGCCTCGACCGCGGCTTCGCCGACTACCGCTTCCGCAGCAAAGAGCAGACTATCCACACCGCGTGGGGCGCGGAGCTGCTGAGTAGCATGCAGCACATGCCCCGCGAGCCGTGGTTCGTTCTGCTCCACCTCTGGCCGCTGCACAAGAGCCGGCAGGTGCCGCCTGAGGTCGACGATCGACGATTCGGGAAGACACGCTATGGTCGCGCGCTGGCCGGCATAGACCGCTACCTGGCCCGCCTGCTGGACCTCCTGCCGGAGAACACTCTGACGGTGCTGACCGGCGACCACGGGGAGGACATCGCCCGGGGCCCGCTCGACAGGCTGCAGAAGAAACTGCGCAAGAAGCTGCAGCGCTACCGTGTGACGCGAGGGCTCACCCGTCGACACGTCGCAACGCTCTACCGCGGCTGCCACGTGGGACACGGCTATGGCCTCTACGAGACCCTCATCAAGGTGCCACTCATCCTGCATCTGCCCGCCCGCATCCCGCACGGCCGGTCGGAGCTGCAGGTGCGGCACCTCGACGTCGCGCCGACCATCCTCGAACTGGCCGGGGCACCCGCCGGGCAGACGACCGGCGCGAGCCTGTTGGGCATGATGCGCGGCGAAGACCACGACCACCGGCCCGCTTACCTGGAAGCCGTGGGCAGGATCATGCCCGACGAGAACGACTGGCTGGCCGGCATGCGGGTCGAGAACCGTTACAAGTATATCTACGCCCCTCACCGGGACGACTTCGAGCCCCAGTTGTTCGACCTCACGGCGGACCCCGGAGAGAAACGCAACGTCGCCCGGCACCGGCCGGAGGTGGCGGCCCGGCTCCGCGGCGCCATCGAGGACCTGCCCGCCGACGCGATGCGGGGGGCGCGGATGGATGCCGCCACGCGCCAGCGCGTAATGGAGCGTCTCCGTGACCTCGGGTACGCAGACGACTGACTCGGCCGCGGCCGTTTGACAGTCTCAGCACCTGATACTATAATCGCCGCATCATGAACCGACGACACATACACGATGCTCCTGCCCTCGTGCTCTGGTGCAGTGCCTGGCCCTGGCGCCGGCCCGCGGCCTGAGCGGGCGGACCCTCGTCGTCGGACTCTCTGACTCATCCCCCGCCTCACGGTTCCGGGTGCTGATACTCGCCGCGAACGTGAGGCTTTTGTTGTGTCGGCAGCAAATCCGGAGTCTAACATGAGCAATGCGAACTCACAGAAAGCTACGAACGACCATAAGAAGACCGTCTTCAGCGGCATCCAGCCCAGCGGCATCGTTCACATAGGCAACTACGCCGGCGCCATCCGCACGTGGGCGAGCATGCTGGACGACTACGACTGCACCTTCTGCGTGGTGGACCTGCACGCGATGACTGTGGAGTACGAGCCGGACGAGATGCGCCGGCGCACGTTCGAGACGTTCGTGCTGAACATGGCGGCCGGTCTGGACCCCGACCGCTCCCGCCTGTTCGTGCAGAGCCACGTGCCCGAGGTCACCGAGCTGTGCTGGATACTGATGAACTGCGCCGCCATGGGGGACCTGAACCGCATGACGCAGTTCAAGGAGAAGAGCGAGCGCGCCACCGGACACGTCAACGCCGGCCTCTTCACCTACCCTGTCCTGATGGCGGCCGACATCCTCCTCTACAAGGCGGAGGTCATCCCGGTGGGCGAGGACCAGACCCAGCACCTCGAGTTCGCCCGCGAGGTCGCCCGGCGGTTCAACAACCAGTTCGGCGAGACCTTCCCCGAGCCCGAGCCGCTCTACAGCGACGTGCCACGGCTGATGGGGCTGGACGACAAGGACAAGATGAGCAAGAGCCTGAACAACTACATCTCCCTGCTGGACGACGAGCAGGAGATATGGGAGAAGCTGCGCACCGCGGCCACCGACCCGGCGCGCGTCCGCCGCGACGACCCGGGGACACCCGAGATATGCAACATCTTCACCATGCACAAGGCGTTCTCGCCGCCGGAAGACATCGAGTGGTCGGCGGAGGGCTGCCGCACCGCCGGCATCGGCTGCATCGACTGCAAGAAGTGCCTGGCCGAGAACATGAACGAAGAGCTGGCGCCAATCCGCGAACGCTACGCCGAGCTGTCAGGCAACCCCGAGCGCGTGCAGGAACTCATGGCGGAGGGCGCTGCCCGCTGCCGGGCCATCGCCCGCAAAACGATGGAAGAGGTCAGACGGAAGGTGGGCATACGATAGTTGATAGTTGCGAGTTGATAGTTGGGGGACAGAAGGGCCGAGGGCGACGGTGAGAATGAGGATGACTGGCCCTCGTCGCCGTGCCTTCCTCGGTCGCTGGCGCGGCCCTCCACAGTTCGCCGTATGGCGCACGGCTGTGCCACAACGGCCCCGGCCGTGCGCCGTTCTCCGTGCCTTTGTGCCTCCGTGTGAGTTGTCGTTGCCGTTAGCCGTTCTCTCCGTTCTCCGCGCTCTCTGCGGTTAAAGCCGTTGCCATCCCCCGTGTTCCAGCAGCAGTTGCCAGCCACCAGTGGTCAAAACCGCGGCAGAGTAAAAGCCGAGGACGAGATCGAGAACGAGGACGAGGACGATTACACCTCGGCGCCGGCCTCTGTGCGAAATGCCGTTGTCGTTGCCGTATGCCTGAAGGTGCCGTCCTCGGTCCCCTCCACAGTTCGCCGTACGGCGAACGGCTGTGCCACAACGGCCCCGGCCGTGCGCCGTTCTCCGTGCCTTTGTGCCTCCGTGTGAGTTGTCGTTGCCGTTAGCCGTTCTCTCCGTTCTCCGCGCTCTCTGCGGTTAAAAGGCCGTTGCCGTCTTCCGCCGTTCCCCGTGCCCTCCGTGTCTCCGTGTCAAGTCTGCCCCATCAGGACTCGGGCTGCTCTTCCTCCTCCGGCGCGCCCTCGATGGCGCTGCGGATGGCCCGCTGGGTCTCCTCCGACAGAAGCTGGTCAACCAGTCCCCGATCGGACAGCACCGCGCGCAGATTCTCGTTGCGCAGCACCACCGCGTAATCGTCCCTCTGGATGGCATCCTGGAGTTCCTCGTCCTGCAGCGCCTGCTGGAGGGTCTCGTTCTGAAGAATGCGCTGAATGTGGGGATCCTCGCGCAGGCGCCGCCTGACCTCCGGGTCGTCGCGGGCGGCCTGGATCAATCGCAGCGCGTCGGTCAGCAGGAACCGGTCCGCGGGGTTATGATCGGACACCATGCGCCGGAACCGGGAACGTTCCGCGGCGCGGACCAGTGCGTTCCCGCTCTCCGGAAACGCCTTCACCACCGCGTCCGCCAGGAAAAGCACTATCAGCACGGTAACCAGCCCTGACAGGAGGCCGCCCAGCGCCCCCAGATTCCGGTTCCAGCGACGCGTAACGCCCCTCTCGGTCTTGCCGAACTTGCGGTTGGCGACCACCGCGCTGATCTTCAGCGAGATGTAGATGAGCACACCGGCGGCGACCCGGGCCACGACGTACGCCGTGCCGGCCGACATGGCGGAGTTCCGCGCAAGCACGCCCCCCAGACTTTCGCCGAACGGGGCGCTGCCCACGAAGGCGACGATGAGCGCCACCAGCCCCAGCAGGTCGTAGAGGAATCCCCGCAGGTAGCCCCAGATCACGGATAGTATCAGCACGACGGCCACAAAGAAGTCGAGCATCCGGGCTCCTTCGGACAATGCCACGGTGACGAGGGTCCGGCGTAGCGCACCCCCGATGATATCTGATGGCCCCGCGGCGCCTCAACGTCCCGACGCGGCGGGTCACTCCTCCAGCATAATCCAGCCCACCATGTCGCAGCGCCCGGTTCCCTCGTTGCCCACGACGATCCCCAGCCCGTTCGGCGGATCATCCGTCAGTTCGAGTATCTCGGTGCTGATGTGGAAGCTGCCCCTCCCCGGCCGCGCCTGCTCCCCGGCGCCGAAGGACGTGGTGCACACGGCCAGGGAGAGCGTGAAGTCGGGGCCGTCGGGCAGTTCGTAATCCCCTTCCACCACGTAGCGCTCGCCCTCACTAACCGTGGCGGAGGTGCCGTATACCTTCTTGACCTTAAATTGCAGGGGCGTCAGGTCGGGATGAATCTCGCACGCATCTCCCGAGCAGAACGTGCCCCTGACGTAGAACTGGATCGGACGGTCCGGCGCGAACGTCTCATCGTCGCCCATCGTAGGCCTCCTGGCGAAGGACGTGTGTCTCGTGCTTTACGGCCGCAAGCCCTTGAAGCCCCATTGACAGGAGCATATCATACCGCATCGAGAAGATTCCTTCGACCTTATACGATAGAGCCGACGGGAGGCCGAGCATGGCCCTGGGCGACGTGACGGAACTGGAAATCGGCAAGCAGACGGACCCGCTCACCGGCCGACCGGTCGAGCGGCTCAGCGACGGGCAGGGCAACACCTACCACCCGTACTTCACCCAGAACCTGTTCTCACCCGACGGCAGCGAGGTGCTCGTGGCCTCCGACCGATCGGGTAGCTGGCAGCTTTTCAACCTGCTCATCAACGAAGGCACCATGGTGCAGGTGACCGACGAGGCGTCCCTGGGAGCCCACGGCGCCGTGCGGCACCCCCGTGAGCCGCTGGCCTACTACTTCGCGGGCGACCTGCTGAAGGAAGTCAGCCTGGAGGACTTCAGCGTCCGCGTCCTCTACGCCCTGCCCGACGGATTCCGGCCGGCCATCCTCTCCCTTTCCGGCGACGGGGAGCACATGGCGTTCGCCTACAGCGAACAGCTCCAATTCTCTACGGGCAGCGGACGCATCTACTCACGGATGAAGGAACACCTCTTCCGGCGGCCCACGTCGGTGATCATGTACGTGGAGACAAGCACGGGCGCGGCCAGCGCCATCTGGGGCGAGAGGGAGTGGATCAGCCACGTCAACGTCTCCCCCACCGAGCCGGAAATCGTGCTGTTCTGCCACGAGGGACCGTGGAACCTGGTGCAGCGCATGTGGGTCGTGGACGCGCAGACCAGCGAGGTCTGGCCGCTGCTGGAGCAGGAGCGGCACTACGAGCGTGCCGGCCACGAGTTCTTCCTCTCCGACGGCCGCGTGGGCACGCAGTACAGCCGCCGCGAGAACATCGACGGCGAGTGGCAGGACTACGTCACCACGTTGTGGCCGGACGGCACCGAGAGGCAGGACTACGCCTGGCCGGGCCCGCAGGCCATGCACGTGCAGGCCGGTCCCGACGGCGACCTCTGGGCGGGCGATAGAGCCTGGTTGCCGGACGTACCGGAACCGGAGGCCACACTCTGCATCTTCCGCTGCGAGGACGGCCGCATCGAGGGGGAGCCCCTCTGCGTGCACAACACCTCGTGGTTGACGCAGCGCTCCCACCCGCACCCCTTCTTCTCGCCGGACGGCCGCTACGTCTTCTTCACCAGCGACCAGGGAGGCACCTGCAATCTCTACCGCGTCCCCGCCATCTGGTAGGGTGCTGTAACACGGCGGTTTTCGGCTTGACACCACGGGCGGTTTCCGCGTAAGATATCCTCACTATGACAAAGGCATTGGACCAGCGTCGGCGCAATCTCGCTCTACTTTGGCTCGCTCTACCCTGGCGCCAGCCAGGGTGATGAGGCCGGTAGGGTACTGGTCCGCTTGTCGTAATCCGGAAATTCTCGGCCCTGCAGCCTCAGCGGTTGCGGGGCTTTTTGTTTTGACACGCTGATACGCGCTGACACAGAGGCTCACAATGACAGAAGACGAACGCAAGGTAATCATCTTCGACACGACGCTCCGGGACGGTGAACAGGCCCCCGGGTGCTCGATGACGCTCGACGAGAAGGTCATGGTGGCCCACCAGCTCGAGCGCCTGGGGGTGGACGTCATCGAGGCGGGCTTCCCCATCGCTTCCCCGGGCGACTTCGAGAGCGTGCGGCAGGTGGCCCGGAACGTCCGAGCGCCGGCCGTAGCCGGGCTGGCACGGTGCGTGGACGCGGACATCGAGCGCGCCGCCGAGGCGCTGGAGGAGGCCGAGCGGCCGCGCATACATGTCTTCCTGGCGACCAGCCGCATACACCGCGAGCACAAGCTCCACATGAGCCGGACGGACATCGTCGAGCGGGCCGTGCAGGGCGTGCAGACCGCCAAAGCCCACGTGGACGACGTGGAGTTCAGCCCGGAGGACGCCGCCCGGACCGAACCCGACTTCCTCAAACAGGTGGTCCAGGCCGTCATCGACGCCGGTGCCACCACGGTCAACATCCCCGACACGGTCGGCTACGCGGTGCCGTCCCAGTTTGCCGAGCTGATCGCTATGCTCCACGAGGAGGTCTCCAACATCGAGCGGGCGGTCATAAGCGTGCACTGCCACGACGACCTGGGGATGGCGACGGCCAACTCATTGGCGGCGGTGCGGAAGGGGGCGCGGCAAGTCGAGTGCACCGTCAACGGGCTCGGAGAGCGGGCCGGCAACTGCTCGCTCGAAGAGGTTGTCATGGCCATGCGGACTCGGCAGGATTACTTCGGCGTGGACACGGGCATCAACACGCGCGAGATAATGGCGACCAGCCGCCTCGTGACGAGCGTCACCGGCGTGCAGGTGCCGCCCAACAAGGCCATCGTGGGGCGCAACGCGTTCGCCCACGAAGCGGGCATCCACCAGGACGGAATCCTGAAGAAGAAGAGCACCTACGAGATAATGCGCCCCGAGGACGTCGGGCGCGAGAGCGGCGAACTCGTGCTGGGCAAGCACAGCGGGCGTCACGGCTTCCGCGCGCGGCTCGAGGAGCTGGGCATCGAGCTGAGCGAGGACCGCCTCCAGCACGCGTTCGAGAAGTTCATCGACCTGACGGACAAGAAGAAGGAGATCTACGACGAGGACATCGAAGCCATCGTCCGCGAGGAGATGGAGGAGGTGCCTCAGGTCTTCACCCTGAGGAGCTTCCACGTGACCAGCGGCATCAGCGTGACCCCCACCGCCACGGTGGCCGTGGAGGTGTCCGACGAAGGCATGCGGACCGATGCGGCGATCGGCGACGGGCCGATTGACGCCGTCTATCGCGCCATCGACCGCATCACCGGCTTCCGTTGCGAGCTGCGCGACTTCTCCATCCGGGCCATCACGAAGGGCAAGGACGCGATGGGTGAGGTGTCGCTGGAGGTAACCTCGAACGGTTACACCGAGCGCGGCCGGGCGGCCAAGACCGACGTGATCGAGGCGAGCGCGGTCGCATATCTGGCCGCCGTCAACCGCCTCCACAAGCGGATGCAGGCCGGCAAGAGCGACGAGGAGCGCCCGCACGGAATGTGACGGCGAGCGGAAGCTTCCGCAGGCCGGCGACCGTCAGATTTCGGGCATTTCCACTTCGTCGTCGGACGGTGCCGGCTCTTCGGGCTCCGGTTTCCTGGAGCCGCGGATGCGGGCGGCGCCGGTAAAGGCCGCCATGGCGGCGCTGAGCAGAAAAACGACGGCCCCGACGACCACGATGGCGTACATCAGTCCGATAGGCGCGGTCTGAGTGAACTGCTCCAGCGTCTCCGGCTTGTTGGACAGAATGGTCGCCACGCACACGTTCACGTTGCCCAGATAGACGAGAGGCGCAATCATGCAGAGAGCCCCGGTGATCATACCGACGATGTATGCGGCCATAGCTTCCTCCGTGCCTCAGGAATCTTTGGTCAGCCTTGCCCCCACGGCTTACAGGCCCTACATTTATGATTCTACTCAGGCAACCGCGCCCGGTGCAAGAAAATACTTTGTGCGCCGGTGGTCGCAACCGGAAAGGCCGCAGGTTCAATGAGCGTTCAATACCATCCGTCCCGAGGGGAATTCCGCCGGCTGTGCGGTGAGGGGAACGTCGTGCCGGTTTACCGGCAGTTAATGTCGGACGCCCTCACCCCCGTGCTGGCCTACGAGAAGATCAGCGACGACCCGCACGCTTTCCTGCTGGAGAGCGCCAGCGGGCCGGAGAAGATCGGCCGGTACTGCTTCCTCGGCAGCGCCCCCTTTGCCCTGTTCCGCGCCGCGGGCCGGGACGTCCTCGTGCAGGAGGACGGGCGGACGCGCCGGTGGACGGCCGACGACCCCCTGGCGGCCTTCGGCGAGTACCTGGAGCAGTTCTCGTTCGTGCCGGTCGAGGGGCTGCCCCGTTTCTCCTGCGGCGCCGTCGGCTACATGGGCTACGACGTGGTGCGCTTCATCGAGCACCTGCCCGACTGCCCGCCGGACGACAGGGGCCTGCCCGACATCTTCTACATGTTCTTCGACCAGGTGGTCATCTTCGACCACCTGAACAAGACGATTAAAGTGGTCTGTAGTCAGCGCACCGACGGGATGTCTCCCGACGAAGCCTACGACGCGGCCGTGGCACGCATAGACGCCCTCATCGACCGGCTGCGCACGCCGGTGACGGCCGTAAGCGACGACATAGAGCCGAGCGGCGAGGTGGAGCTGAAGTTCGAGTCCAACTTCGCGCGTCCCGACTACCTGAAGGCCGTCGAGAAGGCCAAGGAGTACATACGCGCCGGCGACATCTTCCAGGTCGTTCCCTCGCAGCGCCTGAAGGCGACCACCTCGGCCGCGGCGTTCGACATCTACCGCTCCCTGCGCGTGATCAACCCCTCGCCCTACATGTTCTTTCTGAAGTTCGACGACCTCTGCCTGATCGGCTCTTCGCCGGAGGTGATGGTGCGGGTCGAGGACCGTCGCGTGACGGTCCGGCCCATCGCCGGCACGCGACGCCGCGGCGAGGACGAGGAGGAGGATCAGCGACTGGAACAGGAACTGCTGTCCGACCCCAAGGAACGCGCCGAGCACGTGATGCTGGTGGACCTCGGACGCAACGACGTGGGCCGCGTGTCAGAGTACGGCAGCGTCCATCTGGACGAAGTCATGGTCATCGAGAAGTACTCGCACGTCATGCACATCGTCTCCAACGTGAGTGGCAGACTGCGGGAGGGGTTGAGCGCGCTGGACGCCCTGAAGGCCTGCATCCCCGCCGGGACTCTGAGCGGCGCTCCGAAGGTCAGGGCCATGGAGATAATCGACGAGCTGGAGCCGACCAAGCGCGGCCCCTACGGCGGCGCGGTGGGTTACTTTGACTTCAGCGGCAACATGGACACCTGCATCACCATCCGCACCGTGGTGCTGGACGGGGACAGCGCCTATGTGCAAGCCGGCGGGGGCGTGGTGGCCGACTCCGTGCCGGAGCGCGAGTACGAATAGACGCTCAACAAGGCGAAAGCCCTCTTGCGGGCTATTCAGGTCGCCGAGATGATGAGCGAGTAGGCGATCGGGCTACAGCAGGAGCTTCGTTTTCTCCTCGGAGAGGATCATCTTCTCGCCGTCATCTCTCCGGAAGATCAGCTCGCCGGTGCTGCGCAGCCCCAGCACCGTGCCCCGCAGCAGCCGGCCGTCGGTGCGGACCCGCACGCGGCGGTTCAGCAGGCAACTCAGACGGCGCCAGCGGGCCATAATGCGCTCCGGCTGGCCCATCCGCAGCCGGCGATACCACCGGTCAACCTCGCGCAGAAGCGCCCGGCAGACGCGCGTTCGGTCGAAGGGGCTTCCCTTCACCAACTGCATCGAAGTCGCCGGCAGGGGCGTGTCCGCGGGCAGTTCCTCCCGCTGCTGGTTGACGTTCAGTCCCATGCCCAGCAGGAAGGGGGCCGCGGCGTCGTCCGTCTTCACCCGCTCCACCAGCACGCCGCCCAGCTTCTGCACGGGTCCCCCGTTCTTTGCCGCCATCACGATGTCGTTGGGCCACTTGATGCGGGCCGGTACTCCCAACGAGCCGAGTGCCTCCGCCCCGGCGACCGCCCCCATCATGGTTATCTGGTTCTGCTCCGCCCGCGACAGCCTTATCTGCAAGACCACGGTCATCAGAATCCCAAGTCCGTGCGGACATTCCCAACCTCCCTCCCGGCCGCGCCCGGCGGTCTGCTGCTCGGCCAGCACCGTGTAGCCATCGGGCACGCCCTCCAGGAGGCGCTCCCGCGCAACGTCCATAGTTGAGGTCACAGTCGGCAGAATCTCCCCGTGCTCGCCGACAAGGACGGTCCCTGCACCGAACGTCCCGAAAACGTTGTCGGGGTCGAGTGTTCCCATTGTCACCCCACGAAACGTGCCAGCAGCCCCGCCCCCACCAGCCACGACAGGACGGCGGCGTAGACGGCCGCGCCCAGATCGTCGGTCATCACACCCCAGCCCCCCGGCAGCTTCTCCAGCCTGCGGACCGGGAAAGGCTTGAGCACATCCAACAGGCGGAAGGTAAGGAAACCCGTCACCACGGTGAGAGCGGGCGAGCCCCACCAGAACAGGGCGTAAGTCAGCCACTGCCCCGCCAGCTCGTCCAGAACGAAGTGCCCGGGATCCTCCTTGCCATAGACCTTCTCGGCTCGGGTCCCCGCGCCGACGCCCAGCGCCAGCGTCAGAAGGCATAGCACTGCCGCCACGGCCGACGCAACGTTGCCGAACCCGAGCCGGACCAACCAGTAGACGCCCGCCGCCGCGGCGGAGGCCCACGTTCCCGGGGCCACTGGCAGATAGCCCAGTCCCAACGCCGAACCGATAAGCTTCACTCGTCGTTCGTCACCTGCCACGGGGGTCTCCCTCGACGATACGGGCAATGCAGTCGTAGCCCAGGCTGTCCACTATCTCAACTTCCGCGAACTCGCCGACCGGCGGCGCCGGCGCTTCCACGTAGATCAGCGGGTCCACGTCGGGCGCCTCGTGCCGGCTGCGGGCGGGCCTGAGGCCCTCGTCGAGCGGTTCGCCTTCCTCCATCAGCACATCCGTTCGTTCCCCGACCCTCTCGGCCGCCAGTTCGAACGCGATCTCCTGCTGCACGGCCATCAACTCATCCCGGTGCTCCTCGCGGACCTCCTCCGCCACCTGCTTCTCCATGTCCCGGGCGGGGGTGCCTTCCTCCGCCGAAAAGGCGAAGCAGCCCACTCGATCGAACCGGACCTTGCGCACGAAGTCAAGCAGTTCCCCGAAGTCCTCTTCTGTCTCGCCGGGGAAGCCGACGAGGAACGTGGTCCGCAGGGTGACATCCGGTATGCGCTCCCGGGCTCGCTCAATGAGCCGTTCGACATCTGACCTCGTCGCCGGCCGCCCCATGCGTCGGAGCACGTCGTCATTGATGTGCTGCAGCGGCATGTCCAGGTAAGGACATAGCTTGTCTTCGCTCGCGATGACGTCGAGCAACTCGTCGCGCACGTGCGCCGGGTGGACGTAGAGCAGGCGTATCCAGCGAAGCCCGTCCACGCGACAAAGTGTGGCCAGCAGATCATGGATGCCGGGCAGGCCGGGGCGGTCCGTGCCGTAAGCGGCGGTGTCCTGCCCGATGACGTTCAGCTCGCGGACGCCCTGCTCGGCCAGGTCGCGCGCCTCGGCCAGAATCTCATCCGGCTCTCGGCTGCGCAGCGGCCCTCGGATGAGGGGAATGGCGCAGTAGGCGCAACGGTTGCTGCACCCGTGCGAGACGCGCAGGTAGCTCCACGCCTCGGGCGTCATGCGCCGACGACGTTCGGGCCCGCAGGTGGGCGTCCCGACAGGAAGGCCCAGCGCCTCCAGCGCGGCCCGCGCCGCCTCCTCCGGGCGGATGCCGGAAAAGACGTCCACCTCCGGCACCTCCCGGCGCAACTCGTCGCCGTAGCGGTGGCTCAGGCACCCGGTCACTATCAGGGTGCGCCCCGGGCCCTCCTGCTTCCACTCGGCGGCGTCCAGTATCACCTCGATGGACTCTTCTTTGGCCGGGTCAATGAACCCGCACGTGTTGACTACGGCCACGGGGGCATCCTCGAGTTCGTGCACAACCTCCACGCCCCGGTCGTCGAGCATGGTGGCGATGCGTTCGGAATCGACCAGGTTCTTGGCGCAGCCGAGGGTCAGCAGCGCAACCTTCGTACGTAGGACCTGCGAGTTGTCCATAGGATTGACGTCAGGCTCGAGGGGGAGTCACGTTTCGGCGTGGGCCTGTTCCCATTCCTCGCGGCTCATCAGCACCCTGCGGGCCTTGCTGCCGCGATGCTCGCCCACGATGCCGGCCTCTGCCATCATATCAACTAACCGCGCCGCCCGCGAGTACCCGATGCTCAGCCGACGCTGAAGGAGCGAAACCGACCCCCTCTGCGACTCGACCACGATGCGCACCGCTTCGTCGTAGAGATCGTCACTGTGCTCGGTGGCCTCCTGCTTGGCGTGGAAGTCACGCAGCTCCGTGCGGAAACGCGGGTCCCCCTCCCCTTCCAGGAAATTGACGATCTTGGTTACCTCCCCGTCGGTCACGTAGGTGCCCTGCGCCCGGACAAGGCGGGAGGTGCCCGGCGGCAGGAGCAGCATGTCGCCCTTGCCCAGCAGCAACTCCGCGCCGTTGCGGTCCAGGATGGTGCGCGAGTCCACCTTCGACGAGACCTGGAAGGCGATACGGGCGGGAAGGTTGGCCTTGATCAAGCCCGTAATGACGTCCACCGACGGCCGCTGCGTGGCGCATATCAGGTGGATGCCGACGGCGCGCGCCTTCTGGGACAGACGCGTCACGCTGTTCTCGACTTCTTTGGCCGCCACCATCATCAACTCGCCGAACTCGTCCACGATGATCACGATGTGGGGCATGTAGAAGGGCACATCGTCCAGGACCGCGTCCTCCTCCGGGTCCAGGCGGCGTTTGATCTCGTCATCGCTCAACTCGTTGTAGCGCGTCAGGTCCCGCACCCCCGCCGCCGACAGCACCGAGTAGCGCTCGTCCATCTTCTTGCACGCCCACTTCAGCACGGACGCCGCCTTCTTCATGTCGGTCAGCACGGGGCATGCCAGGTGAGGCAGCTGTCCGTAGTCGCTGAACTCGACCGACTTCGGGTCGATCAGAAGAAGCTGCACTTCATGCGGCGTGCGGGTCATCAGTATGCTGGCGATCATGGCGTTAATGGCCACGGACTTGCCCGAGCCCGTCGCGCCCGCCACCAGCAGGTGGGGACAGCTCGCCAGGTCCAGCACCAGCGGGTTGCCCGCCGTGTCCTTCCCCAGGAAGAGGGGTATCTCGAAGCTGTTGTGCTTCTTCCGGGTGGCCTCCATCAGTTCCCGCAGGCAGACCAACTCCCGCTGCGAGTTGGGCACCTCGATTCCGACGGTGTCCTTGCCCGGCAGGGGCGCCACGATGCGCACATTGGGGGCCTTCAGGGCGATCGCCAGGTCGTCCGCCAGCGATTCCACCTTCGACACTTTGGTGCCCGGTGCCAGCGACAGCTCGTACATCGTGATGACGGGCCCGCGCTGGATGCGCACGACCTTGGCGCTGACGTTGAACTCGCTCAGGGTCCGCTGCAGTATCTGGCCCTTCTCCCGGATGTCCGCCTCGTTCTCCCCGCTCATGGAGTTGTCAACTTCGCTCAACAGGTTCACCGCGGGAAGGTCGTACTCCCCCTCCGGCACCGCCTTGTCGGGCAGGTCAAACTCCTCCTCCTCGTCATCCACCGAGGCCGGCACGAAGCTGCTCACCAGCTCGGGCTCCATGCTGGGCGGTTCCGCGGGCTCCTCATCGGCATCCGGCAGCACTACTTCCCGCGTCTCCTCCTCGTCTTCCTCGCTCTGTTCCTCATCGGAAACGGCGCGCGTCGCCTGGCCGACGGCGCCACCTGTCTGTGCGCCCGCCGATGCTTTGGCGGGCTCCGGCCGAGCCGCCGAGCCGCCAGCCGGGATGCGCAGGCTTCCGAGCCAGCCACCCAGAGTATCCACAACCGTGCCCGTCAGGTGGGCCAGCTCAGCGCCGGCAACCAGGAAGAAGCCGAGCGAGGAGAACATGAGGAAGAGAATGAGCGTGCCCGTCGCGCCGACGGACCGATACAGCACACCGGCCAGCAGTATGCCCAGAACCCCTCCGGCTCTGCCGGCGGCTGGACTGTACCGTCCGGCGCCGGAATCCGCGGATGCGTTGAAAAGGGCCAGCCCCAGCACCAACCCCAATACGACGAGGCCGAATCCCACGGCCCGGAACGGCCAATCCGAGATAGGACGCCCCGTGATCAACAGGACCCCCGCGCCGGCCACGAACGCCGTCACCGGATACGCGGCCCAACCAAGCAACGCCAGCGCGTAAGCCGAAACGTAGGCGCCGGCCAGCCCGCACGCGTTGCCTCCGCCGGCCGTCTCCGCAACGTCCGGGAAAGGCCCCTGCGTGGGATCATGAGTCACCAGGCTGGCCACCAGGAAGGCGCCGAGAGCAAGCAGGACGATGCCCGCGGTCACTTTTGCCAGTCTCTTGCGGTCCATAAGGGCTTCACTCGCTGCTTCAGCCAATGCCACCGGATGCTAAAGCATTGTAAGTAAACGGCCCGGCTGAAAGCAATCCCACCCCGCCGCATGAGCGGCGCGCCCCGCCTCCGATGCACGTTCTCCAGTCCGACAGGCGACGCCCGCCATGGGGCGCGGTCCTCCGCACTTGAGTCTCTGACCGCTGTTCGCCCTCTCCGGGCTGCCGCGAAACGTCCCTCCCGCTTGACACGGCGGGCGGGTCGTGATAAGAAAAATGGCCTTGTCCTTGCAGACATCCCCTTTCCGCGAGACAACACGTGAGGAGGAGTTCATGCCGGAAGTCGACGTCAAAGAAGTGCCCGCGATGGAAGTGATGAGCCTGCCCTTCACCGGCTCCTACGATCAGACCCAGGACAAGCTGGACCACCTGTTCTCCTGGCTGCTGCGCGTGGGGCATCCCCACAGCTCCCCGCCGCTGGGCCTCTACTATGACGAGCCGGGCACCGTCCCGGAGGATGAGCAGCGGGCGGAGGTTTGCATGCCCATCGAGGAGGCGTGCGAGCCCGAGGCGGAGTTCGAGCGCAAGGAGCTGCCCGAGGTCACCGTCGCCTACGCCGTCCACGAGGGCCCCTACAGCAGCATCCCGGAGGTCTATGAGGAGATCTTCGGCTGGATGGAGGAGAACGGCTACGAGTACATCGAGGACATGCCCACCCGCGAAGTGTTCCTGACGATGTACGGCCACAGCGACAACCCGCAGGAGTACGTCACTGAGGTCCAGGTGCCCGTGCAGAAAGCCGAGGAGTGACGCTCACCTCCTCTTGAAGCGGAGAGCGGCATGCCGGACGGGAGGCTGGAGTTTCGCCACGAGCTGATCGACGCCGAGCCGCCGGGCTGTCTGCACGACGTCACTCTGATCGCCGACGTCAACGGCGACGGGCGCAACGACGTCGTCATCGGCTGCCGCAACGGTGACGCGAACCTGTTCTGGTATGAGAACCCGTCTTGGGAGCGTCACGACATGGCAGCGGCGCCCCTGCTGGAGGCCGGCGGTGCCGTGGCGGACATCACGGGCAACGACCGACTGGACTTAGTGGCGGGCCAGCAGCAGCCCGAGACCGAACTCTGGTGGTTTGAATGCCCGGAAGACCCCGCCGGCCCGTGGACGCGGCGGGTCATCGAGAACCGGTTCCTCAACTACCACGACCAGACGTTCGGCGACGTTGACGGGGACGGCGAACCCGAACTGGTCTTCCCCGTGCGGGCCAGCGGGATCGTCGCCTACTACGACATCCCGCCCGACCCCACCGCCTCCCCGTGGCCCCCCGACTACTGCCACCTCATCGCGGAGGGCTACGAAAACATAGAAGGCATCGCCGTGGCCGACGTCGACGGCGACGGCCGCAACGAGGTCCTTGCCGGTCCCTACATCTTCCATCCGGCCTCAGGGGGAGGCACGTGGCGGGAGGAACCCGTGGCCCCGGACTTCGTCATGACGCGCGTCATCCCCTTTGATCTGGACGGCGACGGGCAGCTCGAGATAGTCCTTTGCGAAGGGGAAAGCGACCCCGGACGACTGGCGTGGTTCGCCCCGCCCGACTGGCGCATGACGGTGCTGCGGGACGACCTGTTCCATCCGCACAGCCTGGCCGTCGCCGACTTCAACGGAAACGGCCTGCCGGACATCTTCGTCGCGGAGATGGGCCTGGGCAAGAACCCCGACCCCCGCATGTTCGTTTACCTCAACGAGGGTGAGGGAAGCTTTCGGGAAGTCCTCATACAGGAGGGTATCGCCACGCACGAGGCAAAGGTCGGAGACCTGACCGGCAACGGGCTGCCCGACATCGTGGGCAAGCCCTACAGCCGGACGGACTACCAGATCGACGTCTGGTACAACGACACAGTACCCGCCTGACCGCCGCTCGCCGGCGCGTGCTTCCCCCCTGATGCCCTTCACGACCTTGACGCCCGGTCGGCGACAGCCCATACTTGCGGGCGTTCCTTCGTCCCTTTCAGGGAAAGAAAAAGTCGTGAAGAAACTGAGCTTCCTGTTTGCTGCGTTGGTGTTGACGTGTTCTGCGGCGTTTGGTCAGGTTCCCTCCCACTGGTTCGCCTTTCAACCGAACGAAGACTTCAGCCCCAGCGTCATCGACACCTCCGACTGGCTGGACGCGCCGGCCGGCAAGCACGGATACGTCCAGATACAAGGGGACCGGTTCGTCTTCGAGGACGGCACCGCCGTCAAGTTCTGGGGCTCGAATATCTGCGACGCCAGACCGGGCTCCGACCGACAGACGGCCGACCGCTGGGCACGGCGCCTGGCAAAGTACGGCGTCAACTGCATCCGATTCCACAAGTGGACGGACTTCGGCGAGGCCGTCAAGAAGGGCGGCCCGTCCACCGCGCTGGACCCGGAGTTCATGGACCGGATGGACTACTTCGTGGCGCAGCTTCGTGAGCGAGGCATCTACTACGGCTGGTCGCACATCTACGGTCATCGGGTCTCGCCCGCCGACCGCTCTCGCCTGCTGGCCTACGATGAGGTGGCCAATCGCAGCACGACGGGGCTGGTGAACTTCGCCCCCGACCTGCAGGAACTCAACATCGAGTTGACGCGGAACCTCCTGAACCACCGCAATCCCTACACCGGTCTTACCTATGCCGAAGACCCGGCGCTGGCCTTCATCGAGTTCCAGAACGAGGACGACATCTTCTTCGGCAGTACCAAGAGCGCCGTTGACGCCTGCCCCACCTACCGGAAGCTGTTCTGCAACCAGTTCAGCCGGTGGCTGAAGGACAAGTATGGCAGCCACGAGGCCCTGGCGGAAGCCTGGGGCGAGAAGGCTTTCGACAACGGTGAGTACCAGAAGGGCGTGACGGAACACCTGGACCGCGAGAACATCTACCCGGTCGCCCACCCCTGGTGGTACGGCTCTGACGGCCTGCGCACCAAGTCCAACCAGCGGAAGCGCCTGCTGGACACGGCCCGCTTTCTCTACGAGACGCAGAACAAGTTCTACGACAGGTTCACTCAGGCCATACGGGCCACCGGCTATCGCGGCCCGCTGGTCGGCTCCTGCTGGCAGGCCGGCTCCGGCGTCTCTCACTTCTACAACCTCCACTCCGACGCCCGCGTGGGTATCATCGACCGGCACAACTACTTCGGCGGCGGCACCGGGCATCGCCTTCGCAAGGGGAACGTCAAGACCGGCGCCATGGTCGCCGAGCCGGGCAGCGGGCTCCTGGGCTCCGGCATGCAGCAGGTGGAAGACCGCCCCTTCGCGCTGTCGGAATGGATGAGCCTGATACCGAACCAGTGCGTTGCCGAGGGCCCGCCCCTCATCGCCGTTTACGGGCTGGGGCTGCAGGGATGGGACGCCTCCTATTCGTTCGGCACGAACTACGACCACTTCACGCCCACCATCCAGGCCCCGTGGGTTTACAACGCCGACTCCCCCACCCAGATGAGCCAGTACCCGGCTCTCGCGCGCATGGTCTACCGGGGAGATGTCGAAGAGGGGGCCGCGGCGGCCATCCGCAAGGTCCACATCCCCAGTCTGCGGGAAGGCGAACTGGGATTCTCCGAGGAAGTCGTGCAGGAAGGGGACGTCAAGACCTTCGAGGGGCAGACGCCGTCCGAGGCACTGGCCATCGGCCGGGTGCTGGTGCGGTTCTGCGAGGAGCCGCAACCTTACGAGCAGATCGATTTCGGCCGCTACTGGGACCGCGAGGCGAAGCGTATCACCTCCACCACCGGCCAGCTCGCGTGGGACTACGCCGGGCATGGCTACTTCACGGTGGATACACCGGGAACACAGGCCGCTGTCGGCTTCTCCGGGGGCAAGCGTATCGAGCTCGGCGACGTCGTCATCGAGCCGCGGACGCCCTTCCAGAGCCTGTTCGTCACCAGTCTGGACCGGGACAAGCCCATCTCGCAGAGCGGGTCCCTGCTGGTCACGGCGGTGGCAAGGGCACGCAACTCCGGGATGCGGTACAATCGCAGTGGAACGGAAGTGGTCGACGTCGGGGAAGCGCCGATCATGCTGGAGCCCGTCGAAGCGGCCATAACCATCAAGGGCCGGGGGCAACCGACGGTGCACGTGCTGGACCACGTCGGCCGACGGACCGGCGTCCGAGCCAGCGTCTCTGCCGACGAGCGGGACGCGACCTTCCACATCGGACGCGGCTACCGTACCATCTACTATGAGGTGGCTTTCTGAGTCGGGGGACCTGTAAGGCGAGCGGACGTCTGTCGGGTGCTCCCCGCAAAGGGGGAAAGGAGTCACGCCATGGGACTCGCGCTGGCTGTGATGCTGCCGGCGGTCATCGCCATCCTGCTGACCGCCGTCGATACGACGAACTGGTTTGCGTTCGAGCCGGAGGAGGACTTCAGCCCCAGTATCATCGACACGGGACCCTGGCTGGAGGCGCCCGCGGGCAGGCACGGCTTCGTCCAGATTCACGACGGGCACTTCGCCTTCGAGGACGGCCGGCCGGTGAAGTTCTGGGGGGCGAACATCTGCAACGCCCGCGTCGCCTCTGAGAACCGGACGGCCGAGCGCTGGGCCCGCAAGCTGGCCAAGTACGGAGTCAACTGCGTCCGGTTCCACAAGTTCACCTACGCCGGTGAGGCCGGCATCGCCATCGGTGGCGAAGACTCCATCACCATGGACCCGGAGAAGCTGGACCGGATGGACTACTTCGCCCGCCAGCTCAGGGACCGCGGCATCTACTACGGCTGGTCGCCCATCTTCTGGCACCGCATCCAGCCGGGAGAGGCCGACACCGTGCTCGCCTACGAGGAGATCGCCTCCTGGAACGAGGCGAAGGGTTGGGGAGATCACGGTCTGGTGAACTTCGCCCGCGACATTCAGGAGATCCACCAGCAACTCGTCGTGCAGTTGCTGGAGCACCGAAACCCCTACACCGGACTGCGCTACGGTGAGGACCCGGCGCTGGCTTTCGTTGAGATGCAGAACGAGGACGACATCTTCTGGGGCGCCACCGAGGCGGCCGTCGAGCACTGCCCTACCTATAAGCGCCTGCTGTGCAAGATGTTCTGCGAATGGCTCCGACTGCGCTACGGCGGCCATGCCCGGCTGCAGGAAGCCTGGGGAACGGACGCGCTACGCGGCGAGAGACTGGATGAAGATGACGTCTACCCGGCCCCGTCCCACGAGCATTACGCGCCTGAGAAGTTGACCGAGGACAACCCGGAGCGGGCACGGCTGCTGGACCAGGTTCTTTTCCTTCACGAGACGCAAAACAGCTTCTACGCCCGGTTCGCCGAGTGTATCCGCGATACCGGCTACCGGGGCCCGCTGGTCAGCTCATGCTGGCAGGCCGGCTCCGGCATCACCCACCTGCTGAACCTGCGCTCGGACGCCCTGGTGGGCATCATCGACCGCCACAACTACTTCGGCGGCTCCACCGGCCACAGGCTGCAGCCCGGCAAGGTGGCCACGCGGGCCATGGTGGAGCGGCCCGGTTCCGGACTGCTGAGCTCGGGCATGCAGCAGGTTGACGGCCGCCCGTTCGCCCTCTCGGAATGGATGAGCCTGATACCCAATGAATGGGTCGCCGAGGGGCCGCCCATCGTGGCCGCTTATGGGCTTGGCCTGCAGGGATGGGACGCCTCCTACTCATTCGCCACCAACTACGACCACTTCACCCCGACCATCGAGGCGCCGTGGGTCTACAACGTGGACTCGCCCACCCAGATCGGCCAGTACCCCGCCCTGGCCCGCATGGTCTATCGCGGCGACGTTCGGGAAGGCGAGCCCGTGGCCGTTCGCAAAGTCAGCTTCTCGTCGCTGGGGGAGGGACGGATCGGCGTCGAGGAGACCGTGGAGCAGGAAGGTGACATTAAGCGCTTCGGCGGCGCCACGCCGCGAGAGGCGCTGGCCGCCGGACCGGTGCTGATACGCTTCTGCGAGGAGCCCGAGGAGAGCGAGTTTGTCAGTGCGGCCTCATGGCGCGACGAGCAGATGGGGGCCGTTACGGCCAACACGGGCCAACTCCAGTGGAACACACGCGGGAGGGGCTACTTCACCGTGGACACCCCCGGCACTCAGGCGGTCGTCGGCTTCGCCGGGGGCAAGCGCGTGGCGCTCGGCGACGCTATCATCGAACCGGAGACGGAGTTCGTGAGCCTTTTCATCACGGCCTTGGAACCCGGGCAGGATATCGCCCACTCGCGCTCGGTCCTGGTTACCTGTCTCGCGCGCGCGCGCGACACCGGCATGGTCTACAGCGAGGACGGGACGGAGGTGCTCGAGGTCGGGGAGGCGCCCATCCTCCTTGAGCCGGTGCAGGCCGTCATAACCCTGAAACGCGGGGGCTCTCCGGCAGTGAGTGCACTCGATCACGTCGGCAGGGAAACGGACGTTCTGCTGCCGGTGGAGAAGCAGCCGGAGGGCGCCCGCTTCGCCATCGGGGCGGAATACGCCACGCTCTACTATCACATAGCTTACTGACGACAGGGACGCGGGCGGACCTCACGCACCGCGGGTCGTCCCTGATCCTGTCTCAACCCCGGGTCACGGTCAGGCCGACGTCGAACCGGGTCCCGCAGTTCGGACAGATGAAGTACCAGTTCAACACGCCGTCGTTTTCCGACGGCCGGAACATGTTGTGGAAACCCCTCTCGTAGCCGCACTCGGGGCAGATGCGGAACTCTTCCCCGATTCGCGCCTTCCGGATTTCCTGCTCAGCTTCCCTTTCGTTGCTCAAGCGTCCCCCTCCTTATGGTCCCTCACTGCTGGATAGATTCAGCCATTCGGCGGGCCGCCCGCCGGACGGCATCCGGTTTGTACGGCCGGCTGCGCTGGGTCACTGTGATGAGGTCCGCGATGCTGCATCGGAGATGGGAGAAGAGCCGCTCCATCTGCTCCAGGCAGCTCACCGTGCCGCGACCGCTGCCACCGGCCGCCGCCACACCCAGCGCCGGTTTGCCGGCCAGCCCGGAGTCCTCCCCCCGCGTGGCCTCGCACCGACGCAGCCGGTCGAAGAAGGTCTTTGCCGACTCGGAAAGTTCCCCGAAATACACGGGATTCACCAGCACGTAACCGTCGGCATCGTTCACCTCCGCGTGCAGGCTCTGGAACCCGTCCTGCGTCTGGCAGACGTGTTCTTCGCGGCAGGTGCCCCAGCCGCGGTTGCACGCCTCGCACAGGCCGATGTCACGGTCGTTCAGCCACACGATCTCGGCCTCGGGGCCGACGTCTGTAATGCCCTTCAGGGCAGCCTGGGCGCACTCGGCCGTCAGGCCGTCCTTGTTGGGGCTCGACGCGAAGATGAGGACTCTCATTGGCGACTCCTTTCCCGTTGCACGGACTCGTAAGCGTTGATGTACGGCAGGATGTCGGTCCACGTGCGCAGTCGCGACGTGACCACTCCGAACAGCGCCCCGCTGGTGCCCACCACCGCCGACGCCCCGGCCTTCAGGTAGCTGGCCGTGATGTAGTCCGAATAGGCGTCGTCCACCACGGCGACGATGGGGAAGTCCTCCGGCAGGCTGTCCCGCAGCTTGCCCAGCAGTTCCTGGGGTTCGAAGACGGTGTCCAGTTCCATCTCCATGTAGCCGCTTTCCAGCTCCAGCGCGCTCAGGCCGGTCAGGACGGCCACGGAGTCCGCCTCCGCGGCGGCGCTCAGGTCATCGGCGGCGTCGTGGTAACCATGCCGCTCCAGCTCCAGCCTTCTGCCGCAGCGCCGGACATACTGTCGAGCCCCGATTGAACTGTCAATGACTTCATCAGACGGAGCGAACAAGATTGCTTTCGCCATATCTGTATGACCTTATCTGCGGGACGAAAGGATTCAGAACAAGCCCACTTCCTACACTATCCGGCCCCTTGTGCGGAATCAAACATCCGTCCGCACGGGCCACCGGGACGGATGAGAAGGAGCGAGGGGACTTCCCCGCAAGCAATAATACATTTTTAGGCCGTTCTTCGCGCCGGTAAGCTCCGCTCCATTTGACACAAGAGAAGGCGCCTCATACCATACCTCTTTCCGTTGCGTGCCGCTTGAGACGCCCTCCTCGGTCGACTCATCGCGCAGCCAACAGCACCGTTTCCCGCGACTGCTGATGTCAGAAGGAGCGCCGTATGGGCATTAGGAAGCTCAGCACTGCATCCCTGAATGCCTGGGTGGACCGCATTATCGCGGAAAACCGCGTTATCGGCATCCAGGCCAAGGACGATAAGTTTGCCTTCGCTCCCCTGTCGGAGGCGGACGACCTGCGGCTCGACTACGACGTCGCCTACACTCCGCCAAAGGCCTTCTTCCAACCCCCCACCGAGACTCTCATCCGCTACCGCGGCAACGAGTACGAGAGCGTCGTGGACGACGAACCGTTCGTGCTGTTCGGCGTCCATCCCTACGACATGGTGGCGCTGAACCAGATGGCCGAGATCTGGTCCCGCGACAACTACGACCAGCACTACATGGCGCGTTGGGAGCAGGCCACCATAGTCGCCTGCGACGTGCAGAACTGCTCGGAGAACTGCTTCGCCGGCTGCATGGGCACCGCCAACGTCAAGGAAGGCTTCGATATCCTGCTGACCAAGATCGGCGACCACTACCTGGCCGACTGCCAGACCGAGAAGGGTGAGAAGCTTCTCGAACTGCTGGAAGACTCTCAGGAAGCCGGCGAGAAGGACCTGCAGGCGCGACGTGAGGTCTGGCACGCCAACAACCGGCTGTTGCGGCAGCACGAGCTGAAGATGTTCCCCGGCGACCTGCCGGAGCTGCTGGAAGAGAATTACGACCACCCGGTCTGGGAAGAGCAGGCGGAGCTGTGCTTCTCCTGCGGCTCCTGCAACCTCTGCTGCCCCACCTGCTATTGCTTCGACGTGCAGGACGACGTGGAGTGGGACCTGGAGAGCGGCGAACGGAAGCGCGCCTGGGACGGCTGCATGCTGGCCTCCTTCGCCACCGTGGCCGGGGGGCACAACTTCCGCGCCGAGCGGACGGAACGCTTCCGCCATCGCTACTACCGCAAGGGCAAGTACGTGCCCGAGATGATCGGCGAGTGCGCCTGCGTCGGCTGCGGCCGGTGCATCTCGGCCTGCGTGGCCAACATCGCCAATCCCGTCACTGTCTACAACCGCCTTCTGGAGGACGAGTGATGAGTTGCTCGTGTGGTTCCTCAAGCGACAAAGACCTCTACCTGCCCCAACCGGCTACCGTGCTGAAGTCCGAGTCGATGACCGAGTTGGAGCAGTTCCTGGAGTTCAAGCTGGACTCCGGGGCTGAGCTCGGCCACATGCCGGGGCAGTTCGTCGAACTCTCCCTGCCCGCCTACGGAGAGGCGCCCTTCTCCATCTCATCCTCCCCCACCAGGAACGGGTCTTTCGAGATGGTGGTCCGCCGCGTGGGCAACGTCACCTCCGGTATCCACGGGCTGGAAGCGGGCGACAAGGTGGGTATTCGCGGCCCCTACGGCACGCACTTTCCCGTGGACGACGGGCTGAAAGGCAAAGACATCATGTTCGTCTGCGGCGGCATCGGACTGGTGCCGGTCCGCTCCGCCATCCATTACGTGCTGCACAACCGGGACGACTATGGAGACGTGAAGATCCTGTTCGGCTGCAAGTCCCCGGCAGAGCGCCTTTTTACCGACGAACTGGCCCGGTGGGACGAGCAGGACGACGTGGATTTCCTGGAAACCGTGGACAAGGGCGACGAGAACTGGACCGGCAACGTGGGGGTCATCACCACGCTGCTGCCGAAGGTCGAGATCGACCCCGACAACACGGTCGCCATCATCTGCGGCCCGCCCGTGATGTACAAGTTCGTCATCTGGGACCTGTACGAGATGGGGATGACGGCCGACGACATCTACGTCTCGCTGGAACGGCGGATGAAATGCGGGCTCGGGAAATGCGGCCACTGCCAGGTCAACGGCATCTACGTCTGCCAGGACGGGCCGGTTTTCAACCTGGGCGAGATAGAGGAAGTCAGGGAGGCCATCCAGTAAATGAGCAAGCCAAGAGTTGCCATTTTTGACTTTGCGTGCTGCGAGGGATGCCAGCTCCAGATCGTGAACCTGGAAGAGGAGCTGCTGGACCTCATTTCCGTGGTCCAACCCGTCACGTGGCGGGAGGCGATGTCGGAGAAAGACGAAGACTTCGACATCGCCCTGGTCGAAGGTTCCATCACCCGGCCGCAGGACGAGGAGCGTCTGCGCAGCATCCGCGAGAAGGCGCCCGTCCTCGTGGCACTGGGCGCCTGCGCCACCACCGGCGGCGTCAACAAGCTGAAGAACAACTTCGACCTGGACGAGGTCAAACGTTGCGTTTACGGTGACGCGGCCGACATGCCGCACCTCGACACGGCCATGACCAAAGGGGCCGACGAAGTGGTGGATGTTGACTACTACGTCCACGGCTGCCCGATGGACAAGAAGGAGTTCACCCACGTGGTGAAGTCCCTCGCGCTGGGCAAGGAACCGGTCATTCCCGACTACCCGGTCTGCGTCGAATGCAAGCAGCGGGGCACGGTCTGCCGTTACGAATACGGCGAGGTCTGCCTCGGGGTTGTGACGCGCGCCGGCTGCAACGCGCCCTGCCCCAGCGCCGGTCTCTGGTGTTTCGGATGCCGCGGCTACGCGCCGAATCCCAACGTCGATGCGGCGCGGGAAGTGATGGAGGAATACGGGCTCACCCTCGAAGACCTCCAGACCAAGTTGGAACTCTTCAACAGCAAACAGGAACCCACAAATGCCTGAAAGCGTTGACATCAACGTCCACCATATTACGCGCGTCGAAGGCCACGGCAACATCGTCGTGAAGGCCGACGACGGCAGCATCAAGAAGGTGGAGTGGCAGGTGCCGGAGGCGCCCCGGTTCTTCGAGGCCATGGTGCGGGGCCGCAGCTTCATGGACATTCAAACCATAGCCAGCCGCATCTGCGGCATCTGCTCGGTCACCCACTCCCTGGCCGCCACCAAGGCCGTGGAGAGCGCCCTGGACATCCAGGTCTCCGAGCAGTCCGACAAGCTGCGGATACTGCTGCACTACGGAGAGCAGCTCGAGAGCCACAGCCTGCACGTGGGCTACCTGGTGGCCCCCGACCTGCTGGGCGTGCCCTCGGTCGTTCCCCTCGTCTCCTCCCATCCGGACGTCGTCAAGACGGTCATCCGCATCCACCGGCTGGGCAACGAGTGGATGGAGCTTCTGGGCGGCCGCATGACCCACCCGGTCAGCATCCGTCCCGGCGGATTCGGCATGCTGCCGAGCGAGGACGAGCTGCGCGGGTTGCGGGAGCGTCTGGAAAACATCGTGCCGGACCTGAAGGCCCTCGCCGACGTGGTGGCAAGCCTGGCCGGCGAACTCCCCGACTTCGACCGCGACACCGAATACATAGCCCTCGTCGGCCCGCCGGACTACACCTTCTACCACGGCGAGATCGGTAGCACCGACGCGGAAAGGACCGTGCCGGTCGACCGCTTCGAGTCTGTGGCTAACGAGTATGTCTCGCCGCAGTCCACCGCCAAATGGACCCGCTGGCACCGCGACTCCTACGCCGTCGGTGCGCTGGCGCGCTTCAACCTGAACGCCCAGCACTTGCTGCCGCTCGCCGCTGAGACGGCCGAGAAGTTGGGCCTGAAGAAGGGCTGCTGCAACCCTTACTTGAACAGCGTGGCCCAGGTGGTCGAGTGCGTCCAGGTCGTCGAGCACGGCATCCAGCTCTGCGACGAACTGCTGGAGGCCGGTATCGAGCCTGAGAAACCCCAGGCCGAGCCGAAGGCCGGCGAGGGAGTGGGCTGCGTGGAAGCGCCGCGCGGCATCCTGTTCCATCGCTACGCGTTCGATCAGAACGGCCTCTGCACGCGCGCCAATATCTGCATCCCCACCAACCAGAACCACGGCAACATCCAGCACGACTTCGAGGCGCTGGTGCCCCAGGTGCTGCCCGAAGGCCAGGAGGAGACCACAAGGCAGCTCAAGATGCTCGTTCGGTCCTACGACCCCTGCATCTCCTGCTCGACACATTACCTCGACGTGGAGTTCGAGTGACGGAAGCTCCTGCGGAGGCCAAGACGCTGGTCGCCGGTCTCGGCAATCCGCTGATGACCGACGAGGGCGTGGGTCCCCTGCTGGTGGAACGGCTGCGCGAGAAAGTCGGCGAAGCGGCCGATTGCGACTTCCTGGACCTCGGAGTCGCCGGCCTCACCGTACTGCACGCCATGCGGGGATACGAGCGAGTCATCTTCATCGACTGCGCCTTCATGGATGAAGCGCCGGGCACGCTCCGTCGCTTCACGCCGGACGAGGCGCATTCCCGGAAAGAGCGGTTCCGCATGACGCTGCACGGCCAGGACCTGATGGAGACGCTGGAACTGGCCCGCGAACTGGGCGAGTTGCCGGAACGGGTCGTCCTGTTCGGCATTCAGCCGCAGAGCACGGAACCAGGGCAGGAACTGTCCCCGGCGCTGGCATCCAGCATCGGCGACTATCTGGAGGCCATCTTGCGGGAGCTCTCCTGAGCCCTCGCTCGGGTGCGGCTCGACCGGTCGCGACGTATAATGAGGTACTCGAAGCGGGCCTTCCCCGATGCATGAACTCGCCCTTTCCCAGGACATCGTAAGGACCGTGCTCAGCGCCGTGGATGCTGAGCCGGCCGATATCGTGGCCATCGCGCTGGACGTCGGCACGCTCTCATCGGTGAACGTCGATTCGCTCGAGTTCTGCATGGGCGTTATCCTGGAACAGGAAGGTATAGAGGGCGTCCGGGTTGAGATCACGGAAGTTCGCGCCCGGGTCCGCTGCTCCTGCGGCGCCGAGTATGAACCAGAGGAGATGTTCGATCCGTGCCCGCAGTGCGAAGGCTTCGACCGCGAGGTCATCCGGGGCACGGACCTGACGATCCGCCACGTGGAGGTGAGAGATGAGCAAGGTTGACCTGCAGCGCTCGGCTCGCGAGAGCAACGACGCCATAGCTGCCCGGAACCGGGAGGCGTTCGCCGAGAAAGGAGTCTATGTGATGAACCTGATCGGCTCGCCCGGCTGCGGCAAGACCTCCATACTCGAACACACCGCACGCCACTTCGACGGGCGCTTTGCCGCCGTCATCGGCGACGTCAAGACGGCATTGGACGCGGACCGCATCGCCGAGTGCGGTGTCGAAGCATACCCCATCGAGACCGGCGGAGGCTGCCACCTTAACGCCCGCCAGGTAGCCGACGTGGTCGCCGAGATGGACCTGGAGGCGATCGACTTCCTGTTCGTCGAGAACGTGGGCAACCTGGTCTGCCCCTCGGCGTTCGACCTGGGAGAGAACATCAAGGTGGCCGTGCTGAGCATCCCCGAGGGCGACGAGAAGATCCGCAAGTATCCGGCGCTGTTCGTGCGCGCCGACGTCCTGTTCATCAACAAGATCGACCTGGCGGAACACTGCCCCTACGATGTGGAACGCGTTAAGGACGATGCTCACAGGGTCCGCCCCGGCATCCACGTGTTCGAGACCTCCGCCACACGGGGCACGGGCTTCGAGCCCTGGTTCGACTTCCTCCGCTCCGTCCGTGCCGAGTAGGTAAACCTCCTATCGGGTGACCTCGTAGTAGAGGACCTGCGGGGCGCCCTCCATCCGGAACTGCAGCTTTCCGTCCACGCGTTCGGCCGGCACGCGGCCGACCCTGTAGCCGTTGACGTCCAGTGCGTGAACGACGTTGAGGTCGGTGTCTATGGTCACGGTTCCCGTCACGGGCTCCATGAAGCAGGGCGGCACGCTTCTGTCGCGTCCCTCGACCGTGGGGGGCGGGGCCGGCAGGTTCTGCGCTCGGCCAACCGCGGACACCAACAAGCGCCCGGCGTCGGATATAGGCTGCTGTTCGAGGCTGCTCACGAGCACCGCGCAGAACTCGTTGGGCGTCTCAATCTCCACGTCCGGGCAGATGATGCGTCGCCCGGCCAGGGCCCCGAATGCGCCCTGCGTGCGGGCGGCGTCCAGGCGCATCAGGTCGTCGGCATAGCGCCACTCGAACTCGCCCGTGGACGGCCGCACGACGCCGGCCTCCCGGTCCCAGAGACGGTCAACCAGGTCCGAGCGCAGCAGGTCCTCGGTCGGCTCGTCAACGTAGCGGTTCTGCACGCGTCCGACGGCCATAACCTCGAGGGGCGCGCCGCGCCGCTCGGGCTGGAAGCTGAACTGGGTCTCGGGGCTGCGACGTCGCTCGAAGACCAGCTCACCCGGCCGGATATCGCCCCTGCGGAATATGAAGGCTGCCGCCGGATACAGCGCATAGTGACCGGGAACCAGCCGAAGCCCGCCCAGCCACGTCTCCCAGGTGGGCGAGCCGACGCAAAACTGGAACATCGCGTCCCACGCCTGGAAAGCGCTCATGGTGGCCACCAGCGGCGCCACCTCAGGCGTGGTGCGGCCGCGCGTGCCCGCGTTCCACTCCGAGACGCCGAAGGCCCGGCCGGCCACCTGGTCGAACGCCGCGCCCAGGGTGCCCTGCCCCACCCGGCTCACCAGCGTGGCGCCGCCCGAGTAGTAATGCCGGTCCACAAAGTCCCCCAGCGCCGATGCCTGGATGACGAGGCGGGTCGTCTCGCCGGCGCCACGCCAGTTGGAAGTTATGATAGGGCACTTCACCCCCCAGCGGCGCATGGCCGCGATGGTCTCGGAGTAGAACTTAGTCTCCATGTGGTAGAGGAAGCGCAACTGATCAATGCCCCGCTTGCGCAGATGAGGCGCGGACTGCACCCCCACCTGCCCCAGCTCGATCAGGCCGGCGTCCAGGTCCTCGCCCGGAGAGAAGGGGGACCGCTCGCCTTCCACCTGCCAGGCCTCGGCCAGGTAGGCCTGCGAGCCGTAGCGCTCGCGCAGCCACTGGGTGTAAAGCTCGTTCAGTATCTCGCGGGGACGGCCGCGGTGGATGTTGGTGGTGCCCCAGAAGATGGACTGTTCGTTCTGGATGGTCAGCATGGCCATGCCGGGCTCATCGGCCCAGCGGCGGCCGGTGTAGGGGTTGACCCGGTCGAGGAACTTGCGGTAGAGCGCACGGTTCAGCTCGATGGCGCGCGGGTGGAACAGGGCGGCGCTGCCGGCGGCCCAGTTGACGTTGTAGTCGCCCTCCCCGCTGGTGCCGACCAGCTCCGAGTCGATGTTGTCCCCTTCCTTGAACATCCGGTGGTACATCAGGTCCAGGTTCACGTAGATGCCCCGCTCGAACAGTGCGGCCGCCAGGTGATCCACCCGATCCAGCCGGTCCTTGTCGAAGTGCTGCGTGTCGTTCCGGCTATCGTCTATGAGGCTGTTGGCGCTGTGCATGACGTGCAGGCGCACGATGTTGACGCCCAGACGCGCCAGGAAGTCGGCGAACGCGTCGGCGTCCTCGTGTGTCATGTAGATGCCGCGCCCCTGATGGTAGCTGACGTTGACGCCCCAGAAGCGCACCGGCGTGCCGTCCTCGAAGTACAACTCCCCGTCCCGCATCTCCACGCGCCCATGTGAACCGATCGGGTCGTTCATGCCGGACAGGTCGAGCGCCGGCTCCTGGTCGGGATGCCACTCCGGCTGGAAGGGCCACCACGCGGGCTCACGGTCGGCCAGGTCATCCGGCGCCGGCACGTCCTGGTCGGGTCGATACTTGCCCCTCGGCACGAAGGAACGCTCGGCGAGGATGAAGCAGTCGAAGCCCTGGTGGGCGTTCTCGCCCTCGGGAAATCTTACCTGGAAGGTATGCTCGCCCGCGCTCAGCCGAACCTTGCCGAAGCGCGTCCAGGAGGTGGGCCGGTAGCGGGCATGGTGCAGCGTCTGCCAGAACGAGTCGTCGGCGCGGGCCTCGGCCCATTCCCCGTCGTCGAAACGCCACAGGTTGCCCGACCAGGGGCGGTAGCCGACGCGCGCCCAGAGGTCATACTCCGCCTCTTTCGGCACTTCGATCCGCCAGGTGGCCGTCAGGCCGCCGGTCGGAGCCGGCGATTGACTCACGGTCAGCCAGTCGTCGTTGGAGCAGAAGCCCTCGACTCCCTCCTTCATGAAATCGTCAGGGGTGGTGAAGTTGTTCTCCACGGCATGCTCGCCCTCCCACCAGACGTAGCCTTCACCGGTCACGGTGGGGGTCATCCGTTCAACGGCCCGGGCGGGCGCTGTTGTCAATCCAAATAGTGCCATGCCAATCGCCACAACGGTCGCGACCCTCTTCGTATGCTTCATGTCAGTTCTCCGGCGGTTCGAGTGTCTGTCAACGCCCGGGAAGAGGCGTGCGCTCGCGCAGATCCAGGACTTCCGCCCGGTCGGGGAAGCGCATCTCACGTATCGTCAACTCCAGCGCCGCGCTGAGGGACCCCTGCCACGCGGCCTCCCGAAGGATGCCCTCAGAATACTCACCCCGCCTCAATTGCGCAACACTCAACTGCTCCAGCAGCGCGCCCAGAAAGCCCGCGGTGAACGCCTCCCCGGCGTGGTTGGCGTCCAGAACGCCCTTTTCCAGCCTCGCGGCGGGCACCTCGGTCCAGCGCAGCCGTCCGGTCTTGTCTCGAAAGGAGACTGCGGCGCCCTCCTCACCTCGCGTCACCAGCACCAGCGGGCAGCACCGTCGGACCTGTTCCGGCTCGGCCAGCGCTCCCCATTCCGTGCTGTTCAGGCTCATGGCGTCCACGGCTCCAACGACCTGCTCCACGCCCCCCTCCCGCACGTTGCGCAGGGACGGAGTGAAGAGCTTCCAGCCGGTCAGGGCGTTCGCCACACTCCGGGCGGTGGCATTCGGCAGAGACGTGATGATGTTAAGGTCGGCGGGCACGGCGCGCTCCAGCAGGGCTTCCGCGGTTACGGCGTAGCAGGCGCTGCGCCGTCCCACGGGCAACTTGTCTCCGGGCGAACTCCACAGCAGCGTGGTAACGTCCGTGCCCGCGCCGGACACCAGAACCGGCTGATAGGCGACGCCGCATTCTTCCATCATCTCGCACAGTTTCAGCGCGTCGGCATCCGGCCGGCCGGCTGTGGTGCCGAGCGGCAGCACCAGCCGGCCGCCGAGCGCCAGTGCGTAGCCCGCCCCCATGCCGCCCAACTGCAATCGCCTGCCGCAGAGCGGCACCTCCGTGCGCAACGGCGGCACTTTGGCCTCGTCGGGCAAGCCCAGCGAGCCGGCATCGAAGAGCCGTTCCTCCTCTACCAGCAACCGGTGTCCGCCGGTGGCCCCCGGTTCGGTGACGCGTATGCTGTCGCCACCGGGGGAATCCACCTGCAGGAACACGCCGGGTTCATCCAGCGGCTCGCGCTCCGCTTCCGTGCGGCTGTAATCGATCCGGACCGGTCCGGCCCGTTCCGGCAGTGCCTCCCTCACCCATCGCTCATGGCACAGTGGACCATCGACCTCGACTATCTCATCGAGATAGGAGGGCCCGATTACCTGGACGCGGGCGTCGCAGTCCGGAGGCAGAAGTGTCATGCGGGCGGTCACTCCGTGAGTACGCGCAGTTCACCGAGGCCATTCCGGCGGGCATAGTCGGCCAATTCAGCGGCGTCCACAACTCCGTCCGACTTGTAAGCTTCGGCGGCCTGCCACATGGCGCGCGCGCCCCCCTCCGGCCCGTCCGGGTGGTCCAGCAGGTTGCTTCCCGCCAGCAGACCCACGGCATATCCCAGATCGTCCCGGTGCATCTCGCGCATGTTCAGGCCGACCTTCGTCGCCCCCAGCCCGCCGGCGGTGACCGGCACGGTGTCGTTCAGATCGCCCCACGGCTCCCTGAACGTGTCGGCCAGCATGTGTAGCAGGGAGGGGTCGCGGGAGTTGACGTGACAGTCGTCCACGCCGAAGACCCCTATCTGGAAGAAGTCAGCCCCGCAGAGCCGCGCCAGCTTTGCGATGACCCGAGCGTCGATCCGCCGCGGCCCGGTAGTCAGCGCGGCCAGCCCGCCGCAGTGGGCGTAGAGGGGCGCCTCAATACCCGGGTCGGAGGCGATGATCTGCAGCGCGCCGAGGCTATGGGCCAGCGTGGCGTTGAACATGATACCGGTGGCTCCCCAGTCCAGCACACGCCGAGCGGCCTCCCTGAGGCGGTCGGAGCGGAAAGGCATGTGCGGCATGTAGATGGCACGTCGACCTGTTTCCTCCCTGACCCGTTCCAGCGCCTCGGCGACCGCTTTCACCTTAGGCTCGAGCGGGCAGTAGGACGGGTTCATCATCTTCTCGTCGTCCTTGATGGCAACGGCGCCCCCGCGCACCGCCCGCGCGATGCGCTCGGCCACCTCCCCGGGCTCCAGCCCGCAGCACGGCTTGACAATGGTGCCGACCAGCGGCTCGCCGCCCGCCAGCCCCACCATCTCCCGGAGCCGCCGGATGCCGAACCGCGGCCCGGGGAACAATTCTCTAAAGGACTCGGGCAGCTCGAAGTCCAGAAAGGCGACCCTGTCGTAGAAGACGAACTCCAGTATGGGGCCGCCCACCGACAGCATCTGGAGCTGGTAGAAGGGGTCCGCGTTCGCGTCAACGTTTGAGACGGGCGAGAGCACCTCGATTACGGCCTCACCCTCGCCGTAACGCTCCATGCGCACCGCCTCAGCCCGGGCGCGGCGGTAGATGTCCGTCGGCTCCGCGAACTGCCCTATCCAGCGGCCCGTTGTCTCCTCCAGGGCAATGCGGTGGGTGACCTCCTCCAGGTCCTGCGTAGTCTGGACGTAGTAGCGGAACCGGAAACATTCGGCGGGGTCGTGCTCCGGCGGCCATTCCTTGACCTCGACGATCTCCTTGCCGCGGACCTCCACCGGAACGTACGCTTCGCTACTCATGAGAAGCCTCCCCAGACATGAACGCACGGATGACGTGCCGAGGAGAGAATATCAGAGGGCCAAAGGGGTGTCCACCGCGCCGGCTGAAGGTGCTCCGATCCGAACTCAGCCGGTCAGCCCTGTTTGGGCAGTAGCACGGTGCTGACAGCCGCGGCGGCGGCGACTTTCAGCGCATCGGCACCCAGGAACGGCACCGCCCCATTGAGGAAGGCGGCCCGCCACCCCAGTTTCAGGTTGAGGGCCAGATGGGCCATGCCGAACAGGTAGATGACCGCGACGCCGCACGCCAACAGCGCAAGTTGCGGCACGAAGCGACGGGCCGCCGGCGACCGGTCCGTCACCCGGCCGATGAGCACGGCGGCAGCGACGAAGCCCACGAGGTAACCCCCCGTCGGACCCGCCAGCCATGCCATCCCGCCGGTCAACCCGGTTCCCCACGGAACACCGGCCGCCCCCAATGCGAGGTAGAAGGCCTGGCTGAGGCCGCCGTAGGCGCCGCCGAGCAGGATGCCGGCCAGCAGCACGGCGAAGACCTGTCCGGTGACCGGGACGGGCGTGAAGGGCAACGGGATACGCACTTGGGCCGCCACCCCGGTAAGCGCCGCCATGCCGAAGGCCATCATGAGTTTGACGAGTGCCGGCGCTTCGCGCCGCCAGACGTGCGCGCCGGCGCGCAACTTACGCAGACGTGGTAACGCGTGTGAGTGGTCCATTGTCCGCTCCGTGTGACGTTCTGATGGGGCAAGTCCAGAGGGAACAAGATACCGAGTATACACCGAGCCGGAGGGCACATTCCAGAGCACGGCGAAGTGCGGGGGGTCATTCAATTGTTGCTGCTCTGTTGCATCACTGAGCCCGGTAGGACTAATTGTGTCACTCAGGGGACGGCCAGAGTCTACCCGCCCTGGGTGAGAGGCTCGCCTTTCGGTCAACGATGATGGGTGGCAGAAGTGACAGAAGCCCGCCGGAGGGCGGGCGGCAGGTTTGAGGCCCGGGCGTCAGCCCGGGTGAGCGTAAGGAGAAGAAAAGAGAGCCCCGCAAGGGGCGGCACTTGAGCCGTGCCCTGCGGTTGTGCCGCCCGCCCTGCGGCGGGCTCTTTTTGCCCTTGTCGTCCGTTTCCCCCAGGCTTACGCCATGGGGCTAATCACTGCCGCCCCCTTGCGGGGGCTGTTCCTGTTGGGCCCGACAGAACCAATGATGCCACTCACCCGGCGGGGAAGGTCTGCCCGTCTCGGGTGGGAATCGCGCTGTGCAGGCGCGCAATGAGCTCCGAGACAGAGATTCCCGCCGTGCGGCCGGCGGATGAATGTTGTCGCAGCCGCGCTCCTCCTCTGAATGACAATGCTTCTGCGGGCGCTCTTCGTGGAAACACTCCCGAACCCCGTGAGCCTGTCATGGTGGACCCGCTTTGACTGAGCGGCTGAAGCTCGCGTGCTTCAGGCGCGGGCCTCCGAGCCTGCGCGTGGCGTGCGTGCGGCCCGTCGGTCGGTCTCCCGCCGGGGCCAATGCGGTCCGGCCTCCTGGAGGCAACTACTGAATGGCCCTGGTCCGCCGAGGCAGGGCCGCCGTAGCACGACGGACTCAGGCGTGGCCCCACACAGGAGGGAAATGGCGGGGCCTTCGGTCCCGGGGCAGCGTATTCCCTGCCCACGTGGGAGCCGGTCTGATGCCCCACAGTGCGGTTACGGGTGTGCCCTGTCCCCTGAGGACACGAGACGAAGCCGTATCTGGCCGGCCGGCTCGTCATACTCGATCTCGGCCCCTTCGATCGCGGCAGCCCCCGCTCCGGTTATCCTCTCCTCCGCGAACCTGCCCTGGAGATGATCGACATCCGCGAGCAGGAGGCTGTGTTCGCCGGGAGGCAGCCTGAGCTTCCCCAGTTCAACCGCGAGGACGGTCCGGTCCGAGGCGATGACCAGCGATGAATCTGCCTGCTCTCCGCCCATGATCTCGCCAAGCGTGCTGAGGCCCTCCGCGTCGCACGTAAACCTCAGTGCCGAACCGTTTTCGAAGGAAATCCGGCCCGCGCCCTTCCCGTAGTAACCGGCCTGCACGGACGGGCCGATCAGCCTCAGAATGCTTCCGCTGCCCAGGTGGACGTTGTTACCCCCGCCCGCCAGGTAGAGTTCGCCACCGGCGGCCTCGACCCGCACATCGGTACCACCAATCTCGCCCCGGTTCTCCAGCCGGCCGTCACTGACGGCAAAGTTGATCGGGTGATTCCCCACGAGGCCGTGCAGGACGAGGTACCCGCTGCGGTCGAGAAGAACGCTGCCGCCACGAGGGCCGGCGCCCAGGCCGTCCGGCTGGCCGAGGGTCAGCCGTCCCTGGCGGATGTGCAGCACGCCGCCGTCACCCAGGTCGAGCGATTCAAGGTCGAGCGTGCCGGAGTAATAGACCTCGTGCCCGTCGAGGCGGACCCCGTCGCCGTCGATGGGTGAATGTTCGTCCGACCAGTTGAATCTGTTATCCCACCGCACACGGTCCCCGCCTTCGGCGGTGAAGGTGATCGTCCCCGGTTCGGTTCGCTCGCCGGGCCATATGCCGAATCCCTTTTGGAAGTACTCCACGAGGGCTTTGGCGCAGTAGCGAGGGCGCCAGTTGCTCTTGCTCTGGGCGGTGGCTTCCGCCATGAAGCTTTCAATGGTGCCTTTTCCGCTGCCGAATTCACGGTCGTAGGTGGTGATGGTCCGGTCTGGATCGGGGAAGGGCTTGCCCGTCGGGTTGAGGTCCTCCCTCTCATGCCAGTTGTAGCGCACATAGTCTTCGACCAGCACGCCTTCGGTCCTCTTCAGCCCCGGCTGGTTCTGCCCGCGGGGCGCGTGGGCGAATATGTTGCACAATGCCTGCGACCCCGCAATGTCCTTCATGGACCAGCCCCAGCCGCGCCCGCCGATCCTGGGACCCCGTTTCGCCGCCGGGTGGATCAGCACATTGTCGGCGAAGGTCGTGTAGTTGCCCCGGCCCTGGTCGGCGCCCGAATAGCCGCCGATGTTGTTGGCGATCATCACGTTGCCGACGTAGAACTGCCCGGAGCCGTCGCGAAGCGCCTGCGAGGCGGCGCGCGCGTTGATGTTATCGCGGACGGTCAGGTCGCGGTTCTTGGTGGACAGATAGAGGTTATGGCTGTACATGCTGGGTGGCTGGGGATCGTCCGGGCCGCCGCCGCTCTCGACATAACCCTCCTCCCACCCGTTGTGGTCCAGCACGTTCTCCTCGACCAGCAGGCCATGCACCTTATTAGCGAACAAACCCTGGTGCCGGTTGCCCAGGGGATCACGCGCCCAGCCTACGTTGGGGTCCCTGCGAGCGGCTTTGGGCCGCTCGCGGTGGCAGTCCTTGATAACGCACCGACGGATGGTCAGATGCCTGATAGAGCCGACCAGAGCGCCGGAGGCATTATCCATAAGCACGTTTTCCAAGAGCACGTTCTGGAAGGGCCCTTTTGTGATGACTCTGAACCTGCCCCCTCGCAGGTGCAGGTCTCGGATTACGATGTTTCCCCGCGGGAAGCTCTTGATGGCCCCCACGCCCTGGATCACCGGTCGCGGACCTTCGCCGTAGGCCCCGATGAGGATGGGGCGCAGCGGGGACTCCCCCAGCATGTTCTCACCGAGAGATATCCCGCCGCCGAAAACGTCGCCGCGCCGCAGCAGAAGCCAGTCGGAGCTTCGCTTGCGGATCATGCGCCGGCCGGCTTTCAGATTGACGGGACTGTCGGGTGAGAGGCCGGAGTTGCCCTTTTCGCCGTCGGCCGCCGCGTATATCTTCCGGTGCCGCTTCCCGGGCTCGACGATGCTCCAGCCGTCGGCGTCGGTTGGCAACTTGTAATGGTCGCCAATGCCCCAGGTCAACCGGTCAACAGCCGCATTGTCTGTCTGGCTGCCGGCCCGGACGGCGTGTTGTCCCATGAGTGTCAGAACAGCGAGCACTACCCAGAAGCATCGCACAGTTCGCATCGCGTTTGTCACGGCATGTGTCCCTTCCGTCGATCGGCGAGCGTCGGCCGGTTGCGTGAACTCGCCTTCTCCTGTCTTGCGGTTCCGGCACCGCTTCAGGGTAGAACCTGCTGTCTCGCTGTCAAGGCGAACCGGCCGTCCTGGCTGGTTCAGGGCGCTGGCGAGAAGCCAAACTCCCGTGTAGAATCGCGGTCCCCTCCGTCCCTGCAATGGAGCTTTGCACCCATGACTGCCAGTCACGAAGGGAAGCACCGGGTGCCGGAGATCCCCGCGCCGGACGCGCGAATTCCTCTGCTGATCGACACCGACTGCGGGTGCGAGGTGGACGACCAGTTCGCCATTGCGCTGGCCGTTCACCGGCCCGACCGTTTTGACCTGCAGGGATTCGTCGCGACCCACTTCGCCGACGACCCGGGCAGCACAGTCAAGGCCGCCGAAGAGATAGAACGCGTGCTGAACCACTGCGGCATGGAAGGTCGTTGGCCGGTCCGCAAAGGCGGTGATCCCCTGCAGTACAGTTCGGTCCCGTCGGAGTCGGAGGGGGCGGGCTTCATTGTCGAAAAGGCGATGCAGCATACCCCGGAGGAACCGCTCTGGATCGCCGTGCTGGGCGCGTGCACGAACACCGTCTCGGCGTACCTGAAGGAGCCGCGCATCGCCGAACGTATCGTGGTGCTCTACCACGGGCGAACGCAGTTTTGGCCCGAGAAGTGCTCCAACTTCAACGTTGTGGGCGACCTGAAGGCGGCGCGCGTGCTGTTCACCTCGAAGCTCCCCCTGGTGCTGTTCGACACGGGCACCTATCTCCGCGCGCCGGTCGAGGAGACGGAGCGGGGGCTGGCCCCCTGCGGCCAGATAGGGCGCTACCTGCATGAGATCCGTCTTCGCACGGAGCACTGGCGCAGTCCGAGGAAGGCGTTCTACGACCTCGGCGACATCGCGTTTCTGGTGGACCCGTCACTGGCGTACCGGGAGGAGACGGACGCCCCGTCGGTGGACAACGACCTGCGCTACAACTGGCAGCGAACCTTCGGGCGCATCGTGCGCGTCTACCAGATAGACCGCGACGGCACCTTCGAATTGCTGTATCGGACCCTGGCCTCGGCTTGAGGAGCGCCGCAGTCCGGGCATCTCCTTCTCGGCCGCTTGCGCGGCCGTTCACAGCCAAGGGCGGCTGTGCCATGGAGGCCGCCCCCAGCCGCCCTCTCGCTCGTAGTTTCTCTGCCTCGGTGCGCCCCCGGGGATTCCATGAGCAGGGCATGCAAAACCCACAGCGTCTCTCCCGTCCTCGTGGCCTTGCTGCCCTCCGTGGCTAAGAATCCCGCCTCGGGCAGCCGGCCTCCGCTCAGTCGCACTCCCGTATCCGCGGCGGCTCGCAGCGGTCGACGCCGCGGCGCTCGTATTCGGCGAACACCGCGCGGATAAGCTCGGCGCCCTCTTCGCAGGTCTCCGGTTCGTCGTTCAGGGCGTGGGCGTAGTAGAGGGCATCCTGCAACTCTTTCCAGTTGAGGTCCGGCACCTCGTCCACGGTGAACTCGCGCGTCATGACGTGTTTCGTGGCCGATTCCGCTTTCCGCTCTTCCCCCACGACGATGGGACCGCCGACGGCCGCCTTGAGCTGGTCGAGTGCCTGCCGGGCGCGGTCTATCTCGCGCTCGACCCACCCGCGGTGGTATTCGCTGGTCTCCCGCGGGGGCGGGGGCCAGCGGCCGTCGCTGTTGGCCGCGCACGTCAGGTGGAACCAGAACTTGTCCACCAGCTCGTTGTATTGCTCGTCGGCCTCCGCCACGGGCTGCACGTTCCGCTTGTAGTCCTGGCGGATCAGGTCGAGCTGCGGGTCGAACCGTTTGGCCTCCGGGGTGCTGCCCCAGACCTCCGCGTAGGTGCGGTGCCACGCCATGCCGTCCTCCACGAAGAACGGCTCGCCCACGGGCTCCTTCTCGCAGGCCTCCTTGAAGGTGATCATGTCGCCCAGCTCGCAGACGGCGTTGACCATCGCCTCCAGCCGGTCGCCGGCTTCGGGCACCACGCCGAAGCACTTCGAGTAGTCGCCGTAGTGCTTGATGTCGTAGTATCCCCGCGTGCCGCAGTACTCCGCGTCGTCGGCCACGATGATCAGCGAGCCGTCCCCGCCGCTGCCGGACCAGCGCTCGATGTTCTCGATGTAGTCCTCGAGCGGCACACGGCCCAGGAAGTAGCCGATGGAGCGGCCGGCCAGCCGGTCGCTGCGGCACATGCCGCCCAGGCCGGGCACCACGTCTTGGAAGGGCCTGTGCAGGGCGGGATCGTCCGGGTCAAGATCGTACTCGGGCAGGTGGCCGCCCCAGTAGATGTTGCGCCCGCGGTTGCGCTCCACCCACCCGTACTCCTTGTCCGTGGAGACCTTGTAGCTCTCGAAGTCCAGCGTCAGGTACTTGTAGCCGACGTCCCGGAAGGTTCGCGGCACGTGCTGGCGCCAGGTGCACTCGGGATTCCAGCCGCTCTCCGGGCGGAAGCCCAGGTATTCCTCGAAGGTGCGCATGGCGAACTCGTTGGCCCAGCGGCCGTCTTCCTCGGGGATATTGGCCAGGATGGGGTGGGCGTAGGGGGAGCCCATGAACTCGCACTGGCCCCGCTCGATGGCGTCCTTGAGCTTGTCGAAGACGTCCGGGCAGACCTTGGCGATGTGCTCGACGGTGTAGCCGGAGGCTTCGAAGACGTATTTCGCGTCCGGACAGCGCTCCCGGAACACGTCGATGATCGTCTCGTAGGACGCGCGGATGGTGCGCTCGAAGAAGAACGGCTCCAGGAAAGCGTAGTTCAGGTTGGCGTGAAAAATGGCCACGTAGTCCATGGGGACGGCCCCCTTCGGATAAAGTCACGCCCGCAATCATAACCGAAACGGCCCGGGCGGCGAAGCGGGGCGGGGCCAATTATGAATCCTGAATCCTGAATTATGAATGAACGGCGGCGCGTCGCAGCCCTCGGCGTCCTCCGGGGGTGAAGGAGACAGAGACGAGGACGAGCCGCCTTCGCCGAGACTTCGGCGCCCAGAGAGCAAGAGCGAGTACGAGGACTATCTCGGGTCGGGAGCGCTACTTCTGCCGTTGTCGTTTGCCGTTCTCCGTGTCCTCCGTGCCTCGGTGTTTATCCCGCCCTTCGCACTGCCCCGCCGAGGGCGCGGGCGTGGTGCTCGTTGGGGTCAGTTCGGCCGATTTGGCGCCGGAAGCGGAGCTTTCCTTTGCGCGTTCGGGCGGGGTGGGGTAGAATAGAACTGACTGGTCAGTTCTGTCGCGCCGGGTGCAGCGTGCGCGCCCGCATGCGGGCAGGGGGCCACAGCGTGCCCGCGAGGGCGTTACCGGGAGAAACCGTATGAGTACCTTCGAAATGCCAACAAGCCCCGAGCAGCGGCCGGACGTTTACCTGGACCTCCAGAGGGCCAGCGACGGCGCCGCATTGGGGGAACTACAGCATCCGCCGCCCGACGAACTCGATCGGCTGGTGCGCGAGACGCTGGGCCCGGAGGAGAGGGTCGTCTTCTCCTTTCCGGTGGACCTGAGCGTCGCGGGGCGGTACGACCAGTGCTGGCTGGTGCTGACCGACCGCCGCCTGATGACCTGGGAGGAAGAGGACGAGGGCGAGTATGCCCGGAAGCTGGAGCTGTCCCTGGAGGAGCTGAAGGGCGTGCGGTTGCGCGAGATGACCGGCAACCACATCCTCTTCGCCGACCGCGGGGAGGGCTGGGAGCGCGTGCTGCGGTCCAGCAACATGACCGCGTGGAAGCTGAAGGCCGCCCGGCAGTTGCTCGAGCAGATCGGCGAGCAAGGCCCGGAGGCATTGCAGAAGCCGGACGAACTGGAGTTGACGCTGCCCGAGCGGGACGTTTGCGAGAAGTGTGGCCGGGCCATTCACCCCCGACTGGGCATCTGCGTTGCGTGCATGAACAAGCACCGCCTGCTGGGCCGGATGCTGAAGCTGCTGGTGCCCTATCTGCGCATCGCCGCGCTCTGCATGGGATTGATGGTCGCGGTCCGGCTGCTGTCGCTCGTCTCACCGTACGTCCACAAGTGGATCATGGACCTCGCCCTTGTGCCCGCCGTCCAGGGTGAGGCACCGGAGACGCATTTCTGGTACCGCTTCGGCGAACCAGGTTCCGACAATCTGCTTCTCATCTTCGGTGCTATCATGCTGGCCATGCTGGTCATCCCGTCGGCCATCGGGGCATTGCGCAGCTACGCCAGCGCATGGATCGGCAACCGCATCGTGGTGGACCTGAGCAACCGCACCTTCTCCCACATGATGAAGCTGAGCCTCTCCTTCTATCACCATGAGGAGACCGGGCGGGTCATGTCGCGCATCACCCGCGACGTCAACCGCATCCACCGCTTCCTCAGCCAGCGCCTGTTCAACCTGATCGGCGACGTGCTGATGATCATCTTCATCATCACGTTCATGTTCCAGATGCACTTCACCCTGGCGGTGGTTGTCCTGGCGCCGATACCCATCCTGGCCATCGCCAGCGAGATTGCCCGACGCAAAGTGCACCGGATCTACCACATGCTCTGGCGGCGTTACGCAGCTATCAACCGCTTCCTCGGGGACGTCATACCGGGCATCCGCGTGGTGAAGGCGTTCGCGCGAAGCCGGCACGAAACCGGCCGGTTCGAGGGTATTATGGACCGCGTGTTCACCCAGGAGATGAGGGCCACCCGGGTGCAGGTGGTCCTGCGCCCGGTCTTCCGGCTGGCCACGGGCATCGGTCAATTGCTGGTCTTTGTGGTCGGCGGCCTGATGCTCATCTACGGCAAGGGAGTCACTATAGGTATCATCACCGCTTTCACGGGCTTCATGCATCGCTTCTACCAGCCGGTGATGGACCTGGCGCGGGCGCTGCCGGAGTTCGAGCGGGCGGCCACCAGCGCCGACCGCGTCTTCGAGGTGCTTGACAGCGAACCGGAACTTGAAACTGAGGACCGCGTCGTCGAGATGCCGCCCATCGAGGGTCGCGTCGAGTTCCGGAACGTCACCTTCGGCTACGAGCCCGACGAGCCGGTCCTGAAGGATATGAGCTTCGAGGTGGAGCCGGGGGAGATGATCGGCCTGGTGGGCCATTCCGGCGCCGGCAAGACCACCGTCATCAACCTGGTCTGCCACTTCTACAAGGTGGACGAGGGTCAGGTGCTGATCGACGGGCACGACCTGACCGACGTGAAGGTGGAGAGCCTGCGCCGGCAGATCGGCATCGTCAGCCAGGAGCCGTTCCTGTTCAGCGGCACCATCGCCGAGAACATCGCCTACAGCCAGCAGGACGCCACGCCGCTGGAGGTCATGGCCGCCGCGAAGGCCGCCAATGCGCACAACTTCATCGTTGACTTCCCCGAGGGCTACGACACGCTGGTGGGCGAGCGCGGGCTGCGGGTCAGCGGCGGCGAGCGCCAGCGCATCGCCATCGCCCGCGCCATCCTGAAGAACCCGCGCATACTGATACTGGACGAAGCCACCGCCAGCGTGGACACCGAGACGGAGGAGAAGATCCAGCAGGCCCTGCGCCGGCTGATCGCGGGGCGCACCACCTTCGCCATCGCCCACCGCCTCTCGACGCTCAAGTACGCCAACCGCCTGCTGGTGCTGGACCACGGTGAACTGGTGGAGAGCGGCACGCACGAGGAACTGGTTGAACTCGGGGGCACCTACGCAAGCCTCTGCGAGAAGCAGAGCAAGCTATCCTCCCTCACCGCCTGGTCGGAGTAGGAGATACCATGACCGAAGAGAAACAAGACAACGGAGCGCCCCAAAAGGGGACGTTCGACCTGATGGAGACCCTGGCCATGCTGGACACGGAGGGACTGCGGGTGGAGCGCACCGCCGGAGAGGGGTTGCGCGTGAAGTCCGCCGAGCTGGGCGAGCTGGAGGGTGTTACCATCGAGCCATGCTTCCCCATCACGGAGTTCGGCCGCTACCTGCTGCTGAAGGATGGCGAAGGGCAGGAACTGGGCATCCTGGAGGACATGCGTGAACTGGACGACGCGTCCATGAAGGCCGTGGAAGCGGAGCTGAAGGAGCAGCACTTCATCCCCATCATCACGCGGGTGAACGACATCTCGCGGGAGTTCCACATCCCGGTCTGGGACGTGGAGACCGACCGGGGCCCGCGCCGGCTGGAGTTGAAACGGCGGCGGGACGTGCACCGCATGCGGGGCGGGCGCGTGTACATCCGCGATGCCGGCGGCAACGGCTATCTCATCCCCGACATCCGGGAGCTGGACCCCGCCAGCCGCAACCTGATCGAGACCAACACGTGAGTGATGGCGTCACGGCGTGATTCGCCCCGGCGGCGAGACGGTCCGCAACAGTCCAATCACCCGACCCCGGGGCTCGTGGTCGGCCTTCGCGGGGGGTCACAAGCAGGATGCCCTTCGCCATACCGGTGGAGATGCCTCTGCACAGCCGGGTCAGACAGGCAAAGGAGACGGGGGATGGGGCATGATGCGGGTCCGGGGGGCATTCACTGAGTGGCCTGTCCCGTGGTCTGAAGCCGTTCTTCCAACTCCCGGACGCGCTGCCTGAGCCGGCGGTTTTCCTCCGTCAAACTGCGCAGGCGCCGGTAGGCGGCCTCCCCGGGTTGGACGGGCTGTCCTCCGTGCAGCCGAACCCTGTCCTCTCCCGGCCTCTGGGCCCCTCGGCATATGAGTAACGGTCTGGCCTCAATGTCCACTGTGCCGGTCCTGAGTTCCTCCCCGCGCAACACCCGGAAGGGTACGCCCTGGCGTGGCCCCCGTTCAGCCACAACCCGCGCCAGCGCCTGCGGTCCGCTCAACGGCGCATCGCCAATCTGCAGCAGGACGTCGCCCGGCAGGATACCCGCGCGGTGGGCGGGTGAGTTCTCGAGGACGTCGGCGACGCGCGCGCCTTCCAGTTCACCTTCTTCGCTTACGACGGAAACGCCGAGCCAGCCGAGCCGGCGGGACTGCCCCTCTTCGAGCCGGGCCAGCAGGCGAGCCAGTTCCTCCGGCGGCAGGGCATAGGTGACGCGGTCCGCTCCGTCCGAACGGGTGGCGAGTATGACGCCGGCCAGTCGGCCTTCCGCGTCCAAGAGGGGGCCGGCGGCTGAGCCGGCGGGGGCGGGGACGGAAACGGCAAGAAGCTGGTTCCATCGGATACCGTTCACTCGCGCGACGGCGTCCGCCGCCGAGACGAGTCCCGCCCTCAGCACCGGGCCCGAGGCATCGTCGCCCGAGCAGCCGGCGAGAGCCAGCACTATCCCGGCCTCCACCGGCCCTTCGCGCAAAGTGAGCGGAACACTATCCTCCATGTCAGTCTCCAGCAGGGCAACACCGGACGCCTGATCAAGTGCGATGACGCGACCGGTCGCCCGCCGTCCGTCGGCGGTTCGCACTGTCACGGAACTGCCGCCGGCGATGCCGAGCACGCTGGTGAGAACGCGCCCCTGACGGCCGATGAAAAACCCCGTGTTGCGGCAGACCGCACGCTCCTCCGGCAGATCCACCGCCAACCCGTCCACCGACAGGCGAGCGGTGACCTCAACCAGCGACTGCCGGGCCTGGCGGGCGGCCGGCCGGAGATCGCAAGGTGGAGTATCTGCAGCACCCAGGGCGAGCAGCAGCAAGGGAAGCACGGGGGCGAGAAGCAAGCGTATGGGACGGGGACGCGGCATGGTTACCACCAGCGCGAGGACTCCTCGGGGTCGTACAGCGCGTGCCGCGCGGGAACGCTAAGGCCCTCAGCGTCCGTGCACACCAGTTCTCCGCGGACGGCGCGCGGCCCGCCATGCGCGGGGCGCGGCATGCCGGCCGGCAGCAAACGGACGGGCCTGACGGGACCTTCTGCGCCCGTCGAGGTCAGGACGGCATAGTCGGCGGGGGCGCCCGAATCGGCCACCGGGAGGGGCCGTGCCGGCGGAGCCAAAAGACCCTGGAGGTCGCTCAATATGAAAGGCGAACAGGCGATGATGGCGGCGACTGCTGCCGCCGCCACCACACGCCTGAACGTTATCAACCTGACGGGCTTCGTCTTTCGGCGATAAGCCTCGAAGAGACGGTCCCGTCGGCGCGGCGTCAAATAGGCTGTGGGAGGATCTATTTGCCTTACCGCTTTCCGCAGGCTGCCGGAAGCTTTCCGCAGCCGCTCCAGTTCGGTCCGGCAGTCGGAGCACTCCTCCAGATGCCGGTCCAGAACGGCCCGCTGAGCCTCGGGCAGTTCGCCCTCGGCGGCTTCAAGCAGCATGATGCGGACTCTTGTGCAACTCATTTGCGTGGCCTCCGATGACTTAGTGCCACGCGCCCGGCTCAGGTTCAAAAGTTTGTCCCCTCACTCCCCGGCTCCATTTCCTCAAGGTAGTCGGCGATGTGCTGCAACGCGTAGTGCATGCGGGACTTGACGGTTCCCAGGGGGCAGTCCACGGCCTCGGCAATCTCCTCGTACGACATGTCCTCAATGTAACGAAGGGTGACGACGGCCCGGTGGTCGGCCGACAGGTCGTCGATGGCTTCGCGAACCTGTTCGATGTCCTCCTGGCGCAGCAGCTTTTGCACGGGGCCGGGCCGGTCGGTCTCCACCGGCGGCGTGCCGGACGAGTCCTCGTCCGTGCCGCCCAGGAGTTGGAGTGAGAGGAAGGAACGCTTCTGGCGACGGACCCAGCGGCGGAACTTGTTCAGCAGTATGCCGTAGAGCCACGTGTAGTCGGAGGAACGGCCTTCGAAGCGGGCGCGTGCGTCCGCCGCGGCCAAAAAGGTGTCCTGCACCAGGTCCTCGGCGGCTTGATCATCGTTGCACATGAACCGCGCCGCGCGGAAAAGGCGGTCGTAGTTCTCTTCGACAAGGCTGCGGAATTCCTCTTCTTCCACGGCAGCGGGTCAGAATAGCAGAAGGTAGGTGGCGAGCACGACAAACGGAGGAGGGGCCGCGGGCGAACCCGGTAAAGAGTTATTGTATGGGAAAGAGGGCGGAAAGGAAAGCGCCACGGGCCGCGCTCAGTCGCGCTGCTCAAGGAGTCGGCGGGCGACCTGTTGTGCCATCCGCCCGTCGACAACGTCGCCGTGTTCCCCCATCACGGTTTTCATCACCTTGCCGATGTCCCGCGGACCGTATTCGTTCTCCTCGATGATGTCGGCAATGAGTTCCTCGATCTCCTCCTCGCTCATCTGCGGGGGCAGGAACTCTTCCACTATGGCCAGGTCCCGGCGGGCGGCGGCGGCCCTGTCCTCGCGCCCGAGTTCATCGAACTCTTCGGCGCTTTCGCGCAGTTTCTTGGCGTAGGATTTGACCACATCGAGTTCATCGAAGTCCCGGCCGCTGGTTTCGGCCACCTGGAATTCGCTTCGCAGCATGCGCAGCACGCGCAGACGCTCCTTCTCGCCCGCCTTCATGGCCTGGCGCATCTGGTCGGCCACCTCTTCGCTTACGCTCATGCCGTTTCGCCTCCGGAGGGTTCCTTTCGTCGCACCACGGTAGAGATCGCATCAGCGATGGCATTCCTGAGCTGTTCGACGGAGGCCTGACGCAGCAGACCGCCGAGAAGCTGGAGTGGGTTCTGCTCGGACGGCAGGTAAGCCATTCCGGAGAGAGCGGCCCTCTGCACGCCCGTGGGGTTCGCGTTGAAAAACAGGTGGCCGCGTGCGTTGAGCGCCGTGCGCAACCGGGCCGTTTCGCCCATGCTGCCCAGTGCCCTTGCTATGGGCACGGCGACGGGCGAGGACCGACCGGCACCGGGCACGGTCCGCCCGGTGCGCTGCGGACCGACCAGACCAATATAGAGCGCCTCGGCGGCCGCATCCCCGCCGATGTGGCGCAGAGCCAGAACGGCGGCCCGCCGGGTCTCCGCATCGATATCCCCGTTTTCTCCGGATGAAAATCCAGGCCCCGCCGAATCGTCATCGGTGCGCACCAGGCCGACCAAAAGCATGTTGCCAAGCTGGGCGATGACCTCGCTGCGCGCATCGGGCTGGCGTTCAAGGTAACGCAGAGCCGCCTCTGGTCCGAAGACCGAACCTTTCAGCCAGCCCGCCCGGCGTAGCGTCTGCCCGAGTGCCTCACCGCTGGTATCCAGCAGCAACTCCACCAGACGTTGCTTGGTCCGCAGTTCGTTGAGCCGTGCCAGCAGGTCCTCCAGCGAGTAAGACCAGTTTACCCGCCGTCGTGCGCCGTGCCGGGCATAGTCGCCCTCTCCGGGCTCGCCACGACGGCCCCTGCGAACGGGAGCTCTACCTGGTCCGCTGCCTCTCAGGTTGATGCGGCTGGTTCCCCTGCTCCGACTCATAACCTCGGGGGGCGGGGCGTCCTGTCCCATCAGTACCTCCTCAGTTATCCATTCCGGGGGGCCGTCCTGCTGGGGGACGTCCTGCTGGCCGGGTGGAGGCGGCAGGGGTCTGCCGCCGCGTCCAACCCGCCTCTGTTCCTCCGCCTCGGCTACCACCGGAGCTTCCTCCACCTCGGGGAGCGGGCCTTGCAGGGCGACGGCAACCGCGCGGGCGAACTCCGGACTTTCGGCCTCTTCCGCGTCTCGGGCCCTGCGCACTATGCGCGCCATAGTCTGTTGGCTGAGCGAGGCCAGCATGCTGTCCACCAGCCGCATGTAGCCGGGCGGGGGGTGTGCCGCCATCTCGACCATCAGGTCGTTCCACGCCTCCCGCAGGCCCGGCTCGGCGATCAGGCGGCTCAGGGTGGCCTGCATCTGGCTGCCACCGGCGCGTGTGGCCATGTGTGCGAGCGCGTCCACGAGGGCGAGGCTTAGCTCATCCGGTTGTTGCGCCCGTCCGCGCCGGGGAGCGCCACTGCGGGAGCGGGGCTGCTGAGATTCCTGCAGCCCGCCCAGGCTTTGCACCAGGCGGTTCACGACACGCTGATGGGAATAGACGCTCGGGCTCGCGATACGGCCGTACGCCCGGATGGCGTTCGCTCTGACCGTCTTCGGCAGGTCATTGAGCGCCGACCCGGCCGAACCGGGGTTCCGGATGACTTCCTCGACGCTCCGAACAAGTTGTTCCTCCAGGTCGCTGTTGCCGGTCAGGGCGGCGGGGCCTTGCTGCCGGCAGACATCGGCAAGGCACCTGTTGGCCCAGTCGGTCAGCTTCAACCCCCACCAATCGCTCAGAACGCCGTAATTCTGGACTGTTTGGCCGATAGACTCCTCGGCGGGGGGGGCTTCTTGAAGCACGTCCAGGAGGCGAGGCAGGAAGGCGGCATCCCCCGCTTCACCCAGAGCGGCCATAGCGGCCACCCGCATCTCCAGGACGTTTACCCATTCGGCCTGGCCGGAGAACTCCTCGGGCATTTCGATGGCTTTGCCGCGGAGGTATTCGAGTTCCTCATCTCCGCCGGCCGTGGTGAGGGCCTTGAAGGCGGCGGCTTTCAGAGCCCCGTTTCTGTAGCCCTCGCCCAGTGCCCGTAGTTCTTGGGAAACGCCCTCGCCGGGGGTCTCCTCCAGCAGCTTCAGCGCATAGAACGGCACCGGGGCCGAAAAATTAAGGCCCCGAACCTGCAGCGGGCGACCTTCCGGCTCTTCGAAATCCGCCGGGGGCACATCGGCACTGCCGCCACCGCCACCTCCGCCGCGGCCGGGGATGGTCACTCCCGGGGGAACACCGGCAGGCACGCCCGGCGGCGGGCCTGGCCGTCCGCCGCCACTCTGGGAAGACGGACTGCTCTGTTCCGCCTCGCCCGCGTCCTCGTCGGGTTCTCGGGCGAGGGCCACCAGGTGCTCGACGGTGACGGGCTCACCGATTTCCCGGAGCATGGTGGCGGCCGCCACGCGCACCCGCGGCCCCTGTCCCTCCGTGAGCACCGTTTGCAGGAACTCCCGCGCGGCCGTTGGATCCACGGATTCGCTCCAGGTCCATTCGCCATCCTCGGGCATCTCGTACCATCCGTCCCGGGCCTGTTTGAGCACGGCCAGGGTCACCGCCTCGGGTGCTTCGGCCGCGGCAGTGAGCGACTGCGGGGCGCCGTGCAGCACGAGCGCCCGCAGAGCGGGGGTGTTATCATCGTTGATGGCGGCCTCCTGCAGGAAGGCCAGAGCGGCGTCCGAGCCCACCCGGGCCAGGAGTTCCGCGGCGGCCTCCGCCTCCGCTTCGCGGGCCAGACCCGCCCGCACGTGGTTCAACAGTAGCGCGGCTTCCTCAGTCGGGATGCTGCTCAACAGGTCCGGGAAGACCGTTCCGGACTGTTCCATCAACTGACCCAGGGCAACCATCGCCGCGGGGCCCTGCATCCGCACCAGTGCCTGGGCCACGGCCCCGGCGGGGAGCTGGGCTCCGGCCTCGATCAGGCGAGTGAGAGCCAACAGGGCTCCGGGCGTTTCGGTCTGCGCGATAAGGCCCGCCAGCCGACGGCCTTGCTGGGCATTGGAGGAAGCATACTGGGCAATGCGGTCCAGTGTCCCGGGGTCGCCCGCGACGGCCAGGGCGGCCATGGTGGCCGTGCGGGTCTCAGGGTTAATGGTGGGCACATCGCAGTAAACCAGCGCCTCGGGAGTCCCCATAACGCCGAGGGAAAGGAAAGCGCGCTCCATCAGACTGGTATCCTGGGTCCGCTCGGTCACGCCGCCCAGGTAAGCGGCGGCCTCCGAGTCGGCCACCTGTTCGAGGGCGACCATTGCGGCCGAACGCTGCTGTGCCGTCAGGTTGTCCCATTCCTCTCGCACGCGCGAAACGACCAGGGAGTCCGGCAACATGGCGAGGGCCTTCATGCGGGCGAAGACTCGCCCGTCGGGGCCCAGGCCCACGGCGGGGGGGGCATACTCATCCTGTCCTCCCCCGAAGAGGGCCGGGGTTCCAGCGCCGCCGGTCCGCCCCGTCTCGTCAATTCGGCTGAATATCTCGCCCGCCGAGCCGTCCAGAACTCCCGCGAGGGCCTCGCGGAAACGCGGCCAGTTCAGCCACAGATGGTCCTGCCTCGGCTGTGCGTTCAATGCTCGCACGCGGTCGACGTGTGATCCCAGTGCGGCCGCCGCGTCCTGCCGCTCTCGGTCACCCATGACCTCGCTGTAGTAATCCTCCAGACTCTCCCGCAGCCGGGCGAGGCTGTCCCACGGACCTTCCAGCCGGGCGTTCGCCTCCAGTTCCGCGTTCTCTCTGCGCACCTGGTGGACGCGTTCGGCCAGACGCGTGCGGGCCCACTCGGAGGCCAGGTCGCCGTCGGCCGTCCCGAGCATTCCCCACATGGAGTCGGAGAGTTCGGCCTGCACCCTGGCGCAGGCGCCGGCCGTGATGCGCACGGACTCTCCGCCGCCGGAGACTCCGATGCTGATCGGCCACTGCGACGTTCCGCACAGGACGTGCTGGCCCCGTTCGCTGAACCGGTTGCCCACGGTCATGCGTCCGACTATGCCCAGCTGGTCACGGCGCCGGGTCAGCCAGACCTCCAGGGGTTCGCCGTCCATCCCCTCCAGTGTGATATTCTGCACTCGCAGGGACTCGACGCCGCCCTCCTGGTTTCTCTGGACGGTGACGCCCTCGGGGTTTGCACCCCCGACGGCGGCCCGGTAGATGCCCTGCACGGCCTCGGCCGGCAGGCCCGGGCTGGCCGCAACGTCGCATATTTCCACGCGGTAGTCGACTCCGGCGGCAACCGGCAGCCGAAAGGTGTCAACCGGTCGATCGGGCCTCGAGCTGCGGCAGACCTCCAATTGGAGCATGCCGCTTTCGGGTCGTGCCGTAACCGTTCGCCCCCAGGGTACGGGTTCCTCCTGGGCGTCGTTAAGGCGGACGAAGTGGTCACTGTAAGCGGGGTTCGCGTTGGTCAGCTCCACGCGGGGGTTCAGGCTTTCGATAAACTCCTTCTGCTCCGGGGTCACAGGCACGCCGCCGACCGTCTCGGTCCGGCCCAGCTTGCGGTTTGTCTCCGAATCGGCGGGCCTCAGTGCGACGGCCTGCATCCAGGCTTGCTCCGCCTCGGCGTGCATGCCCTCGTCCCGACAGAAGACGTACAGGTCGGCCCAACGGCCGGCCATCTCCTCAGCGTCCGCCTCGCGTAAGCGGCTCAGTACGTCCTGCACGCGCTGAAGGTATTCGTCCGCCCGGGCTTTGGCCTCGGCCTGCCGGGTTTGCACGCGGGAGAGGACTTCCTCGGGCACCTGGAACTCGGGCTGGCGCTGCACCTGGACAGCCTGGCGCGCCTTTTCCTCGGCCTCCTGTTGCTCGGCCTGTTCCTGGCGGACGGCCTGCTCCCTCTCCTCGGAGCGGGCGCTCAGCATCCGCACACCGAAGAAGATCAGCAGGCCCAACCCGACCAGCGCGACAAAGATGCCGCCCCCGATAAGGATGGGCAGCAGCTTCAGCCCCTGCCGGGCCGCGGGGGCGGGGGCGGCCTCGCCGGTGCGGATATCGGCCCCGCACTGGGGACAGAACGTTTCCCGCACTCCCAGTATGGCGCCGCAATTGGTGCACTGCTGGCGGGCGGGGTGGTGCTGAACACCCTCTCCGGCGGCCGCTTCGGTGGGTTCCTCAGCCGGCTCAACCGGCACCTCCCGGTTGCACCCGGGGCACTCCACAGTATCGCCCATCATCTCGTCGCCCACCTGGAAGAGAGCGCCGCAGTCGGGATGGGGGCATTTCACCTGAATAGCCATCGTTCGTCTCCTCTTTGTACAAGCCCGCCCACTTACCAGAAGTTTAGTGCGCGCACCCGATTGTGTCAAGCGAGCGGGGGGGCCGAAGGGGCTTGCTCAGCGCCCCGTCGCCGTCCCGGGGGTTCCTCCCCAGAACTGCCGTGGCGCCTCCGGCCGACGGGCGCCCGGCTGCCGGGCCTTTCCCGGTCAAACCCGGTCGCGCCACGGCTGCGCACCCGAGCGATGGGGGTACGCAAGCCATTAGGCAGAAAAGCGTTACGCAATCTGCTGGCCCGTTGCCTCAACAGCGACAGTATTTTCGAGGTTGACTATTCACACCCTTTTTGCTACCATGCCGGGTAGCTAACTTCTGAGCCGGGGGCGTATCTTCCTTCCCTCACCCGGTTGGGTCATGATGACGGCCAAGACGATTACGATACGAACACATACAGACAGCCCACGAGCGGATGCAGCCGGACGGTGTGAGGAAGCGCACCGCCTGGAGACTGCCGTCTCGCCGGACAAGATGAAGGCCCTGCGGAAGGTGGGCGAACGGGCGCTTCGCCGAGGCGAGTCTTTCCTGCTGAGGTCCACTCTTGGGCCGGTGGACGTGCAACTGCAGACCGACGATTACCGCCTTTACCAGTTCTGGCACGAGAACTGGTACGTCGCGAAGGGGCGACCGGGGCCTCCCGCGGGCCGCGTGACCGTGGCTCGGGGAGTGGAGCAGGAACAGCCGGGCGCCTACTACTGCCGAAGGACCGGCGACGTGCTGTTTTTGGCCTGCAACTCCTACATGCTCTGCCGCGACTGGACGCTCGGCCTGGCGGCCGACCTGGCCGCCCGCCAGTCCTGTATCGGGCTCAGCGCGGCAACGTTCGCGACTGAAGCCGGGGTGGTCCTGGTGATGGCAGAAAACGTCAGGCTGCTCGCCGCTTTCGCGCTGCAGGCCGCCGTCGGGGTCGGTGTGCGCGTCCAGAATGTGACCTGGACATGGCTGGAGCCCGCCGAGGAAGGGGTACAGGCCGCAAGGGCCGAGAGGTCCTTCCTCGTACCGGGGGCCTGCGTCACCTACGATAGGGGGCTGCTGGACTTGATGGCGGGCAGCCACCTGCACGAGAACGTGCTGGAGCGCAAGGACGGGTGCATCAACCTGACGTGCCTGCGGCGTGTGGACGCCGGGGAGGCACAATGCGGCTTCGACCTCGGGCACGACAAATGCTATTTGAGTCGACCCAACAGCGCCGTGCTGCTGCACGAGGGCATGCTGCCGCGCTCTGTGCCGCCGGAGGAGACATTGTCGATCAGCCGGATGCTGCTTGTGCGGGAGGGAGACCAGGCGGAGCCGGAACTGAAGCAGATGGACTCCAGTGAGTTCGTGGCGAGCGCCCGTAAGGGCGTGGGGCCCCAGGCCTGCGCGTGGTGCACGCCGCAGTTGCTGCAGCCGGCCGACGAGATTTACGACAAGGTCCTCGGGCGGGCCGCCTCCCGGGCGCAAACGGCGGCCCTGACCGTGCCGCGGGAGGGGCTCCAAGAAGCCTGCCGAATGGTCTTTGAGTGGTGCAAGACTCCTTGCGAGGCGCACGCCGGTTGAACACCGGCGCGCCGCGCGACACTAATAAAGGAGGTCAGGCAAATATCGGCGTGGAGGGAACCCCGCCCTCAGTAATGTACGACGATTTTTCTCATTCGCCGGAAGGGGTTCCGGCGCACAGCGACTCGAACACTTGAATCGGCACTCATGTCCGACACAACACAAGAGACTTACTACGACGTCCTCGACATCGACCGGGACGCCAGCCAGCCGGAGATCAAGAAAGCCTTCCGGCGGCTCGCCAAAAAGTACCATCCCGACACCAACCGCGGTGACGGCAAGAGTTCCTCAAAACGCCTCAAGGAAGTGATTGCCGCCTATCGCGTGTTGAGCAACGAACGCGAGCGCGCCCGTTACGATGTCCTTATGCAGTCGGCCCCGGGCGTGGAGGAAGAACTGCGTCGCAACGAGGCCCGGACGCTGAAGGAGTACGCCGAGGACCTGCTGAGCGACCTGCTGAACGGCAGCGGGCAGCGGGCCCTGCGGATGTACGATGAGCTGATGAGCCGGGAAGGGTTCGATCTGGAGGATCACCTCGAGCTTAAAGACTATCTGGACTGCATCTTTCTGCTGGCCGAGGAGCTTGAACGGAACGATCGCTTCCGGGAAGCCGCGGAGCTCTATGAGGAGCTTTACGATCGGGAGAAGGAGCCGCCTCGGCAGCGCTATTTCTTCGAAGAGGTCGAGGCGCGCATCAAGAAGCTCTACAGCCGCAAACTGCCCCGGGATGCACGCAGCGCGGATGAGGAGATAGCGTGCTACGAGCGCATCCTGAACTTCGACCTCGACAAGAGCGAGAAGGCTTTCATCCTGAAGAAGATCGCCGAGGTCTATTGCCGCATCGGCAAGGAGGACAAGTCCCGGGAGATATTCAGCCGGGCGCTTGACCTCAAACCGGGCCTGAAGGGCACGGCGACCATCCGCGAAAGCCTCGGTATGGAGGACGCCTGATCGGTCCCTCTTCGCCCCTCCGTGCCACTCGCCCCCACCGGCTCGAGAGCCCTGGAGAGAGGCTCTCCGGCCTGAGCACCCAGTCCTTTCGAGTCCGGCCGGCCCGTCCTTCCCCCATCGGCGCCGTGCCCTCGTCCGGCGAACGACTCCCGAACCGGAGGTAGCCACACGTGGAACCGACACCCGAGGCGCTGGCCTGCACCTGCGCCCATCTGGCGGATGAACGCAAAGCGGAAGCTATCGTGGTCCTGAACGTCGGCAAGACGGCGTTCTTTACGGACTACTTCGTCATCGCCACCGGGCGGAACGAACGCCAGATAAAGGCCATCGCCGAGCAGGTCCGGCTCCGCGTCAAGAGGATGGACCATCCGCTGATCGGGACCGAGGGGAGTGCCGAATCCGGGTGGGTTTTGATCGACCTGGGCGACGTGATCGTGCATCTTTTCAACCCCGAAACACGGGAACTCTACGACCTGGAACTGCTCTGGGGGGAAGCCCCACGCCTTCCGTGGCAAGATAGAGAGCCGCTGGAGGACGCCGCAGATACCGGCGACCGGGTGGGATGACCCGGGCCCCGACTAAAAGCTGAGCCGTCTTTACCGCAAGAGGTTTCCGATGGATTACCTGCAACTTGGAAAGTCCGACCTGCACGTCTCTCGGCTCTGTCTCGGCACATGGAACATGGGCGGAGCCAAAGGCTGGGGACCCGAGGACGACGAACGTTCAATCGAACTTATCCGCCGCGCGCAGGACAGCGGGTGCAATTTCTTCGATACCGCCCACGGCTACGGACGCGGCCACGCCGAAGAGGTGCTTGGCCGCGCACTGGCCGAGGGCGACCGCCGCGAGCACGCCGTCATCAGCACCAAGATCATCCAGTGCGACCCGGACCGGCTGGAGCCGCAGCTTGACGCCGCGCTCGAGCGCCTGCAGACCGACTACGTGGACCTCTACATCGTCCACTGGCCCAAGTCCAGATGGGACCTGGACGAGTTCCTGGCCGGGATGAACCGGATGAAGGAGAAGGGCAAGGCCCGGTGGATAGGCGTCAGCAACTTCGACGCCGATCAGTTGCGTACGGCCGTCGAGCACGGCATCGTCAGCCTGCAGCCTCCCTTCAACATCATGTGGCGCATCATCGAATCGGGCGTGCTGCCCCTCTGCCGGGAGCACAACGTCGGCGTTACGCCTTATTCCCCCCTGGCGCAGGGCCTGCTGACGGGCCGCTTCACCCGCAGCACGGAGGAGAAGACCGGCGTGCGTAAGAAGAACGTGCTGTTCAAAGAACCCATCTTCAGCCAGGCCAAAGAGGTAGCGCGGGTGGTGGATGAGATAGCCGACGAGCACGGCCGAACCAGCTCCCAGGTCGCCCTGGCCTGGGTCCTGCACACCGAAGGCGTCACCGCCCCCATCGTGGGCATCAGCAAGTGGAGCCATTGGCAGGATAACATCGGAGCGCTGGACGTGCAGCTCAGCGATGAGGAGTACGACCGGCTCTCCCGCGCCGGGATGGAAGTCTGGGACATGCTGCCCGAGGACGCCACCATGTGGGGCTGGCAGCCGGACTGAGGGCCCTGCGGTAGCGCAATGTCACGCGAGCGGCTCGTAGTAGGCCGCTTGAGCGGCCCTGGAGATCTCTTATCGGACAGTGACCCGCCGAACCGGTACCGTCACTCCAGCCAGACCCCCTGTTCGATCAGCGACTGCCGCACGGCCGCACCGTCCACGTCGGCCGGGTCGAGGCCCTGGTCCACGGCCATCGCCGCCGCCGTGCCGCAGGCCTGCCCCACCGTGCACGCGGGCGGCATTACGCGCATCGAGCTGTGCACGGCGTGGTCCACGCTGATCGGACGTCCCCCGACCAGCAGGTTGTCGCAGTCCTTCGGCACCAGGCAGCCGTACGGTATCTCATACCAGTCTCCCTCCGGCACGTTGGCGTGCTCGGTGCCCTCGCCGGTTGGGCTGTGGATGTCGATGGGGTAGCGCACACGCGCGATGCCGTCGGGAAACTTGGCGGCGTTCTCGAAATCCTTTCGGGTCAGGTAGGCGTGGCCGCGGACGCGCCGCGACTCGCGCACTCCGACCGTATCCGCAATGGCGTGCAGCCGGGCGTTCTCGAACCCCGCAACGTCCTCCCGCAGGAAGCGCAGGTAGTCGGCAATCTGCCGGCGCCCCTCGATTTCAGCCTCCGAGAGGGCCAGCGTGTCGGTGGCCTTATGCTTGACGATGCGCGTGGTGTTGAAGTGGATGCGGTCCTCCTCGACCGTGCGGAACCAGAGGACGTTCTCGCGGGGACACTTCAGGCGGCCCTCGGCGCGGGCCTTGTGGTAGAGTTCGTTGATGGTCCCGGAGTCGGGCATTCGCTCTATGTCCACCCCGGCCAGATCAAAGCAGGTCGTCATCGGCTGGGCGTGGCCGTCCTCGGGACGGCCGTACTCGAACTCGCAGCCGGCCCGCGCGGCGAGGTCGGCGTCCCCGGTGGTGTCGATGTAAACGTCCGCGCGGTGGGCCGTCAGGCCGCTCTTGCCCAGCATCAGCACGGAGTCTATCCGGTGGCCTTCCATGAGGGGCCGGTCGAGCTGCACGTGGTAGAGGAGCATGACGCCGGCATCGAGCAGCAGTTTCTCCACGGCCAGTTTGGCCGTCTCCTGGCAGAACGTTCTGCCGTCCTCCAGCAACCCGCCCATCTCCTCCATGAGGTCGCACCAGTCCTCAAAGACGCCGGTGTCCAGCCGTCGTCCGTCCAGATGGTTGGGCATGAAGGGGTTGATGAGCCCGGCGGTGGCCATGCCGCCGGGGAAGCCGTACTGCTCGCACAGCAGCGTGCGGGCGCCCTGCCGGGCCGCGGCCACGGCGGCGCCGAGGCCGCCCGGTCCGGCGCCCACGACGATCACGTCCACGTCGTGAAGAAGCGGGATGTCGGTCTGTTCGGGTCGGGTCACTGTATCAACCATCGTCCAACTCCTGTCAGCGGGGATTACGTCAGGCGTGCCGCCACATGCGACTGGCCATCAGCATAATCGCACACTATTCCACTGCCGGGCGTACGTCAACGGTGCATCCCTTGTGCCGCCTGCCGGATGCTCCATTCCACGCGCGGGCTCGCGGATTCCAGGTCGAAACAGAGTGATCGACCGGGGGTGAGCCTCGAGTCATAACCCCAGTGGAAGATCCTGTGCTGGTCCACGAATTCCCGCCCGGCGCGGGTAAACGTCGCCCGCCCGGTGAGCGACGTCATCAGTCTTACGGGGCTCAATAGCTGCGGGCGTGCCGGGGGTCAAGTGTGCCTTCAGCCCCTTTGCAATGAATGGCGTTTCGGTTGTACCATGGGCGCCGACGTCGAGCGCACGGTTTTCCCCTTTGCCCCAGGTTCAGATGCTTGAGAGAGCCACTCAGCGAGTCAAGGCGCACGGCATGACGTGGAAGAGCGTGGCCGACTTCGCGCCCATGGTTCCCCAACTGGACCTCGAACCGTTGCGCCGGCCGGAGGAGATGCCGGACGACCGGACCATCAAGGACAGCACTACCCGCAGCGTCTTCCGCATTGACGATCCGGTGGCACCCGGCGGGCCCGGGCTCTACGTGAAGCGTTACAAGTTCCGCGACCTGTTCGACCGGCTGCGCTACACGCTTGCCCCGTCAAAGCCGGCGCGGGAGTGGCGTATCTGTCGGGCCCTGCAGGCGGCCGACATACCGACCTGCGACGTATTGGCGATCGCCGTGCGCCGGCGCCGGGGACTGCCCTGCGAGGGCTTTTTGGTCAGCCGGGAGATCACCGGGACGGTCCATCTGAAGGAGTTCGCGCGGCAGCAGTGGCCTGCTCGCCCGCGGAAGTTCCGCCGCGAGCTGGCCGCCGAACTGGCGAGCCTAACGGCCGAGCTGGCCGAAGGCGGCTTCCACCATACCGACTACCACGCCGAGAACCTGCTGGTGCGGCCCGAGGCGCCGCCCGGTAGCCGGCTGGTCGTGACGGACCTGCACGCGATGCGCCGACGGCGTGTGCGGCGGCGACACATGGTCAAGATGCTGGCCATGTTGCACGGTTCCGTCCCGGAGCAGGTTGGGCTGCGGGCGCGGGTGCGCTACCTGCGCGCCTTCCTGCAGAGATGGGGTGGGGACTCCCGCGGTCGCTCCACGGCGTGGGCCCGCGCCGTGGCGGAGGCGGCCACTGCCCACGAGCGGCGCCACCTGCGCAGCCGCACGAAGCGTTGCCTGAAGGAAAGCTCCCTGTTCACCCGGGCGAAGACGTCGGATTTCGTGGTCCACCGGCGGCGGGATTTCCCTCTCGGGGCGGCCCTTTCGGCGGTGGATACTCATAGGGAGGCCCTGTCCGGCCGGGCCCCGCAGGTGGAGGTCTGCCGGGCTGGCCGGCGGACGGAGGTGAGTTTGTGCACGTGCGAGTCGGTGCCGCCCCGCACCCTGAACCAACCGGCCGACCCGGAGGATGTGCTGCCGGGCACCGTGTGCGTGAAAGCATTTCGCCGCGACACGCTGCCCGAGCGGCTCAAGGACGTGCTCCGCCCCCGCAGCCGGGCACGTGGGGCGTGGTTTGCCGCGCGCGGCTTCCACGTCCGGGGCCTGCCGGCGGCCCAGCCTCTGGCCCTGCTTGAGAGCCGCCACAAACTCCGCGGAGACCCCGACTACCTGATAACCGAAGAGCTGCCCAACGAAGGGGGGCTCGTGGATTTCATCCGGTCGCACGAGCCGGATGCCACAGAGCGGCGCCGCCTGGGCCGGGCCGTGGCGGACCTGTTGCTGTCGCTGGACCGACAGGAGGTCTATCACCCGGACACCAAGCCGACCAACATCCTCGTCCACAGGGGCGAGGATGGGCTGGAACTGTACCTGATCGACCTGGAACGCGTGCGCTTCGGGCGGCCGATGAGCCGGAAGGAATGGACCAAATGCCTCGCGCGTATCAACGCCCAGTTGCCGCAGTCGGTGTCGCTGCTGGAACGGGTCCGGTGCCTGCGGCGTTGCGCGCGGGGTCGCTGGGATGCCGGGGAGCGTCGGGAGATTGCCCAACGGGTCCACCAGTTGTCCCTGCAACGCGGGGGTCCCTCACCGGCGAGCAATACGCCGGCATCGCAAGACACGTAAGTTCTTCTGAACAAAAACTTTATGTGCCACTACCAGGCTGTCCTTTGGACTTGACGCGCCGCCCCGCGGTGAATATAATGGCGTTCTGTGGCAGCATTCAGGACCGCTGGCTGTTCCGCATCAGGGGGGCGGATTGTCCGGGAAACGGGCTTCGCTCGCCGCACAATTCTCCGAGAAGTCGAAATCGTGGGTTAGCCAGGCTGACATAGCTTCGTGTCCGCATCTCTCCGTCCACTTTACTCCCTCCGCCCTTCCCCGTCGCGACAAGCCGTCTGCGACGGGCGGCCGGAGAACCCGAACGCTGAAAGGTCAAGCAAATGTCCGAAACGCTCCTGCTGGTCGGACTGCAGTGGGGCGACGAAGGCAAGGGCAAGGTTATAGACGCCCTGTCGAGCCGCTACGAGATAGTCGCGCGGTTTCAGGGCGGCGCCAATGCCGGTCACACCGTCCAGATAGACGACGAGAAGTTCGTGCTGCACCTGGTGCCCAGCGGCATCCTGCACTCGGGCACCCTCTGCATCGTGGGCAACGGCCTGGTTGTCGACCCCGGCGGGTTGCTGGAGGAGATAGACGGCCTGCGCGAGCGCGGCGTCCAGGTCGGCGACAATCTGGCCGTCAGCGATCGTGCCCACGTCGTCATGCCGCACCACAAGATCATGGACAGGGCCAGCGAGTCCGAGCGTGGCGAGAGCAAGATAGGCACGACGGGCCGCGGAATAGGCCCTTGCTACGCCGACAAGGCCGCCCGCTGCGGCATCCGCTTCGCCGAGATGATGAACCCTGACGTCTTCCGCGAGCGGCTGGAGGCGCTGATGGACGTCAAGAACCGGATGCTGACGGACATCTACGGGCTCGACCCGCTTGACGTGGACGAGGTCTATGAGGAGTACTGCGGCTACGCCGAGCGGCTGCGCCCGTTCGTGACGGACACCGTGCCCATCATTCACGAGGCGCTGCGGGAGGGGCGCAGCATCCTGCTGGAGGGCGCGCAGGGGAGCCTGCTGGACCTGAACTTCGGCACCTATCCCTACGTGACCAGCAGCCCGGTGGTGGCGGGCGGTGGCGCCGTCGGCACGGGCATCCCTCCGACCCGGATAGACCGCGTGATGGGCGTCGCGAAGTCCTACTGCTCTCGGGTGGGCGAGGGGCCGTTCCCCACGGAACAGGACAACGAGACCGGCGAGCTGATCCGTGAGCGCGGCCAGGAGTTCGGCTCGACGACGGGGCGCCCCCGCCGCTGCGGATGGCTGGACGGAGTGGCCCTGCGGCACACCACGGCCCTGAACGGGGTCGGGGCGCTGGCCGTCGGCCTGCTGGACGTGCTGAGCGCCTTCGAGACGATAAAGGTCTGCACTTCATATCGCGTGGACGGAAAGAAGCTGGAGCACTTCCCCGCTTCACTCGAGACCCTCGGGGCGGTCGAGCCGGTCTACGAGGAGTTCCCCGGATGGCAGTGCGACATCACCGACATCACCGAATGGGAGGACCTGCCGGTGGAGGCGCAGAAGTACCTGAAGGCCATCGAGCAGATGGCCGGAGCGCCCGTAGAGTTCGTCTCGGTCGGTCCGGACAGGACTCAGGTGATCGAGCGGAAGGGCGATGACTGACCTCCCCGACAAGCTGCCCCGGCACGTGGCCATCATCATGGACGGCAACGGCCGCTGGGCGCGGGCCCGCAGCATGCCGCGCATCGAAGGCCATCGCGTCGGCTTCGAGAGCGCCCGGGAGATCGCCGAGTGCTGCCTGAACTGGTCCATACCCTTCCTGACCCTCTACGCCTTCAGCACTGAGAACTGGAAGCGGCCGCAGGAGGAGGTAAACTTCCTGATGGCGCGTCTGAGTCGTTTCCTCCGGCGAAGGCGGCAGGAGTACGCGGACAAGAACGTGCGGTTGCGCGCCATCGGCGGGCTGGACCGCCTGCCGGAGAACGTTCGCGACGAGCTGGCCCGCACCATCGAGGAGACGCGCGAAGGCACCGACCTGACGCTCACACTGGCCCTGAACTACGGCGGGCGGCAGGAGATAGCCCACGCGGCGCGCGAGTTGGCCCGGCGCGTCCGTGACGGCCGGATCGAGCCGGACGAGATCGACGCGGAGCTCTTCGGAAGCTACCTCGACACGGCTGGCCTGCCCGACCCGGACCTGATGATAAGGACGGGAGGAGAGCAGCGGCTGAGCAATTTCCTCCTGTGGCAACTCTGGTACGCTGAACTCTACGTGACCGAGACATACTGGCCGGAGTTCCGGGAGGAACAGTTCCTCGAGGCGTTGCGGGAGTACGCGCGCCGCGAGCGGCGGTTCGGCGGACTGGCCGAAGACACGCCGGCCTCCGAACGGAGGGACGGCTGAGAACGGGGAGACCCATGGACGCAGCAGAGACGGCGCAGCAGGACGGTTCGGTGACGCCCGCGGAACTTCCCCGGCCGCGTTCCACGCCCATTGCCGTCCGCACCGGGCTGGGGACGCTGCTGGTGTTGCTGATTGCCCTCATGCTGGCGGTTGACTCCACCTGGGAAGCGGGGTTCGTTTACTGTGGTGTGCTGCTGGCCATGGTGGCGCTGGGGCTGCACGAGTTCGCGTATCTGGCCCGCCGGCTTGGTCTGGGAACCGACCTGCGCGCTCTTGTGATCGGCGGAGTGGCGTTGTCGCTGGTCCAATGGGCCGGCATGGCAACCGGGGCATACGACCCGTGGCTTTGGAGCGGGGTGCTGCTGAGCGCCCTCGTGATGGGCGTGTTCGGCGTGCGTATCGTCCGGGGCGAGATCGGCGAATCGCTTCAGTCGGTCGGGTCCTACGTGCTGGGCTGGACGTACGTGCCGGTTATGCTGGGCTTTCTGACGGCCGTACGGCTGCGCTGGGGCGTCGCCGGGCTTATCGCGGTCGTCGGCGTGTGCAAGGCCGGCTCCAGCGGGGCCTACTTCGCGGGTTCCCTGCTGGGGCGGCGCAAGCTGGTGCCCCGGGTGAGCCCGGGCAAGACGGTGGCCGGCGCCGTCGGCGCCGTGGTGGCGGCCGTGGCCGTCTCATGGGGTCTCAGCATCAGTCCGTTGGGCGTGATGCGGCCTGGCGCGGCCGTGGTGTTCGGCCTGCTGGCCGCGCTGACGGGCATCTTCGGCGACCTGGCCGAGTCGCTGCTGAAAAGACAGGCGGATATCAAGGACTCCGGCAGCCTGCTGCCGGGCTTCGGCGGGATGCTGGACATGCTGGACGACGTGCTGTTCACCGCCCCGCTGGGCTTTGTTTTCCTGAGCGTATACGAGAGCCTGGCTCTCGGAGGATAGGTCATCGTGCAAAGGACCCTGCAGGTGGGCGGACAGGATGAGGTGCTGCGCCTGTTCGGTCCGCGGGATACATATCTGAAACAACTGCGCGACGCGTTCGAGGTCGGACTGGTCGCGCGGGGGGGAGAACTGCGCATCGACGGGCCCCCGGATAAAGTGAAGCGCTGCGAAGCGGCCGTGCTGGAACTGGAGCAGATGCTCAACAGCGGAGAGGACATCACCCAGCAGACCGTGGACAAACTGGTGGAACGCCAGCTCGAGAGCCCCGCCCCGGAGTTGGGCGAGGACCTGGAGCCCTGGCCGGGCGTCTTCCCCAAAACGCCGGGCCAGGCCGCTTACCTGCGCGCCATGTTCAGCAGCGACGTCGTCTTCTGCATCGGCCCGGCCGGCACGGGCAAGACTTACCTGGGCGTGGCCACCGCGTTGAACTACCTGAAGAAGGACGAGCTGAAGCGGATCATCCTGTGCCGACCGGCCGTGGAAGCCGGGGAGAATCTGGGCTTCCTTCCGGGCGACATCTACGCCAAGGTAAACCCTTACCTGAGGCCGCTCTACGACGCCCTGCACGACCTGGTGGACGCCCGCCGCGTCCAGAGGTATCTGGACAACGATCTTATCGAGATAGTGCCGCTGGCTTTCGTTCGGGGCCGCACCCTGGACAACGCGTTCATCATCCTGGACGAGGCGCAGAACTGCACCGTGGGCCAGATGAAGACCTTCCTGAGCCGCCTGGGTCCGCACGCCAGGCTGCTGGTGACCGGCGACATCACGCAGGTTGACCTGCCGCCTGAGACGCGCAGCGGCCTGGTGGACGCGCAGGAGCGGCTGCGCGAGGTGCCCGGAATACGCTTTGTATGGCTTACCGAGCGCGACATCGTGCGACACCCGCTGGTCCGGCGGATACTGGACGCCTATCAGCGCGATCTGCCGGTGACCGGCGGTCTCGAATCGCAGGAGCCCGAGAATGCGCCAGAATAGCAAAGGCCATAAAAACGGAGCCGCACGGGGGGAGGCATCCGAGGAATCCCCGTCCTTGTGGGGCCTCGCCGCGCGGGCGGCGTGGCTGCTACTTTTCGTGGCGGCAGTGGTTCTCATCATGAACGCGGGCCGCCCGCCACTCGGGATTCAGCTCGGCCAGCAAGCCCCGCGGGACTACCGCGCGCGCGTCACCTTCACCAGCGTGGACATGAACCGCACCGAAGCCGCACGCGAGGAAGCCCGGCGCGATACACCGCCGGTCTTCGGACTGCAGCGCTCCGCCTGCGAGGAATCCATCCAGCAGGCCCTCGCCCGCATACGGCAGGAGCCTGACGCCCTTGCCGGACGCGTCGGATCGGAAGTCCCGGCGGACAGCCTGTCCGATGTTGCCGCCGAACTGCAGGGCAGGGCAGACGCCCTCGAGGAAGCCCTGAAGGCCTTCAGCGAGCGCCATCTGGTCGCTCCGGAGACACTCGACGACCCGTTGATAACCGAGAAGACAACCTCGAAAGCCAGGATCGTTGGGCCCACCGACGAAGAGCAGGAGATCCCGCTCTCTGGCGTCCACCCGCTGGCAGCGTCGGCGGAGGCGGTGCGAGAGGTGCTGGACCCGGCCCTGGAGGGCATGGACCCTTCGCAAGCATCGCTGGCCCGACGGGTTCTGGTCGCCCGGCTTACGCCCCCGCTCGCGCTCGAGGTGGAGTTGAGCCGCGACGCAGCGCAGCGGGCCGCAGAAGCCGAGCCAATGCATCTCAAAACCGTGGAGGCCGGTCGAACCATCCTGTCGAAAGGCACTGAAGTGCGCCGCCAGCACGTCGAAGACCTGCAGCGGGAGAGGCAGGAGTACTGGGCCGGCCCCGCGGGCCGAGCGGTCATGGCGCAACGCGTGCTGGGCGTGGGCCTGCTGGTGGTCATCCTGACGGTGGCCGGCCTGATGTACGTGCGCCGGTACAAGCCGGAGCTGGCCCGCCAGCGGCTGCAGATGGGAGTGTTCCTTTTCCTCACCGTCCTGCTGGTTGCTCTGGCCCGCTTGTGCGTGATCAACGGCATGACGCTGCTGTGGGCGCCCGTGCCCATGATGGTCATGGTCATGTGCCTCGTTTACGGCCAGCGTTTCGGCCTCGGCACGGCCGTGTTCTTTGCGCTGCTGGTGCGGATGGCGGGGCCCGGTTCGGACGTGGCGTTTGCCGTGCTGCTGGTGGGCGGCCTGATGGCGGCGCTGCTGACGGGACAGGTGCGCACGCGGGGCGCGCTGGTGAAGGCCGGTCTGCTGGCGGGCATTGCTCAGTTCGTGGGAGTCTGGGGCCTCGGCCTCGTCGGAGCCCAGCAGGGAGCCAACGTGCCGCTTCAGTTCTGGCGCTCTCCCCTGCTGGCGGACTCCCTCATCGCGCTGGCCAACGGGTTCCTGAGCGGGTTCATCGTCAGCGGAGGACTGCCCGCCATCGAGCGCCTCTTCGGCGTCACCACCGACATCCGGCTGCTGGAATGGAGCGACCCCAACCAGCCTCTGCTGCAGAAACTGCTGCTGGACGCCCCGGGCTCCTACCACCACAGCATGCTGGTGGGCAGCCTGGCGGCCGACTCCGCCGAGGCCATCGGCGCCAATCCCTTGCTGGCCCGCGTCAGCGCCTACTTCCACGACGTGGGCAAACTGAAGAAGCCCGAATACTTCAGCGAGAACATCACCGAAGGCACCAAAAACCCCCACGAAGAGCTGGCCCCCACGATGAGCAGCCTCATCATCACCGCACACCCCAAAGACGGCGCCGAGATGGCCGAGCAGTACGGCCTGCCCAAGGAGGTGCGCGACATCATCCTGCAGTCCCACGGTTCGAGCGTGCTGAAGTACTTCTGGGACAAGGCACAAGAGGAAGGCGACGACGGGACCCGGGTCAAGAAGCATGACTTCCGCTACCGTCTGCCGAAGCCACGTTCCAGGGAAGCCGCCATCGTCATGCTTTGCGACGCCGTCGAAAGCGCCACCCGCTCGCTGGAGTCCCCAGACCCCGGACAGGTCGGCACGCTCGTGCGGGACATCATATACGACAGGTTACACGACGGTCAGTTGGACGAATCCGGACTGACCATAACCGACCTGAAGAGGCTGCAGGACAGCCTCGTGCACGGCGTCCTGGCCATATACCACAACCGGATACGCTACCCCGGACAGGAAGAGGTCGAAGAGGCCGTCCCGTCCATCGCCGACCGGGCCGGCTCCGAGGAGCCACAGGAGCAGGATGAAGCTGGAAGTCTTCAACAAACAGAACAACCTTGAGTGCCCGGCCGACGATATACGCCGCGTCGTGCAGACGGCCCTCGAGCAGGAGGGCCGGGAGGCCGAACTGAGCCTGGCCCTCGTGGACGATGAGGGAATTGTCCAGTTGAACCGCCGCTTCCTCGGGCGCGAAGGTGTCACCGACGTGCTGGCCTTCCCCTACGGGGAGGCCGAGGGGAAGGTCGAAGGCGAGATCATCGTCAACGCCGAGCTGGCCGTCCGTCAGGCCCATCTTGGCCCTGCACAACCTGACGAGTCGCTCATGTCCCATTGAATTTAATTCTCAGGACATGGGACTTGGGAAGGTGAA
>JAWODG010000177.1:0-39133 GCA_046483385.1 Candidatus Brocadiia bacterium | reverse complement strand
ATGGGAACCGCCGGTCGGATACACTTCCAGTTCGTGCTGGCGCTGGCCGCAAAAGCTGTGGTTTGATGGGAACCGCCGGTCGGATACACTCTGCGAACACCACGGCTACTTCCCCCGCTTGCTGTGGTTTGATGGGAACCGCCGGTCGGATACACTAAGCGCACCCGCAGGGGCCCGTCAGGGCGGGCTGTGGTTTGATGGGAACCGCCGGTCGGATACACTCCTACGCGCAAGATAAGCGGTCTTATGCCGCTGTGGTTTGATGGGAACCGCCGGTCGGATACACTCTTTCGCCGGTATCCCGACGGGGGTATCAGCTGTGGTTTGATGGGAACCGCCGGTCGGATACACTGACCAGCCCCATGACGTCCACCGACTCCCCGCTGTGGTTTGATGGGAACCGCCGGTCGGATACACTAACGTCGCATCCACGTTAGCCATCGACTGGCTGTGGTTTGATGGGAACCGCCGGTCGGATACACTAAGCTCCCTTCAAACCGCCGCTCAGCGGGCCTTTACGGGAATAATGCGTCAGAAAAGCAGTACCTGGTCCGGCGGTTCCTCCGGTTCCTTCGCTTTTCTGCCGTGGTAGACCTCCATCTTTCCATACTGGCGGTCGGTCACGCTGAGCAACCGGACGCGTCCGCCGGGAGGCACCATACTCCGAAGCCGACGACGGTGAGGCTCGGCGGCCTCCTCGGAGGAACAGAACCGCGCATACACCGACCATTGCAGCATGATGAAACCCTCCCGCAGCAGTTGTTTGCGGAAGGCCACGTAGGCGCGTCGCTCTTTCTTGGTAGTGACGGGCAGATCGAAGAACGCGAAGACCCACACGGACCTGTACTCCGATGTTTCAACGGTGTCATTGCTCATTTGGCGTCACCCGGAATCCGGCGGCTCCTCAACCGGAGTCCCGGCCAGTTCCTCGGGCTTGGGCAGCGCAAGACGCTTGCGCCGGCCCTCGAAGACCTTAACCAGGGATGAGGCACAACGAGCCAGGACATCAAACAAGGTCCGACGCTCGCCATTGAGCAGCAAACGCCCCTGCATTGGGGAAAGCAGGGAAGCCTTGGCCTCCCGATCGAGCGGCGCTTCCTCTCCCCGCTCCCGGCAGATGTTGACCACGGCGCTATCCACGAGTGTGCGGAACGGCTCCATGACGTCGTCCGCCAGACAGAAAGCGTCGTACCTGTTGTGATGATGGATTCCGAGTCCCGGCTGGAGGCCGACTCCGCAGATAGCACGGGCCACAAGCGCGCGGAGGACGGCATACCCGTAGTTGAGGTGGCGGTTGAGGTCGTCGGCGTCGCGAGCACGCCGGAACTGCGGGTCGCCGAAGAGGGCCGGCCAGTATCGTTGGGCGGCCTGACCCTCCAGATTCTCCGGGTCGCCGGAGCGTACGCGTTTTGCCATAGCCGCCAGCCCGTGGTCTTCTCCGTGCAGGCGCTGGAGCAGCGCGCCCTGCGCGCGAAGCTTGGTGCGGACCAGTTGCTGCCAGAGCCGCTTGCAGGTGGGCTTGTTGACGTTGGCCTGCATCCGGAGACGTTCGGACTGGACGAAGTGTGTGTTCAAGGGCATCAGCATGGCGACGGGCAGATGTTTCTCGTCGCACACCACCAGCATTCCGCCGTGCCCCGCTATGCCCGCAAGCACCGGCTGGCTGTAGGTGACGCGGCGGTTGGACACCACGACCGCCGCGATCTCCTCGAGCGGCAAACTCAGCGCAACCTCTTCATCGCTCTCCAGGATGAGTTGCTCGTGGCGGACCCGCAGCCGCCCGTCGCGTTCGCTTATGTCCAGGATATGCTCAGTCATTGGCGTACCGGACCTCCCCGAAGGGAGTTACCGTAACCTTCTTGCAGTTCAGGACGCGAAGGGAGTTGACGACAGGCTGAGGCGCAAGGCCATCTTTTCTGAGTTCGGTGATCTGCCGTGCATCCTCAGCTGGCACGTGGCGCAGCCGGACGGAGCCGCTCTTCTGCTGCCAAACACTGCGCACCACGTACAGCCCACGCTCGCCGTTTTCCTGGTCGAGTTCAATCATGTCCCCGGGCGCCAGGGAGAACACGAACCCGGGACCACGCTTGACGATGGGCTTATTCTGCCGCAGCCGCTCCATGGCTTCCAGCCGGCTGACGAGCCGCCCCTCCCAGCGGCCATCGTCCGTTTCGATGACCTCCATGTGATGATTCGAACCGGGTTTGACCCACCGACGGGCGTCGCCCTCACCGATGGGCACGGCGCTGACGCTGACGCGGATGGTGACGTTGTGGATGGGCACCTCCCGCCCGTCACCGGCGGTCCACGACGGGTGGTTCCCAGGGTCCTTGAAGGCCTGCCTCGGAGTCCCGCCCACCTCCTCAAGCTTCCGCTGCACGGCCTCTCGGATGGTGGGGTCCACGATGTCTCCTACCATCGAGGGCGTCAGGTCGTCCACAGGTTTGCGTTGGTGGAAGTACTCGGGCCGTCCCTCCTCGTCGGTTTCGGGACCGGGGGCGTAGAAAGTCTCTTTGTGCAATGGACCGTTCACGCGGCGGTCCGGGCGGCGAGAAACGTTAACGCCATGTACGGCATCGCTGACCTGCGGGAGAAAGCCAGGCCACGGTGGTTCGACATCATCGAACGACACGCGCCCGGAACGGCGTATCTCATCCGCTTTTTTGCTGATGGCCTTTACGCTCCGGGGACTGGTGAGCGCGATGGTGACGGCATCGACGGCGTGGTGTCGATGGTCATCCCGGGTTTTCAAGTCACCGTCGCCCAGGAGAGCGTTCAGGTTCCACATATCGCGCAGATATGCCGTCGTTCCGCCCCGCACGGCCTGTATCCGTCTGGAGCCCTCCTCGTCCCAGTAGCCGCCGAACAGAAGGCCAACATACTGCATGGCCAACCGCGACGCGTAACGTGTGTCTTGTAGCTCGCGCTGTGCCACTTCATCCAGGCTGGCGGGCTCCCGTTCCTGGAAACGCTTGAGCTTCAGGTCGGCGGCGCTCCCCTGGAAGCACTTGACACGTTCGATGATAGCCTCCCAGCGGTCGGTTTCGCCGTAAGCCTCCCACGGGGTACGGTTCCCTTTGCGCGTCCGGTTCTCGTGCACCTCACATATGGTCTTGTTCAGGTAGCTGTTATCGAGCGACCGGCTGAAGGGGATTATGTGCTCGACCTCGAACTGGGGGGAAGGGCCGAGGAGATCATGCATGCCGAAGGAGCGGCCCGTGTAGGGACATTCCCAGTTGCACTCTTGCGCCAGCAGCACCTTCTCGACATCGGCCCTTGTAGGGTTCTCAAGACCCATTTCGGCAGCAATCTTCTCGGCGGCCTCCTCGCGTGCTGCCTGGTTGCGCCGGCTGCGTTGCCACGACTGCTTGCGTCCGCGTGCCCCTCTCCGCAAGTCACGTGCGAGTTCAATGCGCACGCGCTCGGGCTTGCCGTAGCGGCGAACGACGGCGTTGACCACTTTCCGCAGTTCAGTCAGGGCACGCCGCACCACAGGGTTCGTCACGTCGAGGTCCGTCTCACACAGCGGCGGCAAGCTGTCAAGCGCTGCGGAGGGTTCGAAGTGGTCGGGATAGCACTGCTTGACGGCCTTCTGATACGGCATACCGCCGAGCATGTACGGAAGCAGATTCTCGAGCGCCTTTCGTGACAAGCGGCAGTAGCCGGGCTGCAACTGGACGTCGGCAAACTCTTCCGCCGTCTGTTTGTCCAAACCCCAATGCCGCCGTCCGCGCCGGGCCAGTGCGTCCCGCTTCTCAAACGAGAGGAGGTCTTCTACGACTTGCTCGCGGTCGGCCCGGGACATGTCCCACCACCGGTCCCCGAAGATCTTGAGCAGACGCGCATTTGTGCTGTTGCCGGGGAGGTTCTTCTCCCCGCCCGACTCCCAGTTGAGCGTGTGCTTCGGGGTCAGGCCAAGAGTCCTTCGTGCCTGCGCGAAAGTAAGCTTTTCCTTGCGCTGAAGGGCGTCGTACAGCGTGGCTCTCTCCTCTTCAGTCAGGGCGCGTTCGAGACCATCGGGGCTTGTCACCCTGGTGTCGTTGACCTTCTGGAGAATGCGGTATCGCTGGGCGTCAAGGAGGCCCCAGGGCGCCCGCTTACGGTCGCCTTCCAGGGTACACGTCCCGATCAGGTAGCTCTGACGCTTGAGGGGACGCTGGTAGTAGATCGCCTCGCTGACCTGTTCCTTGAGATCATCCGTCAGCACGTCCGGGTGATGTTGCTGCTGCGCGCTCCATATTGCCTCGAACTCCTCCTCATACATCCGGCGGGAAGTCCATCGGTCGCGGATGCGACTCTCATGCGGGTTGAGCCCTGCAAAGTATTCGCCCAACGTCCGCGCCCCGGCTGCCTCCATCTTCTCGCGCAACTCGCTGATGCCCTCGGCCACCTGCCCACCCTCATCGTCTCCGCCGGGAACACGGCGGTTCGTCTGGTAGCCACGCCGCTGCGCAAGTTGGTATAACACCCGCCCAAGTTCGTGGGGCGACAGCTTTTCGTCCAGAGCTCGAGCCCTGAGCCAGTAATGGAGCACTTGAGGCAGCGCCCCGGACTCGTCATCAGTTGCCGCCTCCCCTCGGTAGCGCTCCAGAATCTTGACATCCAAAGTGGGGAGAATATCGTCTGCTTCACCTTCAGGCAGCAGACCGGCGTCCTGCAGGATGTGCAAGAGTTTCTGCATGCGGCGTGCGCGGCGGGCGGTCAGGCGTCGCGCGCTGCGGGACTGACGTCGCTTCTGTCCAGGCGGGTCAGCACGGCCCTTCTCATACTGCACCTCCTCGACACCGGGCTCGAATATCCTGACGCCCACCCGCTCCAGTCCCGCCGGCTGACCATCGTCCAGTTCGATAACCGCCCATCCCACGGAATGCGTCCCTATGTCCAACCCCAGCAGGTACGTCGGCTGCCCGTCAGAAGTGACCATGATATCTCCTTGACAAACGATGCCGGACTGTGTAAAAGTGACAGTAGTGTATCCGACCGGCGGTTCCCCGGTCAAATCATAGTAAGGGGTAACCGCCCCGCGGGCTCTGCTCTACGGGGCATCCTGCCGCGCCTCCCAGTGGGGCGCATTTTTTTTGGTTCGCACTTTCCGGCGCCCGGACTTCCGCGCCGTACGCTCTCGCCGTTTCCGCCCGGTCCTCAGGGGTCAAACCATTTGCGGGTTGAGTGTTCACCGCGCGCGCCGATGCCGTCCCACTAAAAACTAACAACCAGCAACTCTCAACTATCGTGCCTCGGGCTTGCTCGCCTCACGGTTCGCGGAAGCACGTAAGGCGCGCGGGCTGTTTGCGCGGTCCCTTCCCCTGCGCTACAATGCGGCTTCTCTGGCCCGCTCCCTTCTCTGCTGCCCACATGCCATGACTGATACACCCAGGACGGCCGTCTCCATTCGGGAGGCTTTCCTCCGCGGCGAGACCTCCGCCGCCGATATCGTGGAGCAACATCTGGCCCGCATCGCGGACATTGAACCGACCGTGGACGCCTTCCTGACCGTGTGCGAGGACCAGGCCCGCGAGCGGGCGCGGCAACTGGACGAGAAGCTGGCGAGCGGCGCCGAAATGGGGCTGCTGGCCGGCGTGCCCGTGGCCGTGAAGGACAACATCTGCACCCGGGGCGTGCGCACCACCTGCGGCTCGAAGATACTGGGCGACTTCGTGCCCCCCTACGACGCCCACGTGGTCGAGCGCCTGCTGGCCGAGGACGCCGTCATCATCGGCAAGACCAACATGGACGAGTTCGCCATGGGCTCCTCCACCGAGAACAGCGGGTTCAAGGTGACCAGGAACCCGTGGGACACCGGGCGCATCCCGGGCGGCTCCAGCGGCGGCAGCGCGGCCGCCGTGGCCGCCGGCATGGTGCCGCTGGCGCTGGGCAGCGACACGGGCGGGTCCATCCGCCAGCCGGCCGCGCTCTGCGGCGTGGTCGGCATGAAGCCCACCTACGGGCGCGTGAGCCGCTACGGACTGGTGGCCTTCGCCAGCTCGCTGGACCAGATAGGTCCGTTCGCGCGCACCGCCGAGGACGCCGCCCTGCTGCTGCAGGCCATCGCCCCGCCGGACGGGCGGGACTCGACCTGCACCGAACGGGAGCCGGAGGATTACGTGGAGGCGGCCGCAGATGCCGAGCTGACCGGCCTGCGCATCGGCGTGCCGCGTGAGTTCTTTCTGGAGCAAGGAACCGACGCCGAGGTGAGCGCCGCCGTGGCGGAGGCCCGGCGCGTGCTGGAAGGCCTGGGCGCGCGGTTCACCGACGTCTCCCTGCCTCACAGCCGGATCGACATCGAGGAGGGGAAGCTCTCCAGCTACGCGGTCGCCTGCTACTACGTGCTGTGCACGGCGGAGGCCAGCTCGAACCTGGCCCGCTACGACGGGGTGAAATACGGCCACCGCAGCGCCGACCACGAGGACATGATCGACATGTACAGCAAGACGCGCGGCGAGGGGTTCGGGGATGAGGTCAAGCGGCGCATCATGCTGGGCACCTACGCGCTGAGCAGCGGGTACTACGACGCCTACTTCCTGAAGGCAGCGCGGGTGCGGCGGCTCATCCGCCGGGACTTCGACCGGGTTTTCGAGGACGCGGACCTGCTGTTCTGCCCCACCACGCCGACGCCGGCCTTCCGCATTGGCGAGAAGACCGCGGACCCGCTGGAGATGTATCTAAGCGACATATTTACCATCTCCTGCAACCTGGCCGGGGTGGCGGGCATCAGCGTGCCGTGCGGCTTCACCGGGGCCGGCCTGCCGCTGGGGATGCAGCTAATGGCCAGGCACTGGGACGACTCCGCCCTGCTGCGCGCCACGGCCGCCTATCAGCAGGAGACCGACCACCACGAGCGTCTGCCGGACCCGAGCGCCCGGCATCTCCCAAATGACCGGGCGGACTGAGACCCCTCCCGCGAGAGCTGGAGCCGCACGAACCCATGGACGACCATGCCAACCAGGAGTTGCTCGGGCAGGCACGAGAGGCGCGGCGGGTTACGTGGCTGGGGCTGATCGGCAACCTGCTTCTGGCTGGTTTCAAGATGGCGGGCGGCCTGCTGGGCGGCAGCCAGGCCGTCGTGGCCGACGCGGTGCACAGCCTCTCGGACAGCAGCACGGACGTGGCGGTGCTGATCGGCGTGAGCTACTGGTCGAAGCCGCCCGACCGCAGCCACCCGCACGGGCACGGACGCATCGAAACGCTGGTGACGGGCGGCATCGGCCTGATGCTGGCAGCGGTGGCCGTCGGCCTGGCCTACAACGCGGTGGTCACGCTCCAGGAACGGCACGCCTCCCCGCCGGGCGGGATCGCCCTGGGCGCGGCCTTCATCTCCATCGTCAGCAAGGAACTGCTCTACCGATGGACGGTCAAGGTGGGGCGTCGCATCCGGTCCTCCGCCGTAGTGGCCAACGCATGGCACCACCGCTCGGACGCCCTCAGCTCCATACCCGTGTTGCTGGCGGTGGCGGGGGCCCGTCTGCATCCTGAGTGGGCCATCCTGGACCACATCGGCGCGATCGTCGTGTCGGTCTTCATCTTCCGGGCGGCCGCGATGATAGCGTGGCCGGCGCTGAAGGAACTCATCGACACCGGCGCCCCGCCGGAAGTCCTCCAGCGCATCGCGGGTATTGCGCTGGGCGTGGACGGCGTCGCGCGGGTCCACGCCATCCGCACGCGCCGCGTGGGAGGGCGCTTCCACGTGGACCTGCACATTCTGGTGGCCGGCAACATCAGCGTGCGACGCGGTCACGACATCGCCGAGGAGGTCCAGCGTCGCCTCATCCGGGAGGAAAGCGACCTGGCCGACGTGGTGGTGCACGTTGAACCACGCGAGGATGGCGACGAGCCGGGGCCGCTGGAAGACAGCCGATGAACCCCGCCGGTGAGTTCTGCGATGGGGTTAGGATAAGTCGTGGCCATCATGTATGATAGGGCCGACCGGGTTCGCCTCGGGGGAAAGCAATGGATGACGAGCGGAGGTCCAACTTGCGCCGGGCGCGGCGCACCGCGGGGTTGGCCGCGACCGTCACACTGACGCTGGCGGTCATCAAATGGGTGGTCGGTTCATTTGCCAACTCCCCCGCCCTGCAGGCGGACGCCGTGGACTCCACGACCGACACGCTGGCGCTGGCCACTTCCTGGATAGGACTGCGCATCGCGGCCCGCGAGCCGAGCGAGCAGTTCCCTTACGGTTTCTACCGGGCCGAGAGTCTGGGAGCGCTGATCATCTCGGCCCTGATCATGGCCATGGGCGGGCGATACCTGTGGGAGGGCCTGCGGCGGTTCGGGCAGGTGCCCCGGCTGGAGCACTCGGTCATCGGCCTTGCGGCGGCCGCGGTATCTATCGCGGTCGCTCTGGCGCTGTATCTCTGGGAACGGAAGGTCGGCCGGGAGACCGGCTCCCAGAGCCTCACCGCGACAGCCGAGGAGGTCAAACTGGACATGGGCAAGTCGGGCGCCGTCTTCGTCGCCCTCATCTGCTCCCACTATCGCCTGCCCTACGTGGAGTCCATCGTGACTCTGCTGATCTCGGGCGCGGTCATTTACGCGGGTTTCCGGAACCTGCGGACGGCCGTTCTGAGCCTGATGGACGCCCAGATAGCGCCGGAGCTGGAGCAGAAGGTCGCCGAGATCATCGCGGGCGTCAACGGGGTTCGCTACGTTGAGCTGGTGCGCGCGCGACGAGCCGGCCCGTTCTACTTCATCGAAGGGCACGTTCACGTGATCCCCGGGCTGGACGTCCGGCGAAGCCATGCCCTGGCCCACGAGGCGCAGGACGCCATCCGAGAAGCCGAGCCGCGGGTCGAGGGGGTCGTGCTGCACGTGGAGCCCTACCACAGCGAGACCGAGGGGGTGCTGGTCCCGATCGACTCCGATGAGGGGCTCTCCGCGCCCGTCTGCGAGCACTTCGGCCGGGCCCCCTATTTCCTGCTGGCGACGGTCCGGGACGGCGACGTGCAAGAGTCCCACGTGGAGGAGAACGATTTCCAGGAAAGGGTCGTCCGCGCGGGTCTGGCCGTCATCCGTGAGTTCGTCGAGGAACGGGAGCTGGACTCGGTGATCGTCCGGGAGATCGGTGAGATCGCGTTCCACGGCCTTCGCGACAACGCGGTGGACCTGTTCCGCGTCGGAGACGTGACCGCCGGGGAAGCGCTGGAGGCCTACGGCAGAGGGGAACTGGAAGTGCTCCCCGAACCCACCCACCCGTCCGACGAGAAGGTGTAGGCAGTTTGCCGTTTGGATGCGCAGCCGGCGCACAGCAGTTACAATATACGTGTCGGGGTCCGACGACGTTTTCCCTTTACGATCACCTGAATGCCGGACCCGCTTGAGACAATTGGCGCGCTGCCCGTCGTGCGGCAGTTGCCGGACCTGCTCCGCGCCAACGGCCAGGTCAATATCGTCGGCACCGCCGGCAGCGGAACCGCCCTGGTGGCCGCCCGGCTTGCGGGAGACGTGCGTACCGAGACTCTCGTGGTGTGTGCCACCGCCCGGCAGGCCGAGGAATTCACCGAGGACGTCTGCCTCTTCCGCGAGGGGCTCGCCTGCTACTACCCTCCCCTTGAAGTCCTGCCCGGCGATCCCGACGAACCCGACGAAGCCATCCAGCGCGCGCGCCTGAGTGTGTTGCGTCACCTCGCGTTCGGCCGCACGGAGACGAGCGGCGCGGACGTCGCCGACTCAGTATTCCTGGGGCCGGGGCCGAACACGCGTGTCGTGGTGACCACTGTCAGCGCGCTGATGCAGCCCACCCGTGCCCCGGACGAACTGCGCCGCGGGTCACGCCGCGTCAGCGTGGGCGAGGCGGAGGCGCCGGCCGAGCTTGTCGAATGGCTGGTGGACCACGACTACATCAGCGTGCCGCAGGTCCGCGCCGCCGGCCAGTATTGCCTGCGCGGAGGCATCCTCGACGTCTATTCCCACGGGGCACTCGAACCGGTGCGCATCGAGTTCTTCGGAGACGAGGTCGACTCCATCCGCACCTTCGACCCCGTCACGCAGCGGTCGAGCGGCCGCGTCGAGCGTTGCCAGCTAACCATCGGCGAGCACGCCTCCGCCGACGAGCAGGGCTTCGGGCGCCTGCTGTCCTACTTCGGCTCGGACGCCACGGTTATGCTGGTGGAGCCGGAACGTCTGCAGCGCCGCGCGGAGGAATTCTACGAGCAGAGCGACCGCAGCTTCCTGCTGGTCGAGCCGGGTGCACTCACCGAGGCGCTCGAGAGTCATCCGCGAGTCCACTTCGATGGGGAGAGCCTCGAAAGCGCGGCGGAGATCTACATCCAGCAGCGGGACAGTTTCGGGCCGGACCTCGACTCGATGTTCGACGAACTGGGGCGCATCGTCCGCAACTACGAGACGGTCATCATCTACTGCATGAGCCCCGCGGAAACGGACCGGCTCCAGGTGCTGCTTAGGGACCGGGAGTTCGCGCACCTCGACGACCTGCACTTCGAGACCGGTCGGCTGAACCACGGCGCCCTCTGCCCCGACGCCGGGCTGGCACTCATCCCGCATCACCGCCTGTTCGGGCGCTACCGCCAGCGTCGGTTCATCCGGCACGCGCGAGAGGGTCGCCCCATAACGAGTTCGGAACAACTCGAGCCGGGCGACCTCGTGGTGCACGTCAACCACGGCATCGGCCGGTTCCTGGGCACGAGCGTTCTGGAGCAGGCGGGACGGAAACGCGAGCATCTGCAGATCGAGTTCGCCGAGGGCGTCCACGTCCATGTGCCCTGCGATCGCATCGAGATGGTGCACCGCTACATCGGCGTGGGCGGCCGCCGGCCCGACCTGAGCAAGATCCGCGGTGCCTCGTGGCGACGGGCCAAGGAGCGTGCCAAGGAGGCCGTCGAGGACCTGGCCGCCGAGTTGCTCGAGATGCAGGCCATCCGCGAGACGCAGGAGGGTATCGCTGCTCCCTCGGACACGGATTGGATGCGCCAGTTCGAGGCCGAGTTCCCCTACGAGGAGACCGAGGACCAGTTGGAGGCCATCCGGGACGTCAAGCGCGACATGCAGTCGGACCGCCCCATGGACCGGCTGCTCTGCGGCGACGTCGGCTACGGCAAGACCGAGGTCGCCATGCGGGCCGCCTTCAACGCCGTGCTGGGTGGACGACAGGTCGCCATGCTGGTGCCCACCACCGTGCTGGCGCAGCAGCACTTCCGCACCTTCCGCGAGCGCATGGCCGACTACCCCGTCCGCGTCGAGATGCTGAGCCGCTTCCGCACCGATTCGGAGATAGAGCAGGCGCTGGAGGGCATGGCCGAGGGCAGCGTCGACATCGCCATCGGCACGCACCGCCTGCTGCAAGACGACGTGCACTTCAAGGACCTGGGGCTGCTGATAATCGACGAGGAGCAGCGGTTCGGCGTCGAGCACAAAGAGAAGCTGAAGCGGGCCCGCGCCACCGTGGACGTGCTGACCCTCACCGCCACGCCCATCCCCCGCACCCTCCACATGTCGCTGATGGGCCTCCGGGAGATATCGGCGCTGCAGACGCCACCGCGCGACCGGCAGGCCATAAAGACCAAAGTCGGCCCGCGGGACATGGAACTGGTGCGCCACGCGATCCTGCGCGAGTTGAACCGCGACGGCCAGGTCTTCATCATCCACAATCGCGTGCGCACCATCGACGGGTTCGCCGACAAGGTGCGCGAAGCCGTGCCGGAGGCCACCGTCGCCGTCGCCCACGGCCAGATGCCCGAACGCGAGCTGGCCGACACGATGGACCTCTTCCTGCAGGGCGAAGTGGACGTGCTGGCCAGCACGACCATCATCGAGAACGGGCTGGACATCCCCAACGCCAACACCATCATCCTCGACCGGGCCGAACTGCTGGGGCTGGCGGAGATGCACCAGTTGCGCGGGCGGGTCGGCCGCTACATCCACAAGGCATACGCCTACTTCTTCACCCCGCCGAACCGCCCCGTCACGCCGGAAGCCCAAAGCCGGCTGGACGCCATCCGCCGCTACAGCGACCTCGGGTCCGGTTTCGACATCGCGCTGCGCGATCTGGAGATACGCGGCGCGGGCAACATCCTCGGCCCCGCCCAGTCCGGCCACATCGCCGCCGTCGGATACAACCTCTACTGCCGTTTGCTTGCGCGCGCCTCCGCCCGGCTGCAGGGAGAAGAGATCGAGGAGCCGCCGGACGTAACCATCAACATCGGGCTGGACGCCTTCCTGCCGGAAGACTACGTGCCCACTCCCCGCCAGCGGATGGAGCTGTACCGACAGATCAACCGATGCACCAGTATGGCCGACGCGCGGGAGGCCGAGGAGACCATGCGCGACCGCTACGGCGCCCCACCGCTGGAGGCCCGCAACCTGCTGCTGGAGGCCGAGTTGCGGATACTGGCCGACCGCGCCGGCATCGACACCGTCCAGCTTCAGGACGGCCGCCTGCACCTTGGCATCCGCGATGCGGAGGCGTTCCGCTCCCACTTCGCGGGCAGCAACGTCGCGCCGCGCGTCGTCACGGGCGACCTGGCCGTGCTCGAGGACGGCTTCCCGAGGGACAACCCGCGCCTGACGGGACTCCACCTGAAACGCGCCCTCTCGGGCACCGCCGTGAACGTGCGGGAGGAGAGCGTCAGCCCGGATATTTCATGAAGATTCGTCGGAAGCACCGCAGCCTGTTTACTGAAAAGCACTCACCCACCTTCGCCTGTCTGTGTCCCGTAACACTCGGTAAACCACCGGCGAGGCAGGCCTGGTTCCGGGCGAGGCTGCAGGGCCGAGCCACCGCGGGCGTATCGGCCGATACATCGATGGCGGCAAGGGCCGGTGCCGAAGCCCGGGGCCAGGACCGCGCGCCGGACGACGAAGCTCCATGAAGTATCCGGGTTAGTTGAATTTTGCTCCTCCGGCGCGTATAGTGTCGGTCTTATCCGTCGGGGCTGCAACGGCTTCGGCGGGCGGGGCAATTCACCACCTCCGTCACAGGGAGCGCGCAGCAGCGCGAACGGTGCCATGGATCACCTGAGCGAACTCGAGAACAAGAGCATCTACATCATCCGAGAGTCCTACAACCAGTTCGACAACCTGGCCGCCCTCTGGTCGGTCGGCAAGGACTCCACCACGCTCGTCTGGCTCTGCATGAAGGCGTTCTTCGGCGAGATCCCCTTCCCCGTCGTCTACATCGACACGGGCTACCACTTCCAGGAGATGTACGACTTCCGCGACTACTGCGTCGAGAAGTGGGGCTTCGACCTTGTCATCGCACGCAACGACGAGGCGCTGGAAGGCGGCATGGGCCCCGAGGCCGACGTTGAGGATAGCAAGCTGGCCTGCTGCACCGCCCTGAAGACCCAGGCCCTGAAGGACTGCATCGCCGAGCGCGGCTTCGACGCCCTGCTGCTGGGCATCCGCCGCGACGAGCACGGCATCCGCGCCAAGGAACGCGTCTTCTCACCTCGGGACCAGCAGTTCCAGTGGGACTACGAGAACCAGCCGCCCGAGCTGTGGGACCAGTACAGCGCCCGTGCCGACGAGGAAACCCACGTGCGCGTTCACCCGCTGCTGCACTGGCGCGAGATCGACATCTGGCGCTACATCCAGCGGGAGAACCTGGAGGTCAACGAGCTCTACTTCGCCAAAGACGGCGAGCGCTACCGCAGCCTCGGCTGCGCCACATGCTGCGCCCCCGTGCCCTCGGAGTCGTCCTCGGTCGAGGAAATACTGGTCGAGCTGGAGACCAGCAGCACCGCCGAACGCGCCGGCCGCGCCCAGGACAAGGAAGACGCCTACACCATGCAGAAACTCCGCGCACTCGGTTACATGTGAGGGAAGAATGGACCCGGAAAGCCTCGCGTTCGTGCTCGTCGGGCACATCGACCACGGGAAATCCACGCTCATAGGCCGGCTGCTGCACGACACCGACTCCCTGCCGGAAGGCAAGATGGAGGAGATCCAGGCCGCCGCGAAGGCCGAGGGGCGCGACCTGGAGTTCGGATACATCGTCGATCACCTCAGCGAAGAGCGCAGACGCGGCATCACCATCGACACCGCCCAGACGTTCTTCAGCAGCGAGACCCGAGACTACGTCATCATCGACGCGCCCGGCCACAAGGAGTTCATCAAGAACATGATCACCGGCGCCTCCCAGGCGGAGGCCGCCGTGCTCATCTGTAGCGTCTACGAGGGCGTCCAGGAGCAGACCAAGCGCCACGCCTACGTGGTCAAGCTGCTCGGGCTGGAGCAGGTGCTGGTCCTCTACAATAAGATGGACCTGGTCGAGTACGCCGAGGAGCGCTTCCTGGAGGTCCAGGAGGAGATGGACGAGTTTCTGGGGCGGCTCGGCATCGCCCCCACCCTCGAGGTGCCCGTCAGCGCCAAGTGCGGCGACAACGTGGCCGACCGTTCCGACAACATGCCGTGGTACGACGGCCCGACCGTTCTCGAGGCGCTGGACCGCTTCCAGAAGATCCCACCGCCCACCCGCAAGCCCCTGCGCATCCCCATCCAGGACGTCTACCAGGTGGACTCGACCACCGTGGGCGCCGGGCGCATCGAGAGCGGCGTGCTGAAGGCCGGGCAGAAGCTCCACTTCCTGCCCGCCGACCGCACCATGACCGTGAAGCAGATCAAGAAGCACCTCGAGGACGATGTGGCCGACGCGGAGGCCGGCGAGTGCATCGGCCTGATACTCGATGGCGAGATGCCCCCCCGGGGGCAGGTCGGCTGCCCCACCGACGACCGGCCGACCCTGACCGACCGCTTCCGCGGCACCATCTTCTGGATGGCCCCCGAACCACTGCGGCTCGGCGAGGACGACCTCACCTTCAAGTGCGCCACCCAGGAACAGCCCTGCACCATCACCCGCCTGGACGAACGGATCGACTCCGGCTCGCTGGAGCACCTCGACGCCGACGCGGGCGTCCTGGAGGAAACGGAGGTCGGCGAACTCGTGCTCGAAACCGTCGATCCCGTCGTGCTGGAGTCGTTCTATGACGTGCAGGAACTCGGGCGCTTCGTGCTGCTCAAGGGGCACACCGTCGTGGCCGGCGGCATCGTCACCCACACACAGGACTGACACCAACCCACAGAGGACTCACCCATGATCTTCGGGTTCGGCAAGACCAAGCGCGTTATCGGCATCGGCCTGGACGGTTTCCCCTACTCCCTGGCCGAGCAGATGATCGACGAGGACGTGATGCCCAACCTGCGCCGGCTGGCCGAGCGCGGCACCATGAAGCGCATCAAGAGCGTCTTCCCCACCGTCAGCGGCGTGGCATGGTCGTCCTTCCAGACCGGCAAGAACCCCGGCGAGTTCGGCGTCTACGGCTTCGTGGAGCTGACCCGCGACTTCGACCTCACCATCCCCAACCACACGGACCTGAAGTGCGAGACCCTGTGGCACCGGCTGGAGGACGCCGGCAAGCGCTTCGCCGCCCTCGGCGTGCCCATGACCTACCCCACCCCGAAGCTCGAAGGCTTCATGGTCAGCGGCTTCCTGGCGCCCGAGCTGGACGAGCGGGCCGTCTCCAACCCCGGCGTGCTCGAGACGCTCAAGCAGCACAACTACGAGATAGACATCGACCCCGGCGTCGCCATCGACTCGCCCATGCAGTTCAAGGAGGACCTCAAGCGCGTCAGCGAGGCGCGGCAGGAAACCGCCCTGTCCCTGCTCGGGCAGGAGGAGGAGTGGGACCTGTTCTTCCTCCACGTCATGGACACCGACCGCATCAACCACTTCCTGTGGAAGGGCCGGCGCGGCTCGGAGGCCGGCGAGGACGGCTTCTTCTGGGACTTCTACGGCAAGCTGGACGAGTTCCTCGGGCGCGTGGTCGAGACGGTCGAGGACGACGCCGAGATTCTCATCTGCAGCGACCACGGCTTCTGCGAGCTGAAGTGGGAGGTGCAGCTCAACCGCTGGCTCAAAAACCAGGGCTACCTCGACTACGAGAACGACCCCGCCCAGGGCTACAAGGCCATCAAGCCCGGCTCCCGCGCCGTCTCGCTGGTGCCCGGCCGCATCCACATCCTGCGCGAGGAGCAGTGGGACGCCGGCTGCGTCAGCGACAAGGAATACGAGCCGCTGCGCAAGGAGATGATGGACAAGCTCCGCGCCGTCCGCCACCCCGAGACCGGCGACGTCGTCTGCAAGCAGGTCATGAAGAAGGAGGAGGTCTTCAAGGGCCCCCACGTGGACGACGCGCCGGACATCATCGTGGACCCCTGCGACGGCTACGACCTGAAGGCCAAGCTGGGCGTGGGCCACCTGTTCGAGAAGGGACCGCGCAGCGGCATGCACACCTACGAGGACGCCATGCTGCTGACCGGCAGCGGCCTGCGCGACGTCAGCAAGGCCGAGACCATAACCGAAGTAGGCCGCCTGATAGCCAAGCGCGTCCTTTGAACGGCGCCCGGCGCGCCCTATGCGCCAATCCCACAGCCACGGCTGCGAGACACTGATAAAGGCCGATGCACGCTGATAGGCGCGCACCCGTCACGTGCGGCTACGCGCCCCGTTCTGGGGTAAAGGCAAATCAGTTAGCCCGAACGCCGGAAGCGTCGGTGCGTGGCACGAGCCGCGCGGCACACACCCGCAAGCCGCCCGACTACCAGGGCTCAGGGCGTGGCGGTTACCCAAGTGCCTTCAGGGACACCCGGAACACCTGCACCGCCTCTTTCTCGCGCGACACGATGACGTGAAAGGCTCCGTCATAGATCACCGAATGCGGGTAGCCGTACTGACCGCTCTTGTGCATACCATCGAGGCGCTTTTCGTAAAGTGTCGACTCATCAGCCAGGATGAAATGCTGATCGAAACGGACGCCGTCACTCGACAGCAGTAGCGCCAGAGGGCAACGGTCGTGCCGCGAGGCGGCGTCCGGATTGCCCACCCAGTAGAACCTGCCGTCCGGAAGTCGCCCGCAGTGGAACTTGCTGGAATCGTTGGTGAAAGAGGTCGGCAACGGCGCAGACCAACTGACGCCGTCGTCCGTGCTCTCCGTCACCCACAGACGACCCGTATTGCTCCGCAGAAGCATGTGCACGGCGTCGTCATCGGTCTGATACCAGGAGCCTTCGCGCAGGACGTTGGGCCACCCCTGGATCTCTTTCATCTTCCAGATCGCCTCGGAATCGTCGACGATTTCCCCCTCCATTTCCTCCGGGTAAAGCCCGCTCATCCGCCACCCGGTGAGGCCCGTGCGATCATCCGTGTAGGGATAGGTGAAATTCCCCGAGATAAGCAAACGTCCCGACGCAAGTGCTTCAGGCCCATGGTTGGGCCCAATGCGTAGCCCTGTGTCGATCGGCTCGCCCCACGAGACGCCGTCGGTGGATGTGACGCCAAAGAGGCGCGTGTCCATGTGCTGCCTGCTGTCCGCGGGGCGGTGACCATCCACGAGCGCATCCGGTTCGTACTCATATTGCGTGAAGTAAGCCACCAGTGTTCCATCGTGCTGATGCCAGCCCTCGGCGTACCGGACCATATCGCTGTATTGTCCACGCGCCGTCGGCATCAGCACCTCCGGTTCCGACCACGTCTGGAAATCCCGCGACCTGGCGATCATCACCCTTTGCCCCACATCGTCTTCATGGCGCCGGCCGCTGGACCACATGGCATAGTACGCGCCCGCAAAATGGGCGAGAAAGGGATGGTGCGAGTAGTGCCAGTCGTCGTCATGCTCGGGCCTGAAGAGAAAGGTCGCCTCGACCTCCAGCTTCCTCCGTGCAAGTCCCTGGTCCCACGCATTGGTAATGGGTGATTCCACGATGCCCTCCTCCCGTGCGGAACTGGATGCTTCTACGCCTCCAGGTTGTGCCCGTTCTGCTTGAAGTAGTCCGACTCATAGTAGTCCACCGTGCGCCCATCGGTCCACTCGCACCATTCCTCGGCCAGCGCCGCCAGTCACTCACCTATGAACATGCCGCTTCCTTTGGCCCACAGGTACGCCGACAAGAGGGCGTGCGCAATGAGAATATGGATGATTGGGATGGCCACCAGAAGCCACCGTCTCCACGCGCAACGCCCGTGCGGCCGTCCAGATGCGGAGTTCCTCTTTGAGCCAATACGTGCGATTACCGGGTAAGGACGGACTGTCCACAGAAGGATTGTCGGACAAAACCCGATGAGAAAAGTCCAATATGCCCTACACGCGACGCCCTCTGCGAACTCGATGGGCCATGCCAGGAAATAGTGCACAGAGGTAGCTGTTACAGCCACCAGCAGCAAACCGGGCACGGCGGTCACGCCGATGCGGCGCTCCGGGTCCATTCGATTCACGTACAGCAGACGGCCGAACGCAAGCAGCGCGAAAAAGATCTGGCCGCCAACCAATGGCGCTATCGTCCGATGGAAAACTGTCGTGGGTAACAGCGATGTTCCACTCGACTCCCAGAAGCGTAGCGGGTGTACGTGTTCTACCGGGAGGCATCGGCATCGCCGGAGAGGTCAGCGCCCACGACCGTGCAGGCGCCCTTTGGGCGGTGGGCAGCACAAGTTCCTGCGTCGTATCGGTAGCGCGCGCCGCCCTCCTTGCTCTCATCGACCAGGGTCATCACGGTGTAGATGTTATTGGTCTGGTAGTACGTCACTTCGTGGTCAGTCGGCTCCGTTCTCGTTCCAGCGATCATCCTTGCCCTTTGGTGAAGCGATCCACCAGAATATCAGCCACACTGGAACGCCTACCACCAGACCCGCAGCGGCGTCCACCCATTCTCCCGTGGCGAGAGCATAGGTCCCAACCATCAGGAGAAGCACCAGAACATCTGCCGCAACGCGCGAACGCAATGTGCCGGCGGCCGGTTGATCGCCACCGCCTTCAGGCACTAACTGCAACCCGGCCATCCAGAGCACAACCGCACCTGCCACTGTCAAGAAGACCAGTATTATATAGACATCACGCACAGCCTGATACAAGGGGCGCAGGATACCCAGGTAACGCAACGCGATCACTGCGGCTATAAGTGCCAACGCCAACGGCCAGCAGTAGACTGCCCGCCTGCCTGCCCTCCTAACGCCCACAGCCCCGCATTCGGGACATCTGATCTTGAAGGGCATGAGGAATCCACTCCGGACCCACATCGAGGGTCGCGCAAACATAGGCGTGGACGCTCCGCAGTGCGGACATGTGTAATGCATCAGGGACACCACTTGACCTCCCGTATCAAGCTACGAGGCGCTCCGCTGAAGGGGCGCCGGCAACAACCCGCCCCGCTACGGTCTCACCTGCATCGGTGCGTTAGCACTCTTATGGGCGCGCGCGGGGTCCGCCAGGTTCCATAGTCCGGGGCCGCGCATGGTGAACACCAACCGGGCCCAAACGCAGACTCACCGAAGTTCTCACGTCAACATTCGGCACGTCTAACCGCCGGCCGCGTAAGCGGTTACCGTGCGCACCCGTCCGCATCTTTGCCTATCTGGTCGACGCCTCTTCGACGAACGGAGATTAGCAGATTTGAACCGCCTCATCAAGGATTTACTGTTCGCTTAAGTACTCACACACTGCGGTGGGGAGTTCATAGTGAACGGCGGACGCCAGCGCGGCTGCGCCGCGAATCATGAATCAGGAATCAGGAATGGACGGCGGAACGGCCGAGCCTCCTTCGTTCGCTGTCCGGCGAACTACGGAGCCCAAGGGACGAGCCTCCTCCGCGCGAGGCTACGGAGCCCAGGGGACGAGCACGAGGACGATTCGCGGATTCAGCGCGTTCTGTCTGTCAACTATCAACCAGCAACTATCAACTGCCGTTCGACGGCGAGCAGGAGCAGGAGGGCAAGTGAGCACGTCTTTCCGCCGTACGCCCTCTGCGTCCACCTGAGTCTCACAGTGTCGAAAAGGAACTGCCGCTGATCTGCGCAATCTGCGGGTTGCCGTTGGCCTGACGAGGCGCCTCCGTTCGCGGTGCGGCGAACTACGGAGCCCAGGGGTCGAGGACGCGGACGAAATGGTTGCCCGTGTGGTATGGACATCGTGCCGTCCGTTGTGGTCGTGGTGGTCGTCGTGGTTAGTTCGGGCGCTCTTTGCGGCCCCGGCGCTACGATCAGGTGGTGGCGTTGCGCCACTGGTCCCACGGGCAGTCGGGGTAGAAACGACGAAGACACTCGACGGCCTCCTCCGGCGCCCGCCTCAGCACCGAGCTGCGCTCGACCAGGAAGTAATGGACGTCCTCCGGACTCATGCGGTAGGCGTCCAGCATCACGTCCAGCGGGGTGCGTTCGTGGAAAAACTCGTTGACCAGCTCCTCGTTGCCCTCACACTCGCTGCGGACGGTGTCGAGGTTGAGGCGTTTGGCGAGGGCGGGATTGCTGCGCACGCTGGGGTAGGTCTTGAGCCCGCCGAGATGCCTGAACAACAGGTAGCGCTCGTAGTAGGTCTCGTGGCGGGGGTTGATGGTGATGCAGAGGTCGTTGGCGTTCAGGATGAGCGTGGCGTAGTCGAAGACGCGCTTCATCAGCAGAAGGAGCATGGGAAGGGAGCGGCGGATCTCCAGACGCCGGTCGGCCAGCATGGTGACCTCCGCCAACCGGCGCCCGGCGTCGCGGAGCCGCTGGGCTTCCTCGTGGTATATCTCGTCCAGCGGCAGGCCGATGGAAGTGTCGGGCACCAGCGAGACGGTGGCCACTATCTCCTCGCCACGGAGGACGGCCACGAAAGTGACAGTTGTTGGGAAGGCGTTGAAGACCGAGAGGCGCAACTCGGACGGATCGGCCTCGAGGTATCCGCGCTGGCGGTAGCTGGTGTAGACCAGGTGGTAGGCTTCCTCCAGTTCCTCCCGGGAGGCCGCCGGCCGGACGTTCAGGTCCTCGCAGGCGACCTCGAGCGGTTCCCGAGGCGCTTTGCCCTCTTCTGCCATGGACCCCTCTCCCCCGTTCGCGCGGACCTTGAAATGGCAACGGGCCAATCCGTCCCGCCCCTCGGTTGGCGGCTCGGCCCGCAACAACAAACCCGAATGTCACGCATTATACGAGGGAGCGCCTCCGTTTACAAAGATTTTCTGGCAACCGGTCGCTGTGGCTCAGGGTGCGGCCACGCGCATTCAGCCCCGCCCGCGATTCTCTTTCCCTCCGTGGCTATTCGGCATACACTCCGCTCTCCACGCATCCACTCAATCCGAGGGAGAAACACGCGATGGGTTCACACCCACAGAATACCAGGACGCAACCCGCCGAGTTCGCCCGCGGCCCGCTGATGGCCTCGCCCGACGGACACCATCTAATGCACGCGGACGGCACGCCGTTCTTCTACCTTGGGGATACCGCGTGGGAGATATTCCATCGGCTCAGTCGGGAGGATGTGGACCGCTACATGGCCGACCGCAGCGCGAAGGGCTTCACTGCGGTTCAGGCCGTGCTCTTGTCCGAGATGAACGGCCTGACGACCCCCAACCACTACGGGGACCTGCCGCTGAGGGAGCTGGACCCGGAACGGCCGAACGACGCCTTCTTCGACCACGTCCACTACGTCGTGCGTGCTGCCGAGCAGGCCGGCATGTACGTGGCGATGCTACCAACCTGGGGTTCCTACACGCGGGAGGAGGAGCATCGCTTTTCCGAGACCCACAAAGTCTTCAACCCGGAGAATGCGCGCGCCTACGGACGCTTTCTGGGCGAGCGTTACCGCGAGGCGCCCAATGTCATCTGGATACTCGGCGGGGATCGGATTCCGGAACGTGAGGGGCACGCCATATGGCGCCAGATGGCGAAAGGCATCGCCGAAGGGCGGAACGCTGAGGAGAGCTACGACGGACTGGCTATGACTTTTCATCCGCGCGGGGGGCGCAGCTCCGCCGAGTACTACCATCGCGACGCGTGGCTGAGCTTCAACATGGTGCAGTCCACGCATTACCGCGACAGCGCGCCCGAAGACATGATCGAAGCGGACTACGGTCGGGTCCCTGCAAAACCCGTCATCAACGGGGAGCCCGGATATGAGCGCATACCCAACGGTTTGCAGCACCCGGACGACAAACTGGACGACTTCGACGTGCGCCGGTTCGCCTATCGTTCGGTGTTTGCCGGAGCGTGCGGGCACACGTACGGCGCCAACGAGATATGGATGATGTGGACGCCCGAGCTGGAGCCGATCGATCCGCAGGGGCTGGTGACGCCGTTTCTGGGCGCCGACACGCCGTGGCACCAGGCGCTCGACTACCCCGGGGCGACCCAGATGGGCCATCTGCGCGCGCTAATCGAGTCTCGCCCGATGTTGGGACGCCTGCCGGACCAGCGGTTGCTGGCGCTGGGGCCCGGCGAAGGCGGCTGCCACCTGCAGGCAACGCGTGCGCCCGACGGGGCGTACGCGATGGTCTATGCGTGCCGCGGCCGGCAGACCTTCACCGTGGACATGGCCCGCCTGAGCGGGGACGCGGTGATTGCATGGTGGTTCGACCCGCGCACCGGGCAGGCTTCGCGACCGGAGGGGAGCCCGGCGACCACCGGCACGGCTTCGTTCACTGTGCCCGACGAAGGGCCGGATTGGGTACTGGTGCTGGATGACGCTGCCCGCGGCTTCCCGCCGCCGGGCAGACAACCGGAACGCTGATCCGTTCCTCAGCCGGTTCACCTTGCGTCCGCCCGGCAGACAATCCCCGAGGTGTCCTGCCCGCGGCACGAAACCCCGGGGTACGTGCCGTCAGTGCTCCTCAATGCACTGTAGGGCCCGACCAGGAATGTTCGACGTGGGCATCCTGCGCCGCATGTCCGCATAGAAGGTCTTGAGCTCTTCCTCCAAGCCGGCCTCCAGCAGGTCCGGCAACGCTTCCATCTCGGCGGGGTTGATATTCGTCGCGGCGGCCCAGAAGCGAATGGCATCCTGCCGATCGCCGGCTCGTGCGGCCGCCACGGCAAGCCGACCAAGCGACTTGGGACGCCATCTCGGCGCAAAATGTCCGGAAGTCTCCGGCAAGATAAGTTCTGCGTTTACCCAGTCGTTGACGTGGAGATAGGCGCCGAAGAGGCGCGAAGCAACACGCTCGCGCAATTCCGGATCTTCGCTAAGATCGAAAGCGTGTTCCCACAACGCGATCGCTCGCCGCGGGGCCACCCGTGTATAATGGCCCGCCGGGTGGTAGATGACCGATCCCGCCACGTACAGCCGGCTGAGGTCCTCTCCTTTGGCCATGCCCTCGATGCGGTCAAAGTAGGGACCGATCTCCTCCGGCGGAATACCCGCGAGCATATACCCCAGCAGCCGGGCTTCGAGCGAATCCCACTTTGGGCGCTCCGAAACCCACTGCCATACCGCTTCTTGGTCCACAGACAGGTCATGCTCAAAGTAACGCCCCAATGTCCGGGCAGCCGCTTCAGCGGGGCGGGGACCCAGGGGATGATTAGCCAACTCCTTGAGTAGCAGGGCCACGGCCTCTTCACGGCGGTCCGTACGCGACAGGAACATGGCGTACCTTGAGAGCACCCCGCCACGGGCCCGCGCCAGGCTCTCTGCTTGCTTCTCGTCCGGCGGCTCAACCCGGGTGAGCGCAAGGGCTTTGTTCAGGGCCTCCTCTTCTTCGTCTGGCTCTTTACGTCCCTGATAGTACCGAGCCCTCTCAAGCCAGTAGTAAGGGTCGTCGCCGGAACGGTCCTCCCTGGCACGTACGCGCCCCTCGATGACGCTCGCGCCTGCGGCCGCCTGTGTTCTGCCGGCGAACACGAGGTCTATGCTGCCGCCATGCTCCTCACGGATGTCTGCTGCCTCGACCATCAACGTGTGTGCCTCTTCGGGACGGTCAAGTTCCAGCAGGCACTTGGACATACTCTCGCGCAGCCGCACGTCCAGGCCGCGTTGAAGCTTCTCCCGCGTCACAAGAACAGGCGACATGACGTTCGCGGCTTCGACCTCTTGCTCGGTGACGGGGATATCGAGTGCCCGCCGGTAAAATATCAGTGCCGGCTGCCAGTTTTTCAACCGCCGGAGCGCGTCACCGAGGTCGCGACCCTCCGTGGCCAACCGGGGGTCGAGCACATCAGGCAACCAGGCCAGCTCTAAAGAGCTGTCTCTATCCAGACCGGAGGGCATAACGTTCAGAAGGCTGATGGCGAAGTCCGTATTCTCAGGCTGCATTCTGATGCCCTCGAGAAGCTCATTGATGAGTTGCCCCGCGCGACCGTGGCGTCGACGGAAGCGGAGGCGCTGGTCAATCCAGAAGGCTTTCCGCCCGGTCGGTCTCGCTGCGAGCCACCCGTCAATCTGCTCGAATGTCCAACCCTCTCGTTCCAGTGGCCTCAACAGGACGGTATCCACGTTCAGGCCGCTTACCGTTTCCTCAAACCGTTCGAGGGTCTGCCGAGTCACCGCCAACGCACCGGAATCTTCCGCGGCGTCACATATTTTGGCCACCTGGCCGGGAGTCAATTCGGGCCATAGACTCTGTAATTTGTCGAGCATGTCGAGCGCCTCACGCTCCATCCCCGCGCGCAAAAGCACGTTCAGGTGGAACATTGCCTCCTGCGCATCCTCCGGCTCCGCCGCGGCGGAGCGTTGGGCCAGTTCAGCGAAGTCCGCGCCTGGTTGCGCGGCGCGGGCGGCAACCGCCCGCCTGGCCTGTCCCCAATCCGGGCTGCCGGGCGGCAGCAGTTCGAACCCTCTGCCGATCCGTGCACCTATCGCGCAGAGAATGACTACAAGCACCACCCACCCTCTGGTCTTTGACATCGGCCTTTCCCGACTCGACATGGGTGAAACCGCAACCACCGCCTGCCAGCCCATGGACCCCCGCCGCCAGCCGGCCCGTGTCCAAGAAGAACCTGCCTGCCGACCCGACCACAAGCCGCAAACAAGCCTCACTAAATTACATTTATATCGAACATCACCTCGATTCGTCAAGAAAAACCTTGGCACACGCTCTATGTCGTGAAGGCGTTTTCCCGGGCGCTCCCAACCCCGCCTCCAGAAACCTGGCTTGCTGCCACTGTCTGGCCTCCCCCGCAGCGCTACAACATCGCTCGGGCCCCGGCTCCAAACGCCACCGGTAACGCGTTCGGTGTGCGAGCTCGTGCGCATCAGGCCGGACACCTCGGAACCGCTACGACTATGATGGCTTGACCCGGAACGACTGCGACTCGCGTGCATTGGTTGCAGGGCCTTGCACCGGACGGTAAGCTAAGACTCGACAGTCGTGCGACTGTGATGACAAGCTATGGTCGGCCTTCCAGAGTCCCAAACGGAGTCAGCGCTATGCTGCTGCAATCGCCCGAAGACAGAGACCTATCGCCTTACACAGGCTGGACGCGGGCCCATTGGGAGGAGCTGCACGCGCGGCTGGTGCGCGGCATGTTCAGGTATGCTTCGCCCGGACGGGCCCACGTGCCCTACCCGCCGCCCGAGACTCACACCGACGGGGGGTCGGTCATGGAGGTTTCGGAGGGTTACGGGCGGACCTTCTTCATGAACGGGCCGTTTCTGCACCAGAGCAGCGACGGCATCGTCGAGTTGGGGGGCGAGCGCTACGACGTGGGCGAATTCTACCGCGAGGGCCTGGTCAACGGGACCAATCCCGACCATCCCGAATACTGGGGCGACCCTTACGACTATTCCCCGGCCATCGTGCAGGGCGCGGCCATTGCCATGAACCTGTTCTTCGCCCGGCAGCACGTCTGGGACCCTCTGACGGAGGCGCAGAAGCAGCAGGTCGAGGACTACTTCTACCGTCTGGGAATGGTGGAGCCGTGGGGCAACAACTGGACGCTGTTCTGCGCGATGTGCCACGCCATGCTCAAGCGCTTCGGCCGCCGTCACGACCAGCGCCGCATGGACCAGCTCATCGACATCATGGACAACCAGTACTTCGGCGACGGCTGGTATCGGGACGGCGAGGTGCTGGCGTTCGATTACTACAACGCTTGGGTCATACACCCCTACTTCCTCATCCTGGGGATGATGGACCCGGACTCCGACCACGACTTCATGCGCGTGCTGAAGGGTCGGACGCGGCAGTTCACCGAGCACTTCAAGTACTTTTTCGGCGCCAACGGCGCTTACCCACCGCACGGCCGGTCGCTGATTTACCGCTGGGCGGCGCCGTCGGTGTTCCCCATTGCCGAGCTATGCAGTTGCTCGGCCGTCTCCCCGGGACAGGCGCGGCGCATATGCAGCGGCAACATCAAGTTCTTCGTCCAGAACGGTGCCGTGACGGACGAAGATTACCTGAGCATGGGATACCTGGGCGAGTACCTGCCCGTCTGCGAGGGCTACTCGGGAACGCAATCCCCCTACTGGGCGGCGAAGGCGTGGTGGGCCTTCCTGCTGCCGCCGGACAGCCCTTTCTGGACCGAGCCCGAGCAGCCGAACGAGGTGGAGAAGGGGGACTTCGTCCATGTCGTCCCAAAGCCGGGCATGCTTTTGCAGGGGCGGAAGGAGACCGGGCAAGTCAACCTCTACGCCAACAGCTCGCATATCTACGTGCCCAAGCGCTACAACAACTTCTGCGTCTCCACGCACTTCGGGTTCGACGTGCGCGAGCGGGACGGTTCCTTCAACGTGGACAATTGCCTGGCCACGACCGACGACGGGGAGCACTATCACCTGCGGCGCCTCAGTGAGCACCGCGCCACGGCCGACCGTTTCACCGCGTGCTCTTACTATCCCGAGGAGAACGAGTACGACAACCTCGTGCATTCCTGCGTCGTGCTGAAGGACGACTACCACGTCCGGGTGCACCGGGTGAACATCACGCGGCCGACGCAGGTCGTCGAAGGGGGCACCGCCCTGCCCTACGACGAGGGCGAGCCCCAGGTCGAGTCCGGGGACGACTGCGCTTGGGCGAGCCACGAGGGCCGCACCGTCTTCCTGAAGAACCTGCACGGCTGGGACGAGATAAGCCCGCCGGAGGGATGGTTCGGCACCCGCGAGGGCAACAATCTCTACGGCGACTGCTCCGTCACTCCCACGCTGCGCACGGAGGAGGACTTCCAAGGCACGCGGGTGCTGGTCTCGCTTTCGGTGGCCCGTGCGGCGGAGACACCGCCGGGCGAGCTGAACGAGCTGGTCAGCAGCGTGGAGGTGGACGGGGAGGTCGTCACCATTACCTTCGCGGACGGCGAGAAGGTGCTGGTGCAGCCGGCACGGGTGAAGTTCCTCGACACGGAACTGAACGGCGTGCCTCTCAAGGGTCCGATCATGTACGCGCGGGCGAGCGCCGACGGGGCGGACAGCTACGTTTTCGAGGAGCAACGGGCGCGGGTGCAGGTGAAGGACGACTCGGTGAAGCCCGTGGGACGGAAGGCCCGCGGCCTCCGGGAAGAGCACCGTAAGACGGTTGACGAGGTCATGAGCCGCATGTCGGTCGAGGAGAAGGTCGGCACGTGCATCACGCACGCCTGGCGCGGGTCTATGATCACGCCGAGCATCGTGGACACCATCGAGAAGTTGCACGCGGGCGCCCTGCGCATCGAGCCGTTCACGACGGAGGGGGTCCGTCCCTCGCCGGGCGAGCAGAAGTACGAGGAGCCGGAGGGCTACTTCAGGCTGCCCGAGACGCACTTCGAGCCGGGCTATCCGGCACCGAATATAACGGCGGACGAGTACGCCCGGCGGCTCAACCGCCTGAAAGAGATCGCCATGAACCGGCCCTCGGGCGTTCCACTGCACGTGACCACGGACTTCGAGGGCGACTGGTCGCACGACTTCCCCTTCGACGGGATAAACATCTTTCCGGCCAGCATGGGCATCACGGCCGGTGAGGCCCCGTGGCTCGCCTACGTGGTCGGCCGCTACGTGGCCTGGCAGCTAAGCGCCATCGGCGTCAACATGCTCCACTCGCCCGTGGCGGACGTGAACAACAACCCGGACAATCCCGTTATCAACATCCGCTCCTACTCGGACGACCCGGAGACCGCGGCGACCTATGCGGTCCAGAACATGCTGGGTCTTGAGGAAGGCGGGCTGATCTCCGTGGCCAAACACTTCCCCGGGCACGGGGACACGGCCGTGGACTCGCACCTGTCGCTGCCCACGGTGCACGGCGACCGCGACCGGCTGGACAGCGTGGAGCTGGTTCCGTTCCGGGAGATGATCGACGCCGGGCTGCGCGGCGTCATGCCCGCGCATGCCTGCTACCCCGCCCTGCACGACGCCGACCTGCCGGCCACCCTGTCGCCGGTTATCCTGCAGGACTTCCTGCGCGGTGAACTAGGCTACCAAGGCGTCATTACAACCGACGCGATGGGGATGGGCGCCATCAGCCGCAAGTGGGGAGTTCCCACCGGCTGCGCCATGGCGCTGAAGGCGGGCGTGGACATCCTGCTGCTCAAATCGGACGACGAGACGCGGACGCGCGTCTTCTTCGAGGTCAAGCGGTGGGTGGACGACGGCCGCATCACCATGGAGGAGTTGGACGACCGCGTGCGGCGGGTGCTGATGATGAAGGCCGCGCAGGGGCTGTTCGAGACAGGCGGCATTGTGGACCCCGATGGCGCGCGCGAGGCCCTGCGCGACCCCGAGACACGCAAGGGCGCCACCGACGCGGCACGCAAAGCCATCACCGTCCTGCGCGACCGGGACGAGGTACTGCCCCTGGGCCAGGAACAGAAAGTCATGGTCATCGAGCAGCTACTGCCGCTCGAGTTCGTGCCCAACAACATGCACTTCCACCCCCGGTGCCTTAACGAAGCGATGCTCGGCAACTCCCTGAACGTGGTCAACGTGGACACCGAGTTCTGCGCCACCGACGAGCAGCGGCGCACGATCATGTCACTGCTGGACGAGGTGGACGCGGTGGTTATGACGAACTACGTCTTCCGGGTGAGGCCGGAGAACAACGCGGACCTGGTGCGCGCCATTGCCGAATCCGGCAAACCGCTGGTGGTCATCACGAACAGCCCCTACCCCACCGGCGCGACGCCGGCGGCGGGGACCGTCGTCTGCACCTACAGCATGGCGCCGCCGTCCCTGCGGGCGGCCGCCGACCTCATGTACGGCATCGCCACCGGCCGGGGCTCCTGGCCGCTGACCACGATGGAGAAGCCCAGCAAGTAAGGCCACCGTCAGGCGGAGGATCGCGGCCTGATAGCCTGCGCGACCCACCAGGCGGCCCCCGCGCCCCATACGGCGTTGGCGGCGGGCACGACAACTGGCGTCAGAGAGCCGAGGTCAGACCCGGTGCTTCCTCAGTCTCGTTTCTCCGGGTGCAAGGAGCCATCCGTTCCAGGTCTGGCGCCGCCTGCCAACCTCCGCACGAAGACGAAGTCCGGACACCCGCATTCGCCGTGCGGCGAATTGCCTGCGGGACATCTCGCGAGATGCGCGTTTCGCGGGGGCAAAGATGACCCCGCGTGGCCGGCACGGATGCCGGCGCTACGATCCCGGGCTTGGTGCAGGAAGCGAAGCCGTGGCCGTTGCCTCTGGCAGGAGCCTCTGTTCGCCCCCATTTTCCACTTTGAAGCTTCACTGGTCTGCCGGCAACCGTACAAAGCCGAGAGCCGAAGGTCAATCCGCGGCCGCCCCGGCGGTTGGTTCCGCATCGGAAGCCCCCGCATGCATTTCCTCACCGGAGAATCACCCGTCTCTCACGTAGTTCCCACAGAGCATCCGGCGGGCCTTAGAGTGCCAATGGACACTGTCTGAAAGGAGTTCCGCACCGTCTTGCCTTGAGGCAGAAGGATGATGTGGCCCCTTGCGCGGCAAGCGAGCTTTGAATGTGCCCTCGGCAGACCGTACACTGAACTGTGTGGTCCCTGTGGGCTCGGATGGGGCGCGCACGGAACTACCGGTCGGCGGGGTCCTGTGTTGAATGGCGCCGGCCGAAATGAAGTCTTGTGCGGACAGTTGCCCGGTGGTATGGGAGAGGCATGACGGAACCCGCCGGCGCGAACTGTAAAGGAGTGAAGCCGTGTCTCGTAGGGAGCAGATCGCACTCTGGGTCGGCGGCGTAACATTCGGGGTCACGGGGGCGGGCGTGTTCGTTCTGTTCGCCACGACAGCTCTGGAATTCCACGATCAGTTGGCCGGTGGCCTCTGGGCGCTGGGGCTGACCGCCACGGGACTGGCCATCTGCCGCCTGGCATCCCGGTTCGGACATCCAGAAATCGACTGATCTGCGGCGCGCCCGCAGCCGGGGGCCGGTGCGCGCTGACATGGTCAGTCCATGAAGTCGATTGCGGCCACTTCCGGGCCGGATTCCGCACGTAAGGTCAGTTGTCGGTAAGCGTGGGCCGCGCAGGCCAGATCCTGGATGGCCAGCCCCGTTGAGTCGAACACCGTAATGTCATCGGCTGAGGTTCTACCCTCCTTCTTGCCGGCCACTATCTGTCCGATGTCCGCGCAGATATCCTCCCTCCCCATCAGGCCGTCCCCCACGGCCACGTTGATCTCGCCCCCGTGAGATGCTTGCTCCCAGTTATCCACAACAACCACCCCATCCAGCAGCACGTCACACTCCAGTTCCTGTTTACCCGGTGCATCCGCGCCGATGGCGTTGACGTGGGTGCCCGGCTGCACCCACTCCCGCCGCACCAGCGGCTCGCGGACCGGCGTGGTGGTCGTGAGTACGTCCGCCCCCCGGACCGCCTCCTCCAGCGGGCACGCCCGGGCCTTGAGACCCAACTCGCTCGCCGCCCGCTCGGCCAGCGCGTCCGCCCGGTCGCGGTCCGCGTCACAGAACAGCGCCTCCTCCAGCCCCGGCAGGACCTCCTTGAGCGCGGCAAGCTGCGTCTCGGCCTGACGCCCGGCGCCGACGAAGCCGGCCACGCGCGCGTCACGCCGGGCCAGATGCCGCGCGGCCACCCCGCCCGCCGCACCGGTGCGCATCGCCGTCAGATACGTTCCATCCATGACGGCCAGCGCAAAGCCCGTTTCGGGCTCGAAGACGGTCACCGTCGCCATCACTGTGGGCAGGGCCCTGTTATTTGGATGCGAGTTGACGTTTTTGACCGTTGCCAGCCCTACCTCCTCGCAATAGGCGGGCATGCACCGCAGATCCCCCTCGCCAAAGTCGAGATACGGCTTGGGCGGCATCTGCACCCGTCCCTCCCCGTAGGCGCGGAAAACCTCGTCCACCGCCGTTATGGCATCCCGGATGTTGAGGACGGCCTGCACGTCACTGCTCTTGAGCAACAGGGTCTTCCTGCTCGCCATTCTCGGTACCCCTCGTCTGCGCTTGCCCGATGCCTGCTCCGTTAAGGATTGACGATCACGATGTTGTGCTCCGGAGACCCCATCACCTCCACGGCCTCGTGGATCTCCTTGAGGGGGAAGCGATGCGAGATCACCTGCTCGACCTCCACCAGCCCCCGCTCCATGAGCCGGATGGCCCGGCTCATAGCCGTGGGCGTGATGCCGAATGAGGCGTCCATGCGCGTTTCGAGAAAATGCGTCTCCCCTCCGTCCAGCGAGAACGCCTCGTGTGTGGTGATGCCGAACAGGTTGACGCGCGTGCCGCGACGGCGTAGCGACATCATGGTCTCGACGGCCTCCACCGGCCCCGCCGCCTCCACTATGAGATCCGGACCGTTGGGCATCACGTCCCAGACAGCCTCGCGGACGTCCACCCGCTGTGGGTTGACCCCCGCCGTGGCGCCCAGCTCACGCGCCTTCTCCAGCGCATAGTCGGAGACGTCCACCGCCACCAGCCGCCCGGCGCCCGCGGCCTGCGCCACCAGCAGGCAGAGCATGCCGATGCCGCCGACGCCTATGATAACTACGTCCTCCCCGACCTGAATGCGTGAGTACTGCACGACCCCCTTCCACGCCCCGGCCAGTGGCTCCGTCAGAGCCGCCTCGTCGAAGGAAAGGCACCCCGGCTTGTGGAAAAGCGTGTGCTCACGCGTCAGCATATACTCGGCGAAGGCGCCCGGCCAGACATCGTCCGGTCCGTCCCCGCCGGTGGTGAAGGCCTCGCGGCAGTAGTGCGTACGACCCTCCCGGCAGTGCTCGCAGAACCCGCAGTAACCGGCCGGCTGGACGATGACCTCGTCGCCTTCCACGAAGTGACGACAGTGCGGGCCGGCGGCCGCCACGACTCCGGCGGGCTCGTGGCCCACGATGGCGGGGAATTCCACGTTGCGACGAATCCCCTTGATGGCCTTGTAGTCAGTGGCGCAGAAGCCACACGATTCGATCCGTACCACCACCTCGTCCCTCTCAGGCTCGGGCCGCGGCGCGTCCTTCACAACCAGTTCGTCGAAGTCCTCCAGCACGGCCGCCAGCATGGTCCCTCCTCGCTCGCAAGTCCGTGCGGATTCTACCGCAGCCCCCGTGCCCGGGCAACACGCCGCCCGGAAGCCATCATCAGGCGGCTCCCCCTGGTTGCGCGGCGGGGTTGCTGCCGCTTTAATGGGCCTTCAACTGCACCCGACGGGAGACAACCCATGGAACACCAGATACGTGCCGTGCTCTTCGACCTCGATGGAGTTATCGCTTTCACCGACAGGTATCACTACAGAGGATGGAAGCGACTGGCCGAGGAGGAAGGATGGGACTTCGACGAGGAACTCAACCACCAGCTCCGCGGGATACCCCGCATGGCCTCCTTGCAGGTCATCCTCGACCACAACGGCATCGAAGCTTCCGAGGAAGAGAAGAAGGCTTACGCAGACCGGAAGAATGGCTACTACCAGGAGCAGCTCAAGCAGATGAACGAGTCGGACCTCTATCCCGGCGCGCTCCAGCTTCTGGATCGATTGGAGGCCGAGGGTGTTCCGCTCGGGCTCTGCTCCTCCAGCAAGAACGCCCCCACCGTGCTCGAGGCGTTAGAGCTGACCGACCGGTTCGACGCAGTCGTTACGGGCAACGACATAACTAAGGCCAAGCCCGATCCGCAGGTGTTTCTGCTGGCCGCCGAACAGATGGGCATTCCTCCCTTCCACTGCCTGGTCTTCGAGGACGCGGAGTCCGGCATCGAGGCGGCGCTGGCCGCCGGCATGAAGGCGATAGGCGTGGGGCCCCGCCGCGTTTTGCCCAACGCCCCGGAGTGCATCACCGACTACGACGAGATAGACATCGACGCCCTGCTGGACGCCGGGCGCACCCGGCGCCCCCCCGCCCAACCGTGGGCCCTGGCCGAGACGCGCCACGCCGCCCGGCGGTGCCGCTACTGGGAGAGCGTCTTCGCACTGTCCAACGGCTACCTCGGCGTGCGCGGCAGCTACGAAGAAGAGGACGAAACTGCGAGCAACGCCTACCCGGCGACCTTCATCAACGGCGTATATGACTACAAGCCGTACAACCACGTCATCAGCTTCCCCGGCTTCCCGCCGCGTATGCACGCCGTGGTCAACGTCTGCGACTGGCGGATCGTCAACATCTACGTCGACGGGGAGCGATTCAGTATGTCGTCGGGGGAGGTGGCCGACCACCGGAGGGAACTCGACGTGCGCCGCGGAGTGCTGCGCCGGTCGCTGGTGTGGACGAGCCCGGCGGACCAACGCGTCCGTATCCAAACCAGCCGGCTGGTGAGTATGGAGAGGCGCCACTGCGCCGCGATGCGCTGCTCCGTGACGCCGCTCGATGAGCCCGTCGAGGTGGTCTTCGAGAGCAAGTTCCGCGGCGACGTTCCCAGCGAGGCCCTCGGCGGACGCCACACCGAGCTTGTTGACCACGCGGAGCAGGACGGCGTTCATGCCTTCCGCTACCGGACCCGGACGGGCCCGTTCCACGTCGGCATTGGCCTTGCGCACAGGATGGAGAACCAGCACGAACGGGACGCCTCCTGGGATGCCGACTCCGAGGAGGTCGTGGAGAGGTTTGCCACCCGTGCGAGGCCCGGCGAGACGGCGGTGCTGGAGAAGCATGCCTGTTTCTACACGACCGTTGAGGCCGACGAGGATGAAGTACTCCCGCTGGCGACAGCCGGCGGGCGGAAGTCCCGCGACGCGGGTTTCGAGGAACTACTGTCCGAGCAGGAGGCGTGGTGGGCGCGATACTGGGACATCGCCGACATCGAAGTGAAGGGCAATCCACTGGACCAGCAGGCGCTCCGCTTCACGCTGTTCCACCTGCGGCAGAGCAACCCGGAGGACCCCCGGCGCAGCATCAGCGCCAACGGCATGACGGGCGACGCCTACTGCGGCCACGTGTTCTGGGACACCGAAATGTACATCTCCCCGGCTTACCTCTACACCGAGCCGGCGACCGTCAGGCCGCTGCTGGCATACCGCTGCGGCCTGCTGGACAAGGCCCGTGAGCGCGCCGAACAGATGGACGGCGTCGGGGCGTTGTATTCGTGGAACTCGATTTCGGGTGAGGAGTGCGGCGTCGTTTACGAGGCGGCCACCGCGGAGTACCACCTCGTCAGCGACGTCGCCTTCGCCCTCCGCCGCTACGTGGAGGCGACGGGCGACGTCCAGTTCCTCCACTCGCAAGGCGCCGAGGTCCTGTTCGAGACGGCGCGCTTCCTCGCGGACAGGGGCTGCTTCGTGCCGCTGCGGGGCGACTGCTTCTGCATCAACGCCGTCTGCGGGCCGGACGAGTATGCGTGTGGGGTCAACAACAACTGCTACACGAATATGATGGCGCAGTGGCACCTCCGATGGGCGGCGGAGGTCTACGATACCATGGAACAGCAGGCGCCGGAGCAGTTCGCGGACCTGGCGGCGCGGATCGGGCTCACGCCGGAGGAACGCACGCTCTGGGACCGGGCGGCGGACAACATGTTCATCCCCTTCAACGAGGAACTGGGCATCCACGAACAGGATGACTCGTTCCTCTACCTCGACCCCGTGGACATGAGCAAGGTGCCGCGCAACACGGACATACGCTGGACGACGCATCCCCTGAACCTCTGGCGCATGCAGGTCATCAAGCAGGCGGACGTCGTGCTGCTGATGTTCGTGCTGGGCGAGAGGTTCGCGCCGGAGGTCAAGAAGGCCAACTACGAGTTCTATGAGCCCCTCACCTGCCACGGCTCCAGCCTGTCCCCCAGCATTCACAGCATCGTCGCCTCCGAGGTAGGCAAGCCCCAGGACGCGTACCGTTACTTCCGCCAGAGCCTGCGGCTGGACCTCGACGATTTTAAGAACAACACCGGCGGCGGGCTGCACCTGGCATGCCTCGGCGGCACGTGGATGGCCGTGGTCAACGGCTTCGCCGGCATGCGCGACTACCCCGCCGGCCTCCAGTTCGACCCGACGCTCCCGGAAGAATGGGACGGCTACCGTTTCAAGCTCCTCTACCGCGGGCGCCGCATCCAGGTGGCCGTCGAGAAAGGCCGGGTCACCTACCGCCTGCTGCAAGGCGACCAACTGGAGTTCCGTTCGGGCACTCACACCGTCACGCTGACTCCGGATTCTCCGGAAGCGCAACTGGCCCTCGACACCGCTGAGTGACCGGGGCGGACGACCTCGACTGGCTCTCAAGGAGACAAACTTGATCAACCCGGACAACGCGCAACACAACGAACCCAACAAGGAAGACTGTCGCACCGTCCGCGCCTTCATCAAGTGCGGCGACTCATTCGAGGTGGAGGCCGAGGACCACCCGACGCGCCTCGTGCGAGACCTGGATGGCTTCGATGCGGGCCAGACTCCCGACCTGTCCCGGTACGGGGGCTGGAAGTCCGAACCTCTGGAGGCCACCGGCTACTTTCGCACCGAGAAGATTGACGACCGTTGGTGGCTGGTCGACCCGCAGGGATACCGGTTTCTTCACATCGCCGTCAACGGCGTCAACCCCGGAAACTCCGACCGAATGCAGGCCGCCCTCAAGGAGAAATACGGCAGCCCGGAAGGATGGCGCGACCACACCTTGCGCCTGCTGAAGGAGCACGGCTTCAACGGCACCGGATGCTGGTCGAGGGACGCCCTCAACCGCGAAGCGCCCCCGGACCTCCGTCCGGTCTATACGCCAACTTTGAGATTCATGGGCGGGTACGGACGCGAGCGGGGCGGCACGTACACCCTGCCCGGCCATCGCGGCTATCCCCACAACTGCATCTTCGTCTTCGAGGACGGCTTCAAGGAATATGCCCGGCGGGAAGCCGCCGGCCTGGCTGAGCGCGCGGACGACTCCTATCTGCTCGGGTACTTCACCGACAATGAGCTGCCCTTCCCGGACAACCTGCTCGACTGCTTCCTTGAACTGCCGCCCGGAGACGCCGGATACGAGGCGGTCCACGCCTGGCTCCGGGAGCGCAAAGGGGCCCGGGCGGACGCTTCCGCCATCACCGACGTGGACCGCGAGCAGTGGCGGGCCCACGTGCTGGACCGCTACCTGTCTGTCGTCACCGACGCCATCCGGCAGCACGACCCCCATCACCTCATTCTCGGCCCCCGCTTCTACGGTCCGGAGAAGCAGAGCGAACCCTTCTGGCAGACCGCTGGCCGGTACCTGGACGTCATCGCCGTCAACGATTATTGCGTCTGGACGCCGTCCGCCGAAAGGCTCGGCCAATGGGCCGAGTGGTCCGGCAGCCCCATCATGCTGACGGAATGGTACGCCAAGGGCGAGGACTCCGGCCTGCCGAACCAGTCCGGCGCCGGCTGGACCGTGGCCACTCAGCAGGAGCGCGGCTGGTTCTACCAGAACTTCGTCCTGGGCCTGCTCGAATCGCGCGTCTGCGTGGGATGGCACTGGTTCAAATACGCCGACAACGACCCGGAGGACACCCGCACGGACCCGTCCAATCGCGATTCCAATAAGGGGATCGTCAACGTCGAGTACGAGCCCTACCAGCCCCTCATGCGAGCCATGAAGGAGCTAAATCGGGTCGCCTACCCACTGACCGCGCACTTCGACCACCCCTGACGCGTCGCACGCCATCACTGCGCCTCAACACTGAGTCGGTGTACGCCCACGCCGCACACCGCCACGCAGACGTAAACGGAATCCTCGATGCGGCGCTCCTCGGAGGCGCACTCCCCGCCGTCCAGTACGACCTTGCGTGGCAGGGAGCCCTCGGGCAGGAGAAGCTCGAGGTCAAATATGTCCGCGTTGCCGGTCACTTCCAGCGTCATGGTGTCGCCCTCGCGAGCGTAGCTGTAGCGCACGTAGCCGTCCGACGCCTCTTAGCGGGCGCAGGCGGTTACCGTACCCACGGCGGCCGCCTCCCACCGGGGGGTGGGCGTGTTGTGGGTCATCGCCAGCAGTTCCTCGAAACGCCCGCCCGCGTCGGCGATCTCGGTATGACAATCCACCCGCAGCGTGACGCTATCGAGCGGGCGTCCCTCTTCGTCCCGCAGGCTGACCGTATGATGCCCCAGCGCTCCCCCCACGACGAATGACCCGTCGGGCCCGGCCTGGAACCTGGCGTACTCTCGTCCTTGCCCGTCTCGGACACAGATCTCAGCACCGTCGGCCGCGGTGACGCTCACGCGTTCCAGCGGCTTGACGACGTCACTGCCGTCAGTCGTGGATACTCTGAGCACAGTTGCCTCCCCGGCAGAAGATCGCGGAACCGCAGTACGGGGTCCGACAGGCGAGCGTTAATTCACCCTGGTTTCAGACAAGCGGCAATCCGTCCTGCCGCAGCCGCTGCAGGTTGATCCACCCCACCGCCAACAACGCACCCAGCGTGTTAAAGATCAGGTCCAGCGCGGTATTCAGGTAGCCGCCCACCCCGCTTTCCGGAACGATCACAGTCACCACGAACTCGACGACCTCGTTCAGCGCGCCGAGCCCCATGCCCGCCAGCAGCACAACCAGGCTCAGCGTCTTCCAGGAGACCGGCCGTTCGCGCAGGTTCGACCGCAGAAGATGGTAAGCCACGAGGGTGGCGAAGCCAAAGCCCACCGTGTGGACAAGCTGGTCGTACTTCAGTATCTCGACATCCCGCATGATGGGTAAGAGCAGGACGTCGTACAGCCGGCGCCCCCCCAGGAAGACCGTTCCGCCCGCCATGTGCATCAGACCCCACGCCGTGAGCCCCCACAGCACGAAGGGAGTGAACTCCACCCGTCGCTGCCCCACGACGATGAGGGCGAAGAAGAAGACAATGACCAGACCGTAGATGACGAACTCGTAGTTCAGCCGTGCGAGCGCCATCCCGCCGAGCGTGATGACGTAAACGCAATTGGCCAGCAGTATCGGGACCTCACCGCGCTTTATCCAGGGTGTTTGCACGCGCGCCCCATCGCATAGGAGCCGGTTCAACGGCCGCAATGTAACCGGAGGCGGGGCGCGCGACAAGTTCAGCGAAAAGGAAGGCGCGGGACGTCGGGGGGCACGCCCCGCGCTCATTGGCCGCCTGCCCCCTGCCCCAGGGGGCAATCACTCCGGCCCTGTCGGGACCGGAAACCAGCCAGATGCCTCACGCTCAAGCCGAGTTCACGTAGCGGCCACGGTACGAACCCACCAACGTCCATGCCGTTTCAGGAAAGCCGGTGCAAGCGCCCCCATGCCAAGGACCGCTGTCCGCGCAACATTCCCCACTACGTCACACCCCGTTCACTGCGCTTACCGCCGAGGCGGACATCTTATACCACAAACAGAAGCGTGTGTCTTGTGCTCACGTCAGGACTTTTTGTGCTCAAGTCAGGTTTTCGGCGTCAAATGCCGAATCGCTCTTCGCCCACCATCACCCCAGCCTCATTCACATAGGAAGCCGGGGCGCCCGGAGATGACGCCCCGGCTTCCAGGCATCCCTGAGAGTCAACGTTCATGGAGCCACCTGGATGCTTACGCTCTCGCTCTGCTCGCCGTCGGCGATGAAGCTGATCTCGCTCTCGCCCGCCGGCTGGTCGGCCGGCATCCGCGCCCGCAGCAGGCCGCGCCCGCCGCTCAGGCTGCCGCCCTCCGGTTGGACCGCCGCGTCGCCGATCAACACCACGTTGTCGGCCGGATCGTCCTCGGCGCCCACGACGGTCAGCTCGATGAGGCCGTCCGCCGCCTCGACTCGCAGCAGATCGGCGCCCTGAAGGCGCTGCTCTTCCGGCTGCGGCGGCGTGACGCTGCAAACGAGGTCGTACTCGCCCGCGGGGCCGCTCACCACCACGCTGTAGTCGCCGGTGACCGGCAGCGTGAGCCCGCGCAGCAGGCCGTCCGCCTCGGCCACCGTCCGGCCGGCCGGGTCGAGCACGGCTATGCGCGCCGGGCCGAACTCGCCCTGAGCCTGCGCGCTCAGCACGCCGCCCGCCACCGAGGAGACCGCGTAGGCGTCCTCGTCGGACGGACCGCTCAGCGTTGCGCTGGTCCGCACCACGGAGCGCGGCACGGTGCCCGCGATGCTCAGCTCGTAGGCGCCCTCCCCTTCCGGCAGCACGCGCAGCGTGTAGAGCCCCGTGGCCGCCAGCCTCAGCTCTTCCCCGTCGAACTCGACGGTCTCGCCC
>JAWODG010000129.1:0-46780 GCA_046483385.1 Candidatus Brocadiia bacterium | reverse complement strand
CACTGGCTCGCTACACAAGGGCGAGGCCGGATCGGCTGCACCAGCTGGCCCGCGCGGTCTGGAGAGTCGTTTCCGGCGAATCCTATGCCGATAGTATGCCGTTGCGCGCGGCGGCCGGGTCGGACCTTGTGCCAACTGTTTACGCGGGCGGGAGTAATGACGGAGAAGGATGGTGGAGGCGGCGGGAATTGAACCCGCGTCCCTGAGCCCTTCTGTTGAAGCCTCTACGCACGTAGTCAACCTACTTGGCGTCTCGCCGGACGGCCTCCGGTTGACGGGATGCGCGTCCGGCCAGCCCGTTGTGCCCGGGTTCGCCGGGTTCCCCGCCTGCGACCTGGCTGCGCCTCAGCGGGTACACCTGCTATGTTGACGTCCGTCGCGAGCCCACAGGTAAGGCACGCGGGGACGAGGCTACGTTAGTTACGCAGCCATGGCGTATGCCGGTGTAGGTTCGGCATGTTAGGTTTTGCCAGGTGTTTTACGAGGCCTCCTGACAACCTCGGTGCGCCACTTCAACTTCGGGAGCTCGGTCGAAACCCTTTCGCCCCCATCCAACATATAGTATACAGCCTCCGCCCCGGTTCGTCAATCGAGAAGAGCCCGATAGACCGCCCATGCACGTCGTGGAATCTTGCCAGCGGCCGCATCGCGGGAACCGTTAGCGCGCGCCATCCTGTTGCACCGTCGCGCCCCTTTGCGGTAGAATTGAGGCTTGAGCGCAGTGGGGCCGCTCCCGGGTTTCATGGGCTACGACTGGTCTTATTCACATCATAGGTTCAGGTGGCAAGGTGAAGAAACGAGACTTAGAGCAATTCCGCCGGATGCTGGTTGATCTGAAGCGGAAGCTGACCAACAACATTGGTCATCTGCAGAACGGCGCCCTGAAGACGGGCGGCGAATCGGTCAATGACCTTTCGGAAGTCGCCGCCGAGCACATGGCGGACCGCGGCAGCGACAACTTCGTGCAGGACCTGATGGTACGCATATTGCAGGACTGCGACGCTGAGGTCTGCGATATCAACCGGGCGCTGGCGAAGATCGAGGACGGCACTTACGGGTTGTGCGAAGACTGCGCGGAGCCCATCAGCCGCAAGAGGCTCAGCGCGCTGCCGTTCGCCCGGCTGTGCATCGAGTGCAAGCGAGAAGAGGAGAAGCACCTGGCCGGCCAGGGGTGAGACCCGGCCACACGTCCATACTCCAGACCGTATCCTCCGTGGAACAGAGCATCCGGCGCAAATGGTTCAGGGGCGGGCGAAAGCTTTTCTGGTCCAGTGCGGCAGTGGTTCTGGCCCTGGACCAGCTCAGCAAGTGGCTATTGTGGCATCACCCTCGGGAGGGCTACCCTCCGGTCGACATAATCCCGTATCTGCTGCGGGTGGTGAGCCATCCCGGCAACCGGGGCGGTGCGTTGGGCCTGCCCGGAAGCCCCCTTCTGTACGCTTTGGCGGCCCTGGTTGTCCTTCCTTTCATCGGGTTCCTGTTCGCTACAACGCCGCCGGACGAGACCCGGGTGCACTTCGGGCTCGGGCTGATTGCGGGCGGGGCGGTGGGCAACCTGATAGACCGGCTGAGCCTGGGCTTCGTGCGGGATTTCATCGACCTGCACCTGGCCGAGGTCTTCCACTGGCACACCTTCAACGTGGCCGATGCGGCCATCTGCATCGGCGTGGTGCTGGTTCTCTGGCAGTTCCTGTTCCATCCTGTGGCCGAGGACGCGGGTGCGGAGGAGGAGAGCGCGTGAGGGCTTCGGGCGCCGTTGGTCTGCCGGCTACGGCGGCCTTTTGCCTTGAATGACGGCGTCACACTGGTAGAATCTTCCGATGAAGGAGGGTGTCCGTACGCCCGCAGACGGGCTTCCGGCCCTATCGTCGATTCCCAAAAAAGCCGACGTTGCGCATGGCGCACCTTATCGTCAAAAAGGGCAAGAACGTGGGGACCAAGGTCCCGCTGTCCAAGGTCACGTGCTTTGGACGCGGCATGGACATGGACGTCCGGCTGGACGACCTGACGGTGTCTAAACGCCACGCGCGCATCCTGCGCAACGACAGGGGAGAATACATCCTCGAGGACCTCGCCAGCAGCAACGGCACCTTCCTGAACGGCCGCCAGGTCACCACGAAGCAGCTCTCCGAGAACGACACCATCGAGATGGGGAACTATCTGTTCGAGTTCCACCGTCCGGAGGGCGAGTCGGTGGCCGCCCCGCCGACGGAAGCCGCTTCCGGACCGCTCCTGGACATCGACGCGGCGGAGAAGAGCACCTCGGTGGTGCGCAGCTCGGTTGACGTCAACTACGAGCCCGCCCGGGACGTGTCCCTGGGGGAGACGACCGTCGAAGAGCTGTCCATGGCCAACTACCGGCTGCGGACGATGCTGGAGATCGGCCAGTCGCTGGGGACGGCCCTGGACGAGGACGAGTTGCTGAACAAGATTCTGGACAAGCTGTTCGAGGTTTTCCCTGAGACCAATCGGGGCTTCATCATCCTGCGCGACCCGGACACCGGGCGGCTGACGCCCCGGGCGCGGCGGTTCCGCGGCAGCACCGAGGACGGTGACCAGCGCCTGCAGATCAGCGAGACCATCCTCGAGTACGTGCTGGAGCGGAAGCAGGGCGTGCTGATACAGGATACGATGAGCGACGACCGGCTGCCGACCAGCCAGAGCATCCTGGACTTCGAGATGCGCTCGGTTATGTGCGCACCGCTGAAGTACGAGGACGAGGTGCTCGGGTTCATGCAGGTGGACACCGACCGCATCGCGACCAACTACGATGAGGAAGGCCTGACGTTGCTCGTGGGCATCGCCAATCAAGCGGCGCTGACCATTGCCAACGCGCGGCTGCACAGCCAGGTGCTCAAGCGGGAGCGGCTGGAGCAGGACCTCGCGAATGCGCGGCGCATTCAGAACAGCTTCTTGCCGCAGAGCCCGCCGGAGGTGGACGGCTATGCCTTTGAGGACCGCTATGCGACGGCGCTTGAGGTGGGCGGCGATTTCTACGACTTCGTCACGCTGCCCGACGGGCGGGTCGTGATAGTAGTGGGCGACGTGAGCGGCAAGGGCATAACGGCGGCGCTGATGATGGCCAAGATGGCCAGCAACGTCCGCTTTTTCGCCACCACAGTGTCGGGCCCCGGCGGCCTGCTGAGCAAGCTGAACGAGGTGGCGCTCAGCTCCGAGACGGACATGTTCGTGACGGTGTTGATCCTGTACCTGGACGCCGAGAGCAACACGCTGAGCATGTCCAACGCGGGGCACTGCTACCCCGTGCTGCGCCGGGCCGGCGGGGAAGTGGAGCGTGTGCAGGGCGCGAACGGGTTCCCCGTGGGCATCACCGAGGAGGCCGAGTTCCCGGAGATGGAGCTGGAGATGGAGCAGGGCGACGTGATATCGCTGTTCACGGACGGGGTCATAGAGGCCATGAACGAGGACAGCGAGCAATTCGGGTATAAGAAGCTCTCGGGGGCCATCGAGGCGGCGGAAGCGTCGCCGTCCGACGTGGCGCGCAAAATCCAGCAGGCCATCCGGGACCACGTGGGTGTGGCGCCGCAGAGCGACGATCTGACCCTCGTCTGCTTCGGCCGGGAGGCGTGACGGGAGCCGGCACCTATCAGGCTTCTTCCGCCGAAAGCACCCTGACGCGACGGCCCTCTATCGCCAGCCGGCCGTCCGCGTAGAGGTTTATCGCTTCCGGGTAGGCTTCCTTCTCCTTCTCAAAGACGCGCGCGGCGAGGCTGTGGGCATCGTCGTCCTCCATCACGGGCACCGCCTTCTGCACGATGATGGGTCCCGCGTCATACTCGTTGTCGGCGAAGTGGACCGTGCAGCCGCTTACCTTGCAGCCGTAATCGAGGACGGCCTGGTGGACGCGCTCCCCGTAGTACCCCTGGCCCCCGAAGGAGGGCAGCAGGGCGGGGTGGATGTTCATCACGTGACCCCTGTAGCGCTCCGGGATGCGGTAGAGGGACAGGAAACCCGCCATGGCGACGAGTTCGACACTTTCATCCTCCAATTCCTCGGTGATGGCACGGCTGAAAGCGTCGGTGCCGGCGAAGTCGCCCGGCGAGACCACGGCCGACGGGACATCATGCTGTGCCGCCCGTTCCAGTCCGTAAGCGTCGGGTTTACTGGAGACGACCTTGACGACATCGGCTCGTAGGTTACCGGCTTCGGAGAGATCCAGAAAGTTCTGCAGCGTGCGGCCGCCACCGCTGATGAGGACGCCCAACCGGACAGGGGATGACATGGAGTTCCTCCAGTCTGCTCGGTGATCAGGGGAGAGGCTACTCTGGTGGGTTGGACGCCGGTTGTCAACCGGAAGGGCACGTTGAGTTTCTACTTGAAACGGGGCCGGCATCGCGTACAGTGATGTGTTCTCGGGGCAGATCAGCATCTACGGGAGTCTGATCATCCATGCACCTGATAGCCGACGCAGCGGCTACGCTGGGCGGACGTTTCAACCTGATCTTCCACCCGCACGACCGCCGCGTATACCAGAACGCTTTCGGACACTTTCGTGAGCGCCCGTTGGAACTGACGGTGGGCGTGAAAGGGCCCGAGGGGAAAGCATGGTCGCTGCCGTTCACCAACCGGGCGGACGGTTTTCCCTACGTCGAGCAGTTCGACACGCTCACCTCCATCCGCTACCGGGGCGTGCATCCGGGGCTCGGCATCGAGTTCACGATGGACATCCGGGCGCCGTTCTACCCGCAGGACGTGGCCATCTCGACATCGCCCGTTTACTACGTTGACCTGCGGGTACGCCGGCTCGCGGAATTCCGCCACATGGAGTGCGAGACACCCCTGACTCGGGGCGAAATCGTGTTCGAGCTGAGCCCGGCCGATGGAGTCGAATGCTCACGGACCGAGCAGGGCTTCACCTACCGCTTCACCAGTTCGGCCCCGGCTCGCCATGAGGCGGCACCGATGGCGGTGGAGGTGCCGTCCTGGGTGGAGTGCCCGAACGCCGAGCCACTGGGCCAGAGCGGGCTGCGCAGAAGCTTTGACCTCGACGCCGAACGCGCCGGCACCATGGGTCTTCTCTGGTCCTGCTGGGTTGAAGAGCCTGTGCTGGAGGTGTTCGAGGAGCCGACTGCCCTGAAGTACACGAGCGTGTTCGACTCGCACAAAGACCTTGTGCAGTGGGCCGCCGAGAACCGAGACAGGGTGCGGCAACGATGCCAGTTCCTGGACAATGCCTTCCGGAGCTGGAGTCTGGGCGCCGCCTCCTCGCACATGGCGGCGCTGGCGCTGCATTCCTATCTCGTGAACACCTGGTGGACGGAGCGCGGCGACGGCAGCGACTGGTTCAGCGTCTGGGAGGGCTCCTGCTACTACCACTCCACGATAGACGTGGAGTACAACGGCGCCATGCTGTACCTGGCGCTCTGGCCGGAGTTGCTGGAGCTGCTGCTGGACGAGTGGCAGGAGTTCGAGATAGACGGGGAGAAATCGCTCGGCCCGGAGGGGAAGGGCACCGGCTTTTTGTGCCACGACATGGGTGCGGACCACCTGGTCGGCCGGCAGGTCTATCCGCACCACATGGAGGTGGAGGAGAACGCAAACTACCTGCTTCTGCTGGCGGTATGGGCCGCTCATACGGGCAACCTGAAGCAGGTGAAGAAGAAACTGCCGTTCTGCCGCCGACTGGCGGAGTTCATCGTCAAGTCGGACACCACCGGCAACGGCGTTCCCGACAAGGGCGTGGCGAACACAATAGACGATGCGAGCCCGGCGCTCCAGTACGGTCGGGAGCAGGTCTACCTGGCCATCAAAGCGCAGGCGGCCCTGTGGGCTCTGGCGGACCTCGAGCAGAAGTGCGGGACCAAGAAGGCGCAGACGGAAAGGTGGCGGGCCCACGCCTCCAAGGGCGTCAAAACCGTCGAGGAGGAGGGCTGGCTGGAGGACCATTACGCCGTCAGCCTGAGCCGCACGACGGAGGGCCTGGCTGACCCGTGGACGGGGGAAGCCCTGCCGGAGGGTGACCTGAGGGGCTGGGACGATTACTCCATTTACACTTCAAACGGCCTTCTGTACCTTCTCCTCGGGGGCATGAAGACCCCTCGGTGGAAGATGAACCGCTTCGCCGATGACATCGAGGCCGCCGGACGTGCAACGATGGAAGCATACGGCTGCCGACACACCAGCACGTCGGACCCGATCGTCTGGTTCTCGCAGAACATGTGGCGGGATTACGTGGCCGCCTATCTCGGCGTGGACATGTTGAGCAACGTGGAGCGCTACTGGGACTATCAGGTGGCCACCGGCGGCGGCTGGGGGGCCAGCCTCTACTATGACACCACGGAGCAGAACTACCTGGCGTTCTATCCCCGGGGAGTCACGGTCTTCGGCATGCCGATGTGTGCGGCGGGCCTGGGGCTGAACCGTGTGGAGGGGCAGGTCATGCTGCGGCCCCTTCGCTCGACTCTTCGGGTGCCGCTGCTGCCTCTTGCGGATTGGGATACCATGCGCATCCCCGTGCTCAGCGTGACCAACCGGCAGGGCGTCGCGGTGGCCACCATCTCCGACCGTGACCTGCTTGAGGACCTGACCGTGACGGCCGTGGGGGTGGAGCTGGAGCCTGCCTGAGGCGCCCCCGTCTTGGGGACGACAGGTTTTCAGAATTCCATCTGGAAGACCTCGGCGAAGACGCGCGCGTCGCCCACCATATTGGCAATCGGACAGCTTTCGTTAGTCTGGTGCTCCGTGCCTGAGCTGGTCATCCAGACCGCCGCCGGCAGCCCGCGGGACCGGAAAATCGAAGCCACGGTCATGCCACCCACGCCCATCGTCTGAGGCCTGACGCCCAGCACATCCTCCACGGCGGTGCACAGGAGCCTGACCGCCGGGGCGTTCGTGGGCGTTGCCGGGGGGGCATCCATGCGGTTGCGGACGCTGACCTCCGTCTCAGTGCCGCTGGAAGCGTCCACAGAGCGGCACTCCGCGCGCACCGAATCAAGCACCGAATCCAGCTTGTAGTCCGGAAGGACGCGACAGTCGAAGCAGAACACGTCCTCGCCGGGTATGGTGTTAACGTTCGGTACGTTGGCCTTGTGGAGCGTCGGCTCGAACGTGGAGGAGGGCGGCTCGTAGAGGTGGTCCACCTTGTCGAAACGGTCGCTGAGCGCCGTGTCGAGCAGATACACCAGCCGTGAGGCGGCGCGAAAAGCGTTGATTCCGCGGTCCGGCCGCGACCCGTGCGCCTGCTTGCCCTGCACGTGGAACTCAAGCCACAGGACGGACTTCTCGGCGATCTCCACCATGGAGCCGTCCTCGTTGCCGGCGTCGGGCACGATGTAGGCGTCGTTCTTGGGGAACCGGTCGGCATACTCCTCAAGCAGGTACTCCAGCCCGTAAGCGCTGCCGGTTTCTTCGTCCGAGACGAACAACAGCCGGACGGTGTGGGCGGGCCGAAGGTCGTTCTCCAGCAGCGCCAGCACCCCGAAGACAGAACTGACGATGGACTGCTGGTTATCCGACACCCCGCGCCCGACGATCATGTCGCCGACCCTCTGGACAGAGAACGGGTCGGTGTCCCAGCCCTTCCATGTGCCGTCGGCAGCCTTCTCGCCCGGCGGTACCACGTCGAGATGCGTGAGTACCCAGACGGCGGGCTGCTCGCGGAGTCCGGGGATAGTGGCGATGAAGTTGGGGCGGCTTCCCTCCGGCACCCGCTGATCCGGGCAGTCCAGATGCTCTATCTGGTTGACACCGTGCTGACGAAGGTAGTCCTCGAGGAATCGTGCCTTTTCCCATTCCCCTTCGCCGTCGTTGTCCGGTCCGATGGCGGGGCGGGCCGTCAACTCCCGCTGGAGGTCCACCATCGCATCCTGCTGCGAGTTGATCCAGACCGACGCCTCTTCGGATGCCATTGCCTGCTCCCGGCTGTGTGTTAGGGGTTCAGACGCCGCTAAACGCACTGAAACCGCCGTCAACCGGCACCACGATGCCGTTGACGAACTCGGCGGACTCGCTCAGCAGCCACAGGAGGGTGCCGGTCAGGTCTTCCGGATCGCCGAACCGGCCCATGGGAGTGTGGTCGATGATGGTCTGCCCGCGGGGGGTAAGCTCTTCGGTTTCTTCGTCTATCAGCAGGTAGCGGTTCTGCTCCGTGAGAAAGAACCCCGGTGCGATGGCGTTGACGCGGATGCCCGGTGCGTAGTTGCGGTTCATGTGCACCGCGAGCCATTGGGTAAAGTTGCTCACGGCGCTCTTGGCGGCGGAGTATGCGGGGATGCGCGTCAGGGGGCGGAAGGCGTTCATGCTGGAGATGTTGACGATGTCGCCCTGTTCGCGTGCGGCCATCTCCTTGCCGAAGACCTGGGAAGCGAGGAAAGTGCCGAAGAAGTTGAGGTCGAAGACCCACCGGGCCGCCTCTTCGGGCAGGTCAAAGAAGGGCAGGTCCTCCGTGGTCGTCGCCTCGGCGCGGTTGCCTCCGGCCCCGTTGACCAGTATGTCCACGGGCCCCAGCTCGCTCTGGATGTTCTCCGCTGCTTCCTGAAGATCGTCCTTCTGCAGCACGTTACAGACCACGGGAATACCCGAGCCGCCGTCGCTGCAGATATCATCGACGCACTTCGCGGCCGCTTCCTCGACGATGTCCAGTATCGCCACCGAGGCCCCGCAACGTCCAAGAGCCCTGGCCATAGTGCTGCACAGCACGCCGCCCCCGCCGGTTACGGCGGCCACGCGTCCGCTCAAATCAACGTTCAGTTCCCGGTCCATGGTTTCATGATTCCTTCCGTTCGGGCAGGTATCTTGCGAGTATGTCAGCCCACTTTCCCTGGGCTTTCAGGATGAACTCGGCCAGTTCCCTGACGGCCCCTTCACCGCCGCACTCCTCCGTGACGTGGTCCGCCATCTGCAAAACCTCGGCGGCGGCATTCGGAACGGTGACGGCGAACCCCACTCGTCTCAACACGGGGATGTCGGTCAGGTCGTCGCCCACGAAGGCCACGCATTCATCGGGCAAGCCCGTGCGTTCGGCGATTGCGTCGTAGGCGTCCAGCTTGACCTTCGCGCCCTGCACGACGTGTTCTATTCCCAGGTCTTCCGCCCGCGTCAGGACCGCCCGCACGCTGCGCCCGGTGATGATGCCGGTCTGAATACCACCGCGATGCAGGTACTTGATGCCGGTGCCGTCGTGGACGTTGAACTGAACGCCCTGAACGTCGCCGCCGTAGAAAACGCGGCCGTCGGTCAGGACCCCGTCCACGTCCATGATGACCATGCGCACCCGGCGCGCCTTCTCTGTGGCCTGCTCGGGGGATAGTGGCATAGGACAGGGGCTCTCAGGAGTCGTGTTCGTCGCTCATACCGCGTTCTACGTCCAGCCAGTCCTGCACGTCGAGGATGCCCGCGGGACGGCCGTCCTGGTCCACCACGGGCAACTGGTCGATGCGGTAGTCGCGGAGCATGCGGTAGGCTTCGGCGGCCAGGCTGTCGCGACTGATGGTCTTGGGGTTCTGCGTCATGACCTCACGGACCGGGCGTTCCAGCAGGTCGGGGTCCCCGTCCTGCATAAGCCGGCGGAAGTCGCCGTCGGTGAAGAATCCCACCAACTTCCCGTCGTCGTCCACGAGGCTGAGGGCGCCGTAGCTTCCCCGCCCGCCGATGGCCCGCAAGGCCTCACGCACGGTCACCTCGCAGTGCGCGGTGGGGTTGCCGAGCTCCTTGCGCATGACCTCGTCGACGGTGATGAGCTTACGGCCGAGGTCGCCGCCGGGATGGTAGAAGGCGTAGTCCTCGGGCTTCCAGTTCCGCATGGAGAAGAGCGTAAGTCCCAGGGCGTCGCCCATCACCACCATGGCCGTTGTGCTGCAGGAGGGCGCCAATCCGAGCGGGCAGGCCTCCTGCACCTTGCCGATGTGAAGCACGATGTCGCTGCGCCGGGCCAGCCGTGAGTCCGGATCGCCCGTTATCGCGATGACGGGCACATTCAGCTTCTTCAGAGACGGCAGAAGCTGCACGACCTCGGTCTCCCCGCTGTTGCTTAGGGCCACCACGACGTCGCCGGTCTGCACACGCCCCAGGTCGCCATGGCGGGCTTCCACGGCATGCATCCAGTAGGACGGCGTGCCGGTGCTTGCGAGCGTCGCCGATATCTTCTGCCCGATGATGCCGGCCTTGCCGACGCCCGTAACTATCACGCGGCCCTCGCAGTTGAACAGGAGTTCAACGGCCTGCCCGAACTCCGGGCCGAGGCCGTCCCGCATCGCGCAGAGGGCGTCAATCTCCTCCTGGATTATGCGGCGGCCGCTCTCACAGTGGTCTGTGCTCATGTGCGGAGGGTTGCATTCAGGGTGACTTTAGCTATCGGAGGGATTATATGCCCGCGGCCACCTGCATTTCAAAAGGGGAACGGCCTGTCCGGCCCATCTGCCGGGGCTCACCCTTCCGCGGACACCTTGTCGTCCGGGCTGTAGCGATCCTTGATGAAGACCCCGTCGAGGGGCTCGTCGCCCGTGTTCAGGACGTCGTGGGTCTCGCCCGGTTCCACCCGGAATGCATCGCCGGCGGCGATGTCGTGCTCCACGCCGTCGACCTTGAAGACGCCTGCGCCCCGCGTGAAGTAGAACGTCTCCTCCACCTCGTCGTGATAGTGCGCCCCGAGCGTCTCGCCGGGTTGGAAGCGGATCAGGCCCCAATCGATGTTCGGTCCGCGGAACAAGTACTTGGGGCCGCTGTCGCCGTAGCGGTATTCCAGTTCGTTCGCGTTCACTCTTTCCATTCGGGCCTCCGGGCTCAGAGAAATACAGGGCAATCAATCTCGTTCGCGGAAAGGGAGGTGGCGCCGGTGGGCGGTCGCGTAGCGGCGCAGGATGTCCTTCCACTGCCGACGCCACGCGGGGTAGCGCTCAAGATAGCGCCGCAGGACGCGCACGCGGTCCAGCGGCCGGATGACGGCTCGCGAGTCGGCCCATTTCACCACCGACCGGTCGAGCCGCTCCAGGTTCCGCATCCTCTGGTCGAGGGCCAGCTCGGGCAGCACGCGGGCCCGATCAAAGTCGATGATGAAAACTTCAGGTCGGTCGGGCAGTCCTCGGAGCAGTATGTTCTTCAGGTTCAGGTCACCGTGCAGGATGCCCGCATCGTGCAGGTCGGCGATGCTCCCCGCCACGGCCCGCGCGGCGTGGGCCCGCGGGGGATCAGTGCCGGACTCGCCGCGCAGGTCGGCGCAGACATCCAGCAGGTTCCGCGCGCCCTGAATAAGCTCGCTCACGAAATGCGCGCGGACCACCGGCCCGAACACTGGTTCGACGCGCAGGGCAACGGGCCGGGCGGTCGCCACGCCGCGGTCCACGGCATGGAGCGCCGTGCGGAACTCCCGCAGCATGCGCTTCTCACCCATGAACAGGGAGCCGAACAAAGGCCCCAGCAGCCCCCCGTGCACGTACTGCCGAACCACGAGCCCCGGCCCATCATACCAGTCGGGATGCCATTCCCAGCACGTATCTCGGCCGGCCTGGCGCGTGGGCCGGCCGGACAGATCGGCGACGAGGTCGGGGAGACGACCCAACTCTTCGAGCGGGAGGTCCGCGGCGCAGGTGGGGTTCAGGTAGAGTTTTACGGACCCCATGGTGGACAGTTGAGGCTCGATGCACTGCGGTTGCTGCATCGCGATTCCTGTCCGGTAGGTAGTCCGATCATTCGCCGCTCGGCTCGTCGCCCTCGGCGCGCTCCTCGTCAGCCAGCTTCTCACCCGCTTCGGCGTCCATCACGATGCGGAAGCCGGTGTTCATGTCGGCCTCGCCGGGGTGGGCGGGGTAGCGGCTGGCGCAGCGCGTCGGTATGGGGGCAAGTTCCTCCTTCCTCCAGGAACCCCCACGGCGCACGAGGCGGTTCGTTTCGTCCGTAGGCACCTCCAACTGGTTGCCTTCATACGGGGCAAACCGGCTGGCGGTCCACTCCATCACGTTGCCGATCATGTCCATGCAACCGTAAGGACTGCTCCATGCCTTGTAGGAGCCGACGTTCGTCGGGCCGGCGTCCTCGGACCTCATGTGTTGTGCGCAATCCTCCCGGAACCGGTCGCCCCACGGGTATCGGCGCCCATCGACGCCGCGCGCGGCTTTCTCCCATTCCGCTTCCGTTGGCAGTCGGCCGCCGGCCCACGCCGCGTATGCCCGCGCGTCCGACGCCGAGACCTGTCGCACCGGGTAATCGCCGCGCCCCTCGGGGTACTCCCCGTCTTCCCAGTAGGACGGGGGCGTATGGCCGGTCTCGTGCACGAACTGCAGGTATTGTCGGTTGGTCACTTCCGTCTGGTCGATGTAGAAGGCATCGGTGGAGGCGCTATGGCGCGGTATCTCGCCGCTGAAACCATGGGCTACCGCCAGCACTTCCATCTCCTCCCGGCTACCGCCCAGCAGCGACAACTCGTGCTTCCTGGCGATCTCGATTATCTCCTGAAGATCCGTGCCCATCCAGAAGGAGCCGTCCGGCACATAGACCATGCCCTGGGGGGGGTTCTGGATGCGCTGTAGCGCGTGGCGCCCTTTCTCCTCCCAGGGCGTGCCCGGGAACCGTTGACCCAGGTCGGCCAGCAGCGTCTCGCACTCGTCCATCGAACCGGTGCCGTAAGCGTGCATGGCGGCCTCATAGCTCCATTCCGGCAGCAGGGCCACGGCCTCCGTGGCGCCGGGGGAATCCGCCCGGGTGTCCCGCACAACGATCTTCAGCACATCCAGCGCCTTGCTGAACTCCATGTTCCGGCGATGGTCCTTTGCCTTGCGCAACTGGCTTTGCGCCATGGTGTCGGTCAGCCTCTTCTGGCTCTCCGATCGTTCAAGCCCGAGCTTTTCGCGCACGGCCCGCACGGCACTCTCGCTGTTGGGATAGAGACTCAGCAGTTTGCCGTAGTAGTCGGTCGCTTTCGCGGAGTCTTCCCCCTGCAAGGCCTGGCCGAACAAGCTGTGGAGGACCTGCGCGTCGAGCCGAGCGGCCTCTTCGGCGGCCTCGTGGTCGCCGTAGGCTTCCACGATCTTTCGTATCTGCCCCCGGGCTTCCTCGAGGTTGCCCCGGTCGAGTTCCCGCCGGGCGAGTCGCAGGTAGATATCGGGAACGGCTTCGGCCGCCCTTTCGCTCCACTCGGTGTCCTCATACTCATTCACGACGGTGAGCAGCAGGTCCCGGGCCTGCTCGAGCTTACCCTCGTCTCGCAACACGAAAGCCTGGTTGAACAGGAGTTCAGGCTTTTTCCGCTGCAGCAGTTCGGCCTCCACCGTGCCCCGGTGCTCGTCGGCGATCCGCTCATAGACCTCCAGCGCCCCCACGTAGTCCCCGCGGCTGCGGGCCGCCTCCGCAAGGCCGGCCGTCGCGGCCGGGATTTTTCCTTTAGCCAGCCGGGCCACACTGCTGTCCTCCGGGGCCGTGTTTACCGCCTGGCGGTACTTTTCCAGCGCCCCGGCGTAGTCGGATTCGTCCGCCAGCGACTCGGCCCATTCCACGTAGATACGAGCGATCTGGGTGCGCGCTTGCTGGGCAAACGGCGTGTCCGCGTGGCGCTGCGCTACGTCGGCGAAGGCGGCCACGCCCAGATCGTACTGCCCCTTGGCGCTGTAGCGCTCCCATTCCGCGAGCGCGTGCTGATAGGCCTCCCGTGCGGACCTCTCCTCTTCCGCGGCCCCCGGACCCGTCCGCGTAGGCCGCGAAGGAGTGGTCGAAGCCCCCGGGGTCGCGGCGGCCCGTTCCGCTCCGCCCGCATCCGGCGGCGGGGAGGCAGAGCCCCGACCAAGATTGCTCACTGCGTACACCCCGAGGCCCACCGTGGCCACTACGAGGACTATCAGCACCGCGGCATAGCCGACGGACAGCCCGCTCGACTGGCTCGCCTCCGGCTTGGGGGCGGGAATGTCGTAGTCCCGAGCGAAGGCGGAGTCCGTCCCGTGTGGCACCACTTCGGACCGACCGGTCTTCAGGGTCTCAACGCACCTGTCCAGATCATCGATGACCCGCTGGACGCTCCCATAGCGGTCGCGCGGCTGCTGCTCCAGCATCCGGTGGATCACGAGGGCAATCTCGCGGGGGACGTCCGGATTCGCCTCATCGGCGGGCTGCGGCTCCTGCTCACAGTTATTGAAGAGGTAGCCGACCGGATGTTCGGAAGGGAAAGGCTCGCGGCCCGTGAACATCTCGTAAGATATTACTCCGAGGGCAAATACGTCGGCCTCCGGGCCCGGGGTGCGGCCGCGGATCACCTCCGGCGCCATGTACTTGGGCGCTCCGAGAAGCTCGCCGAATACCGAGACAGTTCCCGCCTCCGAAGAGACGCCCAGGTCGAACAGGGCGACCTTAACCAGGCGTCGGCCCAGTTTGTCCTGCGTCAGGACGACGTCTGCGGGTTTGACGTGGCCGTGAAACACGTCGCGTCGGTGGATGGCGCGGAGCCCTTCGGCGACCTGATGGATGATGTCGAGGGCTTCGTCCGTCTCGAGCGGTGCGTGCTGGAGTTCATCGGCCAGACGCCCCCCATCGGTGTCCTCGAGCGCGACGTAATGGGAGTCCCCCTCCTGTCCCACCTCCCAGACACGGAGCACGTTTGGGTGCTCCACCAGCGACTGCTGGTCGCTCCACTTATCGTAAAAATGCCGTCCGAAGTCGGGGTTCTGGCTGATGGCGGGAGCGACTATCTTCAGCAGCACGCTACGGCCGCTCTCGGTGTCCCTGGCCCGGCACAGTCGCCCGGCGATGCCTTCCTCTATGCGTTCTAGTATTTCGTATTTTCCAAACCGGCTTTCGCTGTCTTGTTCGTCCATTCAACAAGCCCTGAATAAAGGAGGTGCGGAATCGCTCCCCGGATTTGCCCCATCATTCTATGGCAAGCGCGGATAGAACACAAACGACCCATTGGGGGGACGGTGCTTTTTGAAACCACCCCTCCGGACGCCATACCATGGTCGCTCGTCCTCGAACACGCCCGCGAAAAGGAGCGCCCCATGGTCGCAGCCGCTGAACTGCTCGGGCAGTTCCTTCACTACTGCGCCGCCGAGTGCGGCCTCAGCGCCCATACGGTAGAAGCCTACGAGCGCGACATCTCCTACTTCCTGGAGAGCCTGAGCTTGACGAACGAGGCCGAGCTGGAAGCAATCTCGGCGCACCAGTTGGTCAGGTACGTGGAACAGTGCCGCCGGGCCGGGCTCAGCGGTAACACCATCCGGCGCAGACTGGTGGCCGCGCGCATGTTCTTCCGGTTCCTCCTTCTGGACGGTTACATCGAACGTAACCCCGCCGAGGCCTTCCAGACGCCGCGGCTCTGGGAGAGGGTGCCGGAGGTGCTCTCCGAGAGGGAGGTCGAGCGGCTGCTGCGCGCGCCGGAAGGGGATTCCCCCATTTCGTTGCGGGACCGGGCCCTGCTCGAGATGCTCTACGCCACCGGAGCGCGCGCCTCCGAGGTCTGTGGGCTCAATACGGGGGACATCAACTTCGAGTACGGGTTCGCGCGCTGCTACGGCAAGCGCATGAAGGAACGGCTGGTACCGGTGGGGCGGCCGGCGCTGGACGCCGTGCGCAACTACATGGAGCAGGCCCGTCCCAAACTGTGTCGCGACCGGTCGGAGACGGCACTCTTCGTGACGCGCTCCGGCCGACGTCTCAGCCGGATGACGCTCTGGCGGAGGGTAAAGAAGCACGCCGGTGCCGCCGGGGTCCGCTCGGAGGTGCATCCGCACACGCTTCGCCATAGCTTCGCGACTCACCTGCTGGCCAACGGGGCGGACCTGCGGTCCGTGCAGGTTATGCTGGGGCACGCGGACATCTCGACCACCGAGATATACACTCACGTGGACCGTTCACGGCTCCAGTCAGTTCATGAGCAATATCACCCGCGCGGTTGAGTTGCGCCAACTCCCAGGGAACGAGCAAGGACATGGTCGTCAAAAGCATTGAAATCAGGGTGCGCTACGCCGAAACCGACCAGATGGGGGTCGTGTACAACTCCCACTTCCTCGTCTACTTCGAGGTCGGGCGGACCGAGTACCTCCGGTCCCTCGGGACAACTTACCGAGAGTTGGAGGAGCGCGGCATATATCTGGCCGTAGTCGAGGCGCACTGCACATATAAGGGCCCCGCGCGGTATGACGACCTGCTGGAACTGAGTACGTGGGTGGAGCGTCTGCGGCCAACACGGATCGACTTTGCTCACGAGGTGCGCAGGAAGGAAGACAGGGCGGCGGTAGCCGAGGGGCAGATGGTGCTGGCGTGTCTGGACAAGGAGGGTCACCCGAGACGCCTGCCGCCGGAGATTACCCGAGCGGTGCAGATGGCCGACGAACGGTCAAACGGTATCTGACCAGGTTCCGTGAGGGACCCCTGAAGCGGACGGTGCCAGGCGTACTTCCCGGGCAAGCGGCAAACCCTCTCACAACGCCCCACACTACAGCCGGAGGAAGTTGGCCAGTAGCTTCGGTCCCTCCGTGGTCAGGAAGGACTCGGGGTGGAACTGGACGCCCTCGAGGGGATACTCCTTGTGCCGGATGCCCATTATCTCGTCGGGCTCCGCGCGCGCGGAGACCTCGAAGCAATCCGGCAGCGTCTCCTCCCGGATGGCGAGGCTGTGGTAGCGTGTGGCTTCGAAGGGGTCGGGCAGTCCGCGGAAGATGGTCTTCCCGTCGTGGTGGATCATGCTGGTCTTGCCGTGCATCAGCCGACGGTGCCGCTCGACTGTGGCCCCGTGGGTATAGCCGATGCACTGATGGCCGAGGCAGACGCCCAGAACGGGCACGGCGCCTGTAAACTCGCGGATGACGTCGTTAGAGACCCCGCCTTCCCGCGGGGTGCACGGACCGGGGGATATGATGATGTGGTCGGGCGCAAGGTCCCGCAACTCCGCCACGCCGATCTTGTCGTTGCGGAAGACCTGTATGTCGCGCGCCCCCAGTTCACCCAGCCTCTGCACGAGGTTGTAGGTGAACGAATCGTAGTTGTCTATGATGGCGATCATGGTCACTCCCGGCGAGTCCGAACGTCTCCATTATGCGCCACACGGGTAGGAAGTCAAATCACCGGCGCCTCAGGCCCTTTGAACCCCGCCTGGTTTTGCCCCACAATGGGAGCCCCATGAAGATAACCGTAGGACAGATCAACGCGACGACCGGGGACTTCCAGGGCAACCTGCGGATGATCAGGTCGTCGCTCGAAGCCGCAGGGGAGGCGTGCGCCGACCTGGCCGTCTTTCCCGCGTGCGCACTCACCGGTTGGAAACCCCTGGCTCTGGCCCGCGAGCAAGGCTTCCTGCGCCGACAGAAGCAGGCGCTGGAGAGCCTGAGCCGATGTGTCGCGGATGTGCCCGTCCTGCTGGGCCACGTCAGCGAGAAGGGCACCGGAGAGCCAGTGGTGTCCCTCATCGACGCGCGAGGGAGGCGCGTTGTGGCCAGGGACGGCGAGGCCGGCCGCATGGACGTTGATGGTCTGTGTGTGGGCATACTGATCGGGGAGACGGAACGTCCGGCGCCGGTTGACTGCGAACTCGTCGTCTCCCTGACGGACAGGGCGTTCCACGTGCGCGATCGGTATGACCAGGAGCGCGGCTATGCCGGTCTGGCCCGTCGGAGTCGGACTCCGTTGCTGCACGCCGGTTTGGTGGGCGGCAACGGCGAGGATGTTTTGCCCGGCGGCAGCGCGTTGTACGACAGCCGGGGGCTTGCACGGGCGAAGACCGTACGTTTCGAAGCCACAACTGCCTTTTTCGACACGGACGGGCAGGGCAGGGCGCCGTGCGGGAGCGAAGACGAGGTGGCCGACCTGTACGCCGCGCTCAGACTGGGCCTCCGCGACTTCGTTCACAAGAACGGCTTCCGCGACGCCGTGCTGGGCCTCAGCGGCGGCATAGACAGCGCCGTTGTCGCCGCGGTGGCGGCGGACGCGTTGGGGGCTGATCACGTGGTGGCGCTGGTCATGCCCACGCGTTTCTCGAGCCAGGCCAGCCGGGAGGCCGCCGAAAACATTGCCGCGAACCTGGGGATCCACTGCCGCTCGGTGCCCATCGAGGGACTGCGCGTTGAGTTCGAGAAGGCCCTCTCGCCCATCTTTGCGAGAACCGAACGCGGAACGGCGGAGGAGAACATCCAGGCGCGCATCCGGGGAACGGTGCAGATGGCCTACGCCAACAAGTTCGGCGCCATGCCGCTGGCCACCGGCAACCGGAGCGAACTGGCCGTCGGTTACTGCACCCTGTACGGGGATATGACCGGCGGGCTGGCAGTCATCGGCGACACCCCGAAGACGTGGGTTTACCGGTTGGCAGAACACATCAACCGGGACGGTGAGTTGATACCAGAGTTCGTCATAGAACGTCCGCCCAGCGCCGAACTCAAACCCGAGCAGAAAGACCGGGACGTCCTGCCTCCCTACGATGTCCTGGATGAGGTGCTGGGCCTCTATCTGGACGACGGCCTGAGTTCGGAAGAGATCGCTGCTCGCGGTTCCGACGCGGCATTGGTGGGTGAGATACTCGCGCAGGTGAAGCGGGCGGGCTTCAAGCGCGTCCAGGCCGCACCGGCACTGAAGGTGTACTCGGGGGCCGACTGGCCTCATTTCCCGCTGGCGGGGCGCCTTGTGGCGCCGGAACTCGCCGTGGAGGAGGTGGAGGATGGGTGAGGCGCCCCGGAAGATGTATGTGACCACGGACGCCGTCGCCTTCTCACTCGACCCGGAGGACGGCCTCCGCGTGCTCCTCATCCGGCGCGGGCACGATCCCTACAAAGGGCTTTGGGCCCTGCCCGGGGGCTTTGTCGATGAAGACGAAGACATCCCACACGCATGCGCAAGGGAGCTGGCCGAGGAGACCGGTCTGGGGCCGACTGCGATGGCACAGATAGGCGCCTGGGGCAAGCCCGGACGGGACCCCCGCGGACGGAACGTCAGCGTCGCTTACGTTGTCGCCGTGCGCCCCGACCGGACCGACGCTTCTGCGGGCGACGACGCGGCCCACGCTGCGTGGCATCCGGCAGACGACCCGCCGCAACTGGCGTTTGACCACGCCGACATCCTGCGGGCCGGGGTCCGGAAGCTCCGTCGGCTTTGCGAACGTACCCATATGCTGTTCGCGCTCGTTCCGGAGCCTTTCAGCCTGGGGGATGTGGGCCGCGCGCTGGAAGCTGTTTTCGGCGAGCCGGCAGATGAGGGAGCGATGCGTCGCCTGCTGGACAGGGCAACGGTCAGCAAAGCGCCGCGCGAGCCGGCGGATGAGCCCCGCTACCGGTGCGCCGTGGACGGATACCTGGCGCCGCTCGAAGGTGAGGCCCTATAGGACGCCTTTGGTCGAGGGGACGTCGCCGGCCAGGCCCGGATCGACCCTGACCGCTTGCCGCAGGGCGCGCGCGACGCCCTTGAACACGGATTCGGCCACGTGGTGGGAGTTGCCGCCGCGCACCAGGTCCACGTGCATGTTGATCCCGCCGTTGACGCAGAAAGCGTTCAGAAACTCCTCGACCAGCTCCACGTCGAACTGCCCGACCTTCTGCGAGGGGAACGTGACGTTGAAATTGAGCGAACCCCGCCCACTCAGGTCCAGGGCAACGGCGCAGAGGCTCTCCTCCATGGGCACGCGGGCGTCGGCGAAACGCGAAATGCCTTTCTTCTCGCCCAGAGCTTCCTCCAGGGCCTGCCCCAGCACGATGCCGACGTCCTCGGTGGTGTGGTGGGAGTCAACCTCCAGGTCGCCCTCGGCCCGACAGGTCAGGTCGATGCCGGAGTGTTTCGCCAGCAGGTCCAGCATGTGATCCAGAAAGCCCACGCCGGTGCTGACGTGAGCCCGGCCCGTGCCGTCCAGGTCGATTTCCACGGATATGGATGTCTCACGCGTTTCACGTTCTGCGGTGGCCCGTCGCGTCTGCTCGCCCATGGTCACTCGCCTCCCGTCCTGGCCGCAGCGATTATACCTTTCAGAGTGCTCAGCAAAGTCTCTATCTCATCTTCGGATCCGACCGTAATCCGGAGCCACTCATCCAGCCGCGGTTCGTCGAAATAGCGCACTAGTATCTTGCGGTCAAACAACTCCTGGAACAGTTGCTCGGCCTCAAAGGGCGCCGGAGGGCGGGCCAGCACGAAGTTGGTCTGGGAAGGATAGCATTCGAAGCCAAGGTCCTGCAGGGCCGCGATCAGGTGTCGTCGGCTATCTCTTATGTGCTCAACGTTCTGGCGCAAATAGCTCTGATGCCTGATGGCCGCGGTCGCGCCGGCGATGGCCAACGAGTCCACATTGTAGGAGTCTTTGACCTTGGTGAGCCCCTGGATCAGGCGTGGATTCGCCGCGGCATAGCCGAAGCGCAGGCCGGCCAGACTGTAGGACTTGGACATGGTCCGCATAACGATGACGTTGTCCAACCGCTGATGCAGTTCCATGCAGTCCGCGTCCGCGAAGTCCACGTAAGCCTCGTCCACTACCAGAACCCCGTCGAGGTGGTCGGCGAGACGAGCCACTTCCTCCGGGCAGACGGCCGTGCCGCTGGGCGCGTTGGGATTGCACAAGAGGGTCAGCGGGGCGCCGGTGGTCGCCAGCTCCGCGGGCAGGCGGTAGTCCTCCGGAAACTCGACCTTCACCGGCCGGGCGCCCTGGATGCGCGCCAGCGTGACATACAGGCTGTAGGTGGGGTAGGGGAATGCCACGGGGTCGCCCTGGGCGCAGAAGGCCCTCATGGCCATGTTGAGCAGGTCATCCGACCCATTCCCGCAGAGGATACAATCCGGGCTGGTGCCGAGGAGCTCGGCGGCGGCCTCGCGGAAGGCATCGGCCATGGGGTCGGGGTACTTGCGCAAATCCTCCCCGGCCGCACCGCGGATGGCGGCCAGAACCCGAGGGGAGGGCGGATACGGGTTCTCATTGGTGTTGAGCTTCGTCCACCCGGATCCCTTCGGCTGGTAGCCGGGCGTGTAGCCTTCCATGGCTTCGATGTCAGGTCGGAAGTAGCTCATGGCGTGACGTCCCGCGGGGAGTGAGATAGGTCGAATCATTATAGGGAAGGCCCGGCGGCGACCGCAAGGGGCACGGAGCATTGGCCTGGCGGTCGGCATTGACTTGCCGGCCGCCATTACGTATCTTGAGAGGGTCCATTCGGCCTTTGGTGCGCCCAATGGCAAACACGCGTTAGACGAGATGGGAACGTGGCCGACGACATACCCAACCTATTCCTCCGCCTGACTATCCTGTTCGCCACCTTCTGCCTGTCGGGCTTCTTCAGCGGGTCGGAAACTGCCCTTTTTTCCATTCCCCCTGAGGAGCTGAGCCGGATGCGGGAGTCGTCCGGGGTTGACCGCATCGCGGCCCTGCTGCGCGATACGCCGAAGAGGCTGCTTATCACGGTTCTGTTCGGCAACATGCTGGTCAACGTGATCTTCTACAGCGTCTCGTATCTTCTGGCCGTGGACCTGCATCCGCGTCTTGGAGACACCGGCACTTTCCTCCTGGGTCTGGCGGCGCTGCTGGCCGTCATTCTGGGCGGGGAGGTGATGCCGAAGAATCTGGCCGTGCTGTCCTACCGGGGATTCTCGCGCGTGGCCGCCTTTCCACTTTACGTGCTCCAGAAGGCGCTGTTCTTCATCGTCCTTCCGCTGGAGAAGATGGTCGACTACGCGGCCGTGCTGACCGGCGGTGGTCGTGGGCCGGCTATGCTTCCCGAGGAGCTGCAGACCTTGGTCACCCTGAGCGCGCGCCAGGGGGTGTTGGAACCCGGGGCGGGCCGGATGCTTGCGGAGGTGATATCTCTGTCCGACGTGCGCGTGCGGGAGCTGATGGTGCCCCGGGTGCGGATGGTGGCCTTCGATCTCGGGGACCCCGCGGAGGACTTGCTGGAGCTGTTCCGGCGGGAGAAACTCACCACCATCCCCGCATACCGCGGACGCGTGGAGAACATGCAGGGCGTCATCCACATCAAGGATGTGCTGTTCCGCCGGGGGGAGGAGCCCCTCGAGACTTATGTCCGCCCCGTCCCTTTCCTGCCGGAAACCGCCACGGTGGAGGAGGCCCTGAACCTCTGTCGGGAGGAGGCCTCGAAGACGGCATTCGTCATCGACGAATACGGCTCGGTGGCGGGCCTGGTAACCATAGAGGACCTGCTCGAGGAAATCGTTGGCGAGATTACCGACGAGTATGACAGGGAACGCCCTCCCGACGTGGCGCTGACCGAAGACGGTCGCTTTCGCGTCAAGGGCGATCTTGCCGTGAGAGAATGGGAGGAACTGCTCGGGGTTGAGCTGCCCGAGGCGGAGGTGGACACCGTCGGCGGGCTGGTCATGGCCACGCTGGAGAGACTGCCCCGGCAGGGGGAAACGGTCCGTGTCGGCGATACGGAGTTCACCGTGGAACGCATGGCCGGACGCCGGGTGGACAGCCTGCTCGTCAGCTTCCATCCCGAGGAACGGGAGGGAAGCGACAATGACTAAGTACATACTGCTTGTGGCCGCCCTCCTGCTGGAAGCTTTCCACAGTGGCAGCGAAACAGGCTTCTACTGCGTCAACCGGCTGCGCGTCTGGGTGCGAGCTGAGCACGGCGTCCCCGCTGCGCGAGCACTGCAACGTCTGGTCAGGAACCCCCAGGTGGCCATCAGCACTTGCCTCGTCGGCACGAACATCGGGGTTTACATCTCCACCGTAGTCTGCACCGAGCTTCTGCGCGGGACGCCGCTGGGGCACAAGGCGGACTTGTACAGCAGCCTCATCATGCCGCCAATTCTGCTGGTCTTCGCCGAGGTAATCCCCAAGTCGCTTTTCCAGCACCACGCCGACGGCTTGATGCCCGTGGCGGTCTGGCCACTGCAGGTCTCACGGATCGTGTTCTATCCGCTGGCGACCGTGCTGCGTTGGTTCAGCGGGCTGCCGCATCTGTTGCTGGGCCGGAAGCGCCGGCCACAACACCCTCTCGTTACCCGGGACACCTTCCGCTTCTACCTTAGTCAGGGCGCCGCACACGGAGCGCTCTCACCGTACCAACGCAGGATCGCCGAGAATATACTGCGCCTCCGCTCGGTGGAGCTGGGCTCGGCCCTGACGCCCCTGGACGAGGTGGTTGTGGTGGATGAAGGGGCCGATTGGGATGAACTTTGTCGGGTGCTGCGGGAACACAGGTACAGTCGCTTCCCGGTCTTCAGCGGGGCACGCGAGAACATCGTAGGGGTGATAAACGTGCTGGACGTCGCCAGCGCTGAGGGCAAGCCCGAGGCGAAGAAGCTGGCACGAGACCCGCTGTACCTTCGGGATGACATGTCCGTGGCCGATGGGTTGACCGTTCTGAGGAATGCCAAACAGCAGTTCGCGGTGGTTGTGGACCAGGAGGAGCGCGCCGCTGGCATCGTCACGGCCAAGGACCTGGTTGAGGAGATAGTCGGCGAACTGGAAGCGTGGTAGATTAATATGAATATAAACAAGAAAGCTGGGCCGGCAGCACTCATTATCATGCTCGTTGCGCTCTGGGGGCAGGTCGCCTCCGCGCAGACCGCCGACGTGGAGGTCAAACTGGAGCCGGTTCGGCAGGGGGCCGGCGGCCGGACCATCGCCCAATTCCGTTTCACCTGCCCGGCCGACAGATACGTTCAAAGAGCCGGCATGCGGCTCAGCCTGTTGGATGCCGGTGGAGCGGGGGAGGGCATCCGGGCCGGGGAGGCCATATACCCGGAGTCGAAAGAGAAGTACGACGACATATTGGAGAGCACCGTCGAGTATTTCGACGGTGAATTCACCGTCGGCCTTGTCCTCGATATCGCGGCCGATACGCCTCCCGGCGACTACGAGCTTCTGTTCGGCGCGGACTATCAGACGTGTTCTCCGGGCTACTGCCAGCTCTCCAGCGCGGAACTACCGGCCACTCTGAGGGTGCTTCCTCCAGAGGAGGGCCAGGAAATTGCCCTGCCGGGGCAGGCCGACGAACCTGCCCGGCCGGCCTCGGCCGGAGTGGAGTCTCTTGAGACCACGAAGGAACGCTTTGCCCGGCACGGAGTGCTGGCGGCCATTCTGCTGGCCTTCGTAACCGGTCTCGGCCTGGCCCTGACCCCGTGCGTCTATCCTCTGATTCCCGTGACCATCAGCATAGTCGGGGCGACCGCGGGACGCAGCCGTCTGGGCGGACTGACGCGCTCGCTCGTATACGTCCTTGGCATCTCCATCACATACTCGACGGTCGGCGTGGTGGCGGCCGCCACTGGAGGCATGTTCGGCGCATTCCTCCAGCACCCGGTCGTTTATCTGGCGCTGGCCGTGATCTTCGTTCTTCTGGCCGGGGCCATGTTCGGCTGGTACTCGTTTGACATCACCTCGCAGAGACTGCAACGCCTCCAGGGCCGATTGCAGGGCAAGGCCGGCCTGGCGGGCATCCTGGTCATCGGCCTTCTGTCGGGCGCGGCCGTGACGGCTTGCATAGCTCCGATCATCACCGCGGTCCTCTTCTATGTCGGACAGCAGGGGAGTCTGCTGCTGGGATTCGTCATGTTCTTCGCGCTCGCCTGGGGCATGGGAACCCCGCTGGTAGTGCTGGGCACGTTTACGGGGCTTGCAGAGGCGCTGCCGAAGTCCGGCGAGTGGATGGTTACGGTGAAGCACATCTTCGGCCTGCTGCTGCTCGGGGTCGCCGTGTATTTCGTGGGGCACAGCGGCGTATTGCCGCGAACGGCATATCTCCTTTTTGTGGCCGGCTTCCTGCTGGTGCTGAGCGTATTCGTAGGCGCTTTTGACCACCTTGCCGCCGATGCCGGGCTCTGGCTACGGGCGCGTAAGGCCGCGGGACTGCTGCTTCTGGTGGCAGCCCTTGCAGTGTTCCTGGTCGCCGCGCGCGACAGCCTGCCTGCGTCCGCACCCGCGGGGGCCGCAACGCCGTCCGAGACCATCCAATGGGTGGAATCGGAGCCGGAGGCGGTCGCCCGCGCGGAAGCGGAGGGGCGTCCGCTGTTGCTGGACTTTTGGACCGAGAACTGCGTCGCATGCAAGAAGATGCTGCGCACCACGTTCCGCGACCCGCGCGTGGTGGAAGAAGCCGAACGCTTCGTAATGGGCAAGATCGACCTGACCGACTCGGGTGACCCGGAAGTCCAGCGCCTCATCGCCGAGTACGGCATCCCGGGGGTGCCTTTCATAGTGCTGCGCGACGTCGAGGGCCGGGAGAGCACCTTCGCGGAGTACGTCAGTCCCGACCGAATGCTCGACCTGATGCGCTCCTTCCGTTGAGGGCGAGGCCGTTCGCCCGCCGAGCACCACGCAGGGCGCGCGATGAGGACCTCCCTGCTCGCGATTGCGTGTGGGCTGCAGTGCCTGGTATCCTGCTCAGCTTACAGTAACCGACGGCCGAGGCTTCGGGGGGTTGGCGATGGCGATGAGCGAAAACGAAAGTAAGGTAGCAGAACTGTTACAGCGCTACTGCCCCCGCGGCCGGGTGCTGGACTTTCCGTGCGGGAAAGGGGGGCTGTACGCTCACCTGAGGAGCCGGGGTTACGAGACGGTAGCGGCCGACATCAACCCCGGAGCGCTGGAACTGCCTGACGCCGAGTGCAGGCGGGCCGACCTGGACGGAGAGCTTCCGTTCGACGACGGCTCCTTTGAGGCCATCTGCTGTGTGGCCGGTCTTGAGCACACGGAGAACCCCCGGCACACGCTTCGGGAATTCCGCCGGATTGTCAGGCCCGGCGGATGGGTCCTGGTGCAGGTCCCAAACTTCGCCAGCCTGTTGCGGCGCATAAGATTTCTATTGCGTGGCCGCCTGACCAAAGAGCGACCGGAAGAAGTGCGCCTGGGTGAACCGAAAAAGGACCGGGGGCATATCTCGTGCCTGCCACCCACCTGGTTCCGTCAGGAGTTCAGGTGCGCTACGTTCGAGGTCGTGCACTGGGAGTTTTTCCACCTGCACGGAAGAACCGCAGTGTTCAGCTTCCCGCTCTGGAGCTTGCTCTGCTTGCAGAGCTGGCTGAGGGCAAAGCGGAATGGCAGCCCCGATTTTGTAGAGGCGACAAGCCCGGACGTGCTGCTGAACAGGCAGTGCGTGATCGTCGGGAGGAAGCCCTTCGATCCCGGGAAAAAGTCTCGATAGGTGGTGCCGCGAGCCGCTGCCACGCCCGAGGATGTCTGTTTTGGTTTGCGGCCACCAGCCGTACATGCTATAATATTGTGGTGTTGGCAGTCAGCCAATCTTCTCCTCTCCTCCGGGGTATCGTCCTTTTCTCGTGGGCGGCGTTGTTTGTATCTCTGTCCGCTCTGGGGCGCCGGGGCCTCTACTTTGCTGTGATAGACTCATGAGCACCACTGAACTGGCAAAGAATCGAATCAATCTTGGCGATGTGCGCAATATAGGCATTATGGCGCACATTGACGCCGGCAAGACGACCGTCGCCGAACGGATGCTGTACTACACCGGCCGCACCCATCGCATGGGCAGTGTCGACGAGGGCGATGCCACCATGGACTGGATGGACCAGGAGCGCGAACGCGGCATCACCATCGTCAGCGCCGCTACGACAACCTACTGGCGCGACCACCGCATCAACCTGATCGACACCCCCGGGCACCTGGACTTCACCGTGGAGGTGGAGCGCTCGTTGCGCGTGCTGGACGGGGCCATCGCGCTGTTCTGCGGCGTCGGGGGCGTGGAGCCGCAGTCGGAGGTGGTATGGCGTCAGGCCGAGAAATACGACGTGCCGACCATCGCGTTCATCAACAAGATGGACCGCGTCGGGGCCGACTTCGAGCGCGTCATCCACGAAATCGAGGATCGCCTGGAGGCGACGCCGGTGCCCGTGATGCTACCCGTCTACGAGGACGGAGCATTCTTGGGCCTGGTGGACCTGATCGCGGAGAAAGCCGTTTACTACGACGACGAAACGCTCGGCGCCCGGTATCACGAGGACGACATCCCGGAAGCGATGGCGGAGGAGGCCGCGGACTGGCGACACTCCCTCATAGAGCACGCCGGCGAGGCCGACGAAGTTGTGTTCGAGAAGTTCTGCATGGACGAACCCGTTTCGGCGGCCGAACTCCGCAAAGCGCTCCGGTCGGCCACCCTCTCTGGCGAGATTGTGCCCGTCCTCTGCGGCTCGGCCCTGAAGAACAAGGGCATTCAACGGCTCATGGACGCCGTGGTTGACTATCTGCCGTCGCCGGCCGACCTGCCTCCGGTGGTCGGATTCCGGGGTGAGGGCGAGACCGTCGAACGCCGACACACCCACGAAGACAGCCTGGCCGCCCTGGCCTTCAAGGTCGTGACCGACCGCCACATGGGCAAGCTGACATACGTCCGCGTGTACTCCGGAAAACTGGAAGCCGGCAGCTACGTCTACAACGCCACGCAGGAGAAGAAGGAGCGCGTCTCCCGACTGATGCTGATGCACGCGGACAGCACGGAGAATCGGGACGCGCTTTGGTGCGGTGAGATCGGCGTCGCGGTGGGGCTGTCGGGCACCTCCACGGGCGACACGCTTTGCTGTGAGGAGAACCCGATACTTCTGGAGAACATCGAGTTCCCCGCGCCGGTGCTCTCGATACGGGTCTCGCCGAAGTCCGCGAGTGAGAAAGAGAAGCTGGCGAAGGCCCTGCGCCACCTGGCCGACGAGGACCCCACTTTCACCGTCAAGCACAATCCGGAGACCGAAGAGACGGTCATAAGCGGCATGGGCGAGCTGCACCTGGAGGTGCTGCTGGAACGCCTGAGGCGCGAGTACAAACTGGACCCGGACGTCGGTCAGCCCGCCGTGGCCTACCGGGAGACCATGACGCGACCGGCGACAATCGATTACAAGCACGTCAAGCAGACCGGCGGCCGCGGGCAGTACGCCCACGTGGAGCTTCTGCTGGAACCTCTGGAAGCGGGGCAGGGCTTCGAGTTCCACAACGAGATTCGCGGCGGTGCCGTGCCGAAAGAGTACATCCCGTCAGTCGAACGGGGTATCGTGGATGCCATGGCGGAGGGCGTCTACGCCAACGCGCCGGTTGTGGACCTGGCCGCGCACCTTGTGGACGGATCGGCGCACGAGGTGGACTCCTCGGAGATGGCCTTCCACACTTGCGCCCGCGAGGCGTTCCGCCGCGGCTTCATGCAGGGTAAACCGCGTCTCCTGGAGCCCGTGTGCACCATGAACGTCACGGTGCCGGAGGAATACAGCGGACCGGCGGTGAGCAGCATTTGCGCGCGGCGTGGCCGCATCACGGGCACCGAAACGCGCAGCGGCGTTCAGGTAGTGAAGGCTGTCATCCCCCTGGCAGAAACCTTCGGATACGCGACGGAACTCCGCGGCCTCACCTCGGGGCGTGCCCACTTCGATCAGCGATTCGACCACTACGAGCCGGTGCCGGAGAACCTGGCCGAAGAGATCGTTCAGGCACGCCGGGAGGGGAAGCAGGGGCACGCATGAGGCGTTTAACCGCAGCGTCGGCTCCGGTATAATGGACATGAGGCGAGTTCGAGGCAGGAGGTGCGATCATGCAACAGGAGAACGTCTGGAAGCAGATGCGCAAGCAGCTCTCCGAGATGGCTGAAACTATGGACCAGGCGTTTCGCCGGGTGCCGGGCATCAGCCACCTGGTCCGCACGGGCTATCCGCCTGTGAGCATCTATGAGAGCGGAGATGAAATTGTCGTTCGCGCTGAAGTGCCCGGCTTTTCCCGGGATGAGCTGGTGCTAAGCTTGCTGCCGGGGAGTCTGCTGATTCAGAGCCGCGGGGCTAAGGAGGAGTACGAAGAGTACGAATGCCGCCTTGACGAGCGCGGCGAGGGCGAGTTCAGCCGACGTGTGCCGCTGCCCGCGGCCGTTGACGACGAAGCCGACGTGACGGCCCTGCTCGAAGATGGCGTGCTGACCGTCAGGCTGAAGAAGAAACAACCCGAACGGGGGCGACCGGTGGATATAGAGTCTCCGTCGGAGAAGAGTTCCGGCGGTTGAGTTCGCGCCGGGCGCTGTTACCCGTAGAACGTATCGGCCGGTAAACGAAAGAAAGGGACGAGTATGGTTTCCCGCGAAGACGTTGTGAAAGTTCTCGACGATGTCCGAACGTCGCTGCAGATGCACGGCGGTGACGTGAAGCTTCTCGACGTGACCGAAGACGGAACCGTGAAGGTGGAACTCCAGGGCGCATGCCAGGGCTGCCCTATGGCGACCATGACCATCAAGCAGGGGGTCGAGGCGCGCCTGAAGAAGGAGATCCCAGAGGTGAAAGAAGTCGTCGCCGTCTGAGCGACCAATGGCCGCCGGTCGGCGGCTGATCCATGAGTTCATGCGGGCGGAGCCTCGGGGTTCCGCCCTGCTTTTTTCGGGGGATTGCCGCGGTGCGCCAGCCACTCTCCATTTACTGCGACTGGGCCTTGCACGACGAACTGGGCGACGACGTGCGCCTGACCGAAGAGATGACCATGGGCGTCCTGGACACGCTCGGCCGGTGGAAGGGCGAGCACGGCGTCGGGTTCGATTACTACCTCATCGACTGCTTCTGGTTTGAGCAGCCGGGGGACTACACGCGCTTCAACCCGGAGACATGGCCGAACGGGTTCGGGCCGGCCCGGCGGCGCATGGAAGAGCTGGGCATGACGCCGGGGCTCTGGCTGGACACCACCGGGGGCCGGGTTGCGGGACGAGACGAGTGGGCCGACAGCTTGGACGTTCACGATGGCGCCAGCCACTGCCTGTTCGACGGACCGTACGCCGACGACCTCGAGGGAGCCATGCTCCACGCTATCGAGGAATGGGGCATCGGCATGTTCAAGTTTGACTTCGCCAACTTTCACGCCGTCAGCACTCGACGCCGCGGCATGGAGCGCGGGGAAATCTACCGTCGCAACGTCACCGCTCTGCGCCGCGTCTGCCGCCGCGTGCGGTCGAAGCATCCCGAAGTCGTCATGCTGGCCTACAACCGCTTCGCCTACCGCGACGGCTACTACAGCGACACCACCGGCGAGATAGTGCCCGGTATTGAGCCGGCGTGGCTGGACGTGATGGACTACGTTTACAGCGGAGACCCCCGGCCCGCCGACGCACCGTGCGCCTCTCTGCGCCGGGCCGTGGACATGTACCAGGACCACGTGGTCCACAAGTTCCACTACAGCGGGCTGCCGCTGGAACGCATAGACGACCACGGCTGCATGGTGGGCACGACGAACACCATCTACTACCTGGGCGAGCGCGGGTGGCGGCGCACGTGGCTGCAAAGTCTGGGCAGGGGAGGGCGGAAAGCGCATTTCTACGGCGACGTGGGCCTTCTGTCAGACGATGACGTGCGGTTCCTGGGCAGGGCGCGCGAACTGTTCTTCGACCTCTACCGACGGGGCGCCCCCACGCGGCCGGTGGGAGGCGTCCCCTGCCAGTCACCCTGGCACGGATTCCTGACCGGTTCAGGGAGCGACGGCCTGCTGGTGGTGGTCAACGGAACGGCGGAACCGCTGGAGATCGAACTCCCGGTGGATGAGCTGCAGGATGCACGGATTCTCTTTCACGACATCGGCTTCGAGCCCCGTTGCACCGCCAGTTGGGACGAACTGCGGGTGACTCTGGCAGGGGAGCAGATGGCGCTGGTCGGACTCGGAACCAAAGCCGAGGAGCGGTTCGACCTCGGGGCCAACGTCGGCGGTGATCCTGTAACTGGAAAGGTTCGGGAGCTGGACCTGCCGTTCGAAGGCGAGCGCGAGACGATCCGGTGTCTGACGAGCGGGGCCGCCCTTGCCGGGCCGGCCGAACATACCGGCATGGACGGACTGCGTCTATCCTTCAGACTCCGTTCGCGAAACGCTGCGTACCGCGGCGCGGTCGGCCGGGAAGAGGTCGTCGCGGATGCCATGCCGATCAACGTCAAAGCGGACGGCGAAACCGTGGAAGAGGAACTCCTGGTGCCGAACGTACAGGTATGGTCCGGTTGCTCGTGGGTCACGGGCATCTACCCGCTGGAGGCTATTGCGACTGCAGAACAGGTAGAGATCACGTTTGAATGCCCGGACGCTGTACCGCGCATCATTCCCCGGGCGTGGCTGCAGCGGCTGCCGACCGAGGAGGTCGAGTAAGACCGGCGTGGCCGGAAAAAGGCGCGGGCCGCAGGAACGGGTTCGCACCTGCGGCCCGCGAATGTGACCAGATGACGTCCCGCTCAGTCGGCTTCTTTCACGTAGGGATTCGCGGTGATCTTCTCCGGCACGGGGACGGGCCGGAACTTCATCTTCGAGTAGTGTGGCAGCGCCACGGGGCCGCCGATGGTGTAGATGTACTCGTCGATGAATTCCTGCGTCGGACCCTCCATGCCATCAATGTACTCGGCCGGGACCTGCCGCTCCTTGGCGGCGATGTTGCTCAGGTCGGTCAGGCCCGTGCGAGTGACGCCGCCGTCGCGTTTGAGCACGACCGACTTCCTCGTCTCGCCCGACACCATCGCCTCAACGCTGGCGTAGCCGACCTTGTAAGCCTCGGACGCGTCGATCTCGGACATCATGCAGCTCCGCTGGATGTGCTGCGGGTTGAGGGTGCAGTCCTTGACCCGTCCCGGCACCGCCTCAACGCTCAGTTCGGCAGCCACCAGCTGGCTGAGGAATACGGCCGGCGAAAACGACGTCGCACGTCCGTGCTGGATGTTGCCGTGGGCGTCGCGGATAACCTCCGTGCCGAAGACCTCCGCGATGCTCTTGCCGCTGTTTATCTCGGTGAGGTCTTCCTGGACGACGATGACCGCTTCGCCGAGCTGAGTGAGGCAGGCTTCGACGAGATCGAGGAAAGCGTCCTTGTCGAACAGATTCTCTTTGCTGAGGATGATCTGCGGGGGCGCGCCGGGCACCATGTCGCCCTTCGGGTCAACCCGGGAGAAACCGGTCGCCTGCGCCAGCCAGCCGGCCTTGCGGCCCATCACCTGATAGACGATGACCGGGGCGATGTCCCAGCCCTGGTAAACGCCGTCATCGCCGGCAAAGTTGGCCCTGACCCGGTAGGAAGAGAAGTCGCTGTGGACGTTCTTCAGCGCGGTTGCGTTGTAGAGCGCCGCCGAGCCCCACCCGGGGCAGTGGTGCGTCGCCGGCAGGTCATTGTCAACCGTCTTGATAGCGTGGATGCCCGCCAGGTCGACCTCCCTGGTCAGGCCCAGCAACTGGTCGGCACTGTCGTTGCCGCCAATGTACACGACACCGTCAACGCCCAGCTCCTCCAGGTTGGCGGCTATCTTCTTGTACTGCTCCTCTGTCGGTTTGATGCGGGTCGTCTTCAGGCCGGCACCCGGACCGTTGAACACGAACGACATCGGGTCCATGTTCGTCAGGTCCACGACGTTACCGTCGATGTTGGCGTTCAACAGGCCCTCCAGCCCGTTGATCATACCGTAAATCTCGAGGCCGGCATTCTGTGCGGCATCGATGATGCCGGCCACCTCCCAGTCAATGACCGGGGTCGGTCCGCCGGACTCACCTACGATGATCCTGCTTACCATGGGCGATCCTCCAGAGAAATCGGGTATCCCGGGGAAGTGAGCGGTGCGGTGGACCCGCCCGCCGTGCGTCCTTACCAATATAGTGCAGCAGGCGAGGCGGCGCAAACGGGCGGCTTCCGCCGGCCGGGCAGACCGCAGTCCGGCGGGCGGGAAGCTTGATTTTCCGAAAGGGTCTCCTATTATAATGCTCCTTGCGTTTGCCGGTCTCGCACCGGCACCGCTCAACGCGACCAGGGAGGCATGGATGCGAATCGGGGTGGCCTACTACCCGGAACACTGGCCCGAGGACCGTTGGGCCGAAGACGCCCGTCTGATGCGTGAGACGGGCGTCGACGTGGCGCGTATAGGCGAGTTTGCCTGGTCGCGTCTGGAGCCGCGTCGGGGCCAATATGATCTGGACTGGCTTCAGAGAGCCATCGACGTCCTCAGTTCGGCGGGCCTGAAGGTCATCCTCTGCACCCCCACGGCGACCCCGCCCCCATGGTTGTTCAATCGTCACCCGACCATGATGCCGGAGGACAGGGAGGGCAAAAAATGGTACGCCGGCAGCCGCCGGCACGTCTGCCTGAACAACCGGCCCTACAGACGTTACGTGCGGCGGATAGTCCGGGAACTGGCCCGTAATCTGGGCAACAACCCGAATGTGCTCGCCTGGCAGATCGACAACGAGTTGGGCTGCCACGGCAGCGGGCATTGTTACTGCGACGACTGCGAACAGGCGTTCCGTGAATGGCTGAAGCGCCGCTACGGCACCATCGAGCGCCTGAACAAGCTGTGGTGCGGCGCCTTCTGGAGCCAGGAGTTCTCCGACTGGCATCACATCCCGGCCCCCCGCCGCACGCCCGCCGGCGTGCATCCGTCCCTGGCGCTGGACTACGAACGGTTCACGTCCGCCACCATCCGGGACTTCTGCGACGAGCAGCGGGAACTGATCGAGGACTACTCGGGCGTTTCCAAGCCCATCACCACAAACAGCCTCGGTCTGGGCACGGAGCAGGTCAACCAGTTCGGCCTCGCGTCGGTGCTGGACGTGACGGCCTACGACAACTACCCGGTCGACGGCAAAGACCCCGATGGCGTGGCTTTGCAGCTCGACCTGGCGCGTTCGGCAGGCGAGGGGCCCTTCTGGGTGATGGAGCAGCAGGCGGGAGCGACGATGATCCCCGGCGGACACGCCCAGCCACGGCCGGGTCAGCTCAGGCTGTGGAGCCTCCAGGCCGCCGCACGAGGCGCCGATCTGATAAGCTACTTCCGCTGGCGCACCTGCTTGGCCGGACAGGAGATGCACTGGTACGGCATCATTGACGCCGACGGCAGCCGGCGAAGACGCTATGAGGAACTCCAAGGCACGATGGAGTTGCTCAAGGAGAAAGCCCACCTGTGGGAGGGGCTGCTCCCGCATGCGCAGGCGGCGATGGTGCTGGACTACGACGCTGTCTGGGCCCTCCAGGCGGACTCCATGGCAGCCGATCTCGATCCTCTGGCGCAGTTCCGATCGCTCTACGCCGCGTTGCGCCGCAGAGGGATTGCGGTGGACGTCCTACCACCGGGTCGCGACATCAGCGATTACTCCGTCCTGGTGGCCCCGATGCCGGTTATCGGACGCGTCAAGGATGCTCGGGCCTGGACGGAATTCGCCACGCAAGGTGGCGTCCTGCTGGCGACGGCACCGGCGGGATACCGCAACCAACATAATGCCTACCTGATGACCCCCTCCCCCGGTCCCTTCAGCGAACTGCTGGGGATCGAGGTCACGGAACATGACACGCTGGGACCGAATACGGCGAGCCCTGTCACTCTGGGTGAAAACAGCTTCGACGCAGAACTCTTCTGCAGCCTCATCGAACCCAAGGGCGCCGAGGCGGTGGGAGACTACGAAACAGGCTACTACGCCGGAAGGCCCGCCGTCACCCGCTGCCCCCACGGACAGGGCGCAGCGTGGTTTTTGGGCACCCTCGGGGGAGACACGCTGTACAAACACATGGTGGACCGCGTGCTGGACGACGCCGGCGTGGAGCCTGGTCCCTGGGCGTCCGATGTGGTGGAGGTCATCCCGCTGAAGGCTCCGTCGGGCGATCCTTCGGCCGCCTGCTTCGTGCTCAACCACTCGGGGGAGTCCTGTCAGCTGGAGCTTTCCGACGGAGAGACCCGGCGGGATCTCCTGACGGACAAGACCCACGAAGGAACCGTCCCATTGCCCGGCTACGGCGTGGCGCTGCTGCAGCAGGAGTAGTTGCCCGACCCGCCTGACGCCCACAATCAACTTAGGTCCGCACCGACTCTCACTCGGGACCCCGCCGAATGAATACCGGCGAGCGATTCGAACGCCTGGCCGAGGTAATGCACACCCTCCGCCGCGAATGCCCGTGGGACCGCAAGCAAACCCACGACACGCTCCGTGCCTACCTGCTGGAGGAAACCCATGAAGTCCTCGAGGTGCTGGACGAAAGGCGCTACGAGGAGCTGGACGAGGAGCTGGGCGACCTCCTTCTCCAGGTCATCTTCCAGGCGGAGGTAGCGCGGGACGAAGGCTGGTTCAGCATCGACAATGTGATCGACGGCATAACGGAGAAGCTGATCCGCCGTCACCCGCACGTGTTTGCGGACGCGAAGGCGGAAACTCCTGACGATGTTGTGCGGCGATGGGAGAGCATCAAGACCGGCATCGAGAAGAAGGAATCCGTCCTGGACGGCGTTCCGGAGGCCCTGCCGGCCCTCCTGAAGGCTTCCCGTGTGCTCAGCAAGATCCGGCAGACGGGGCTCGAACCATTTGACGAGCGGAGCGCCGTCAGCGAGGCCCGAACCTGGCTGGACCGGCTCATCGACGCGCCGGCGGACGACAGCGTCGACGCGGAGACGGCCGCCGGCATCCTCTGTCTGGCGGCGGCGGCGCTGGCTCGCCGTGCGGGTGCAAATGCCGAGGACGGCCTGCGCAAGGCGCTGGGGCGCCTGATTGAAGCGTTCCAAAGCGAAGAGAAGGTCCTCAAGCGCCAAGGGCGCACGTTCGGTGACCTCAGCCCTGACGAGCGTGCCGCGTGGGAGGGGCGACTCCGAGACGCCTGCGAAGGAGAAGAGCAATGAACGCTGTGCTTCTGGCCGCGGGGTACGGCACGCGGCTCTACCCGCTGACGCGGGACACGGCCAAACCGCTTCTGCCGGTCGGCGGTCGTCCCATCATCGATTACCTGGTCGACAGGCTGGAGGCGGCAACCGCGATAGACCGGCTCGTGCTGGTCAGCAACGCCGCCTTCTACAAGGATTTCCGGGAATGGGCGGCCGGCCGGTCATTCAAGAAACCGCTGGTGATCCTCGACGACGGTTCCACCAGCAATGAGAATCGGCGGGGGGCCGTCGCGGACGTGCATTTCGCCGTCTGCGAGGCCGACATCGAGGACGAGCCCGCCTACGTGCTGGCCACGGATAACCTGCCGCGGTTCGACCTTTGCGACGTGATAGCGTTGTCGATGGAGAAGGGCACCAGCGCCGTGTTCGCCTGCCCGGAGGACGATACGCAACGGCTGAAGCGAAGCGGGGTGGCACAGCTCGCGGAGGACGGGCGCATCATCAGCTTCGAGGAGAAGCCCGAACAACCCCACGGGAGCTACCGGGTGCCCCCGTTCTACTGCTACACGGCCCGGGCGATCCGGTCCGTCGAGCAGTTCCTTGCCGAGGGGCACAACCCGGACGCCCCGGGCCATTTCCTGGATTGGTTGACCGACCGCCTGCCGGTCTACGCCCTGCGCCGCCCGGAGGGCACCTACGACATCGGCACACTGGACAGCTACCGCGCCGTCTGCCGCGAATTCGGCAAAGACTGAAAACGGAGAACAACCCCTACTCACACAAAGGCACAAAGACACGAAGAAAAGGCACCCTTCTACTTTTCCCATTGCTCCATAGTATGCGAAATAACTGAAGGAGAGCGGAGGGGTAAGTGTTTACCGTCCAGCGGCGGGGGGCTGAAGAGCGGAGTCGATGCGGGTTTGGTTCCTACTACGTCATAACTTGCTTCTATGAACGAAAACGAAATCGGTGCGATTGTCGTTGACCGTGCAGTCCGCCTGCACAAGCGACTCGGTCCCGGGCTACTGGAGACGGTGTATGAAGTCCTTCTGACGCACCAGCTTCGAGACGCGGGGCTTCAGGTGACGCGCCAGGTGCCCATACCCATAGAGTTCGGAGGCGTCCAATTCGACGAGGGATTCCGAGCAGACATCGTGGCCGACGAGAAGGTAATTATCGAACTTAAGTCGGTGGAATCCGTCAGCCCTGCCCACAAAAAGCAAGTGCTCACCTATCTCAAACTCACGGGAATGAAGCTCGGTTTCCTCCTTAACTTTGGCGAGGCCCTGATGAAGGATGGAATCTGTCGTGTGATCAACGGCACCATCGAGTGAATCTCTTCGTGTCTTCGTGCCTTCGTGTGAGTAACAAGTCTTCCCCGCTTGCAGACGCCTACGTGCGCTTGACGGGGGAGGCCGGAAGCGGTATCGTGTCGTGTTGTCGACTTCCCCCAGTAGTTCCCATTTTTTCTTTCGCCGACGTGACCACTGTAAGAAGGAGGACGTAATGCTCAGGACCAGCAGGGAATTGAGAGCCGTGATGGAGGCTTTCTACCCCTTCGACGACAACGGTGAGCTGCTGCCTTTGGACCAGCGCTGCACCCTCCTCGCCTCGAACGCCAACTTCGACCTGCCCATCCAGCTTCGCGGCTTCAGTCAGGCATCGGCGGCGTTCGACGGAAGCCCTCAGATCATCCAGATCAGCTACACCGCGGCCGACCAGACGGGGACCAACCCGAAAAAGCTCCCCCCGATCGAGGGAGTTGAGCGGAGCACCGAGACGCGACCCGCCGCAGTCGGTGCCCAAAGGGCCGCCGTCATGTTGGACTGGTACACGGACGACTACCAGGCCGACCTCGTGTGGATGAGCCTGGACCACTTCACCTCGCCCGACTTCGAAATGGATGCCTACAGCAGCCCGCAGGGCTCCGGCGGAATCTACGAGCCGGTCGCGCGGGCATTGTTGGAACAGGCCATCGAGAAGCTCGGAGCGGACGTGAGCAAGGACGAGTTCGCCGCCTACCTGAACTACCTCACGGGCGACGAGTTCGGTGAATACGCCCGCGACTTCTTCGGCGCCGTCAAGCTCAGCGATGCCGCGTGGGTCATGATCGACACCGGCGATACGCCCCAGCCGGTCAACCTGGCCAGCACAAAGTGGATGGTGGACACCGTGCGGTCCGGGCTGGACATGGACGAGGTCATCATCGAGGCCGAGTTCAGCGCCACCGGCAGCAGCGGCGAGGAAGAGGAATATCCCTACTGGCAGGGGCCCGACGCCCCCGAGGGCGCCCCGACGATGACCGATGAGGAACAGGAGGACTTCCTGAACCGCATCACCACCTTCGTCGAGACCACCGACGCCGACGCCATCGCCTACGAGGTGGGCAGCAAGCACGCGGCGAAGGCCGGTGAGAAGTTCAAGATCGACGTCGGCAAACTGAAGGCGACCCAGGTGGCCCTGAAGGAAACCATGGGCCGCACCATCGCCTACGCGGGCCACGGCGGCACCGGCTTCCGCTGGGAAGACGACCTGATCGGGCCCGTCTTCAAACGTAACATCAACACCCAGCACCTCTACGCGGGCACGATGTCGCAACTGAAGTGGATAGACGAGTACCGCGAAGGCATCGAGAACCGCGTGAAGAAAGCCGTCGGCCGCGGCCGCAAGATCGAAGAGGTCGAGGCGGCCGCCGAGAGCGCCATCGGCCTGCTGAAGGAGTGCCGCTGCTGGCAGCGCGGCCCCGACTTCCGTGACGTGCTCAGCAAGGTCGCCGCAAAGCGCGTCGAATTCCGTGATACCGCCGCCAAGGAATGACGCGCACCTGCCGCACGCGGACAGAGGGGCACCCCCGGGTGCCCCTCTTTTTTTCGAGCACTGGAGGCACGCAGCAATGTATCTTGAGCGCCAGGGTTGCTGCGGACTAAACTGTAGGGAGGATTTGCCGCAGATCGGCAGTGCAACTTGAACGTCGGGTTTTGCCCTGATGTATGCAACAGAAACAGACCGGCTTGTGGAGTACGGTGGCTGGCATACTCGCAGAACACGGCCCCTTCGGGGGCTTGACTCAGCTTCGTTGCTTACTACGCAACTCCACATTGTCCGGCACGCGTCTCCTGGAGTGCGCCGGCTTGCCGGCGCCCTGCGATCTGCCGGCTTGCCGGCAGCCGGTGGGGCCTGCCCGCCTTGGGTGGGCTTGTCCTTCTCTGGCGCTTCTCTGCGACAAACCGCCGGACTCCAGAAGGGGTTACTGCCATCGCGGCACCAACCGAACCCAAAGTGCAAATCTTGAAGGCGCAGTAGCATGTTCCGCCGATATTTTGTCAGCGTAAGACTGGTTGTTGCTGCAGCGGTGATTCTGCTCGTCTGCGCGGGGTGCGGCCTGTTCGCCACCCCTTTGCCCGACTATGCGCGCCACAGCAGGGGAGTGGTGCGGATGAATCCCCAGGCACGCAACCATCTGGCCCTGCTGGAACACACGTGGCGACGAGACGAACGCGGGCATCTGGTCGCTTGCATCCGCCTGCGAAACATCGCCGATGATCCCTTCGAAGCCGCAATGCGGGTCACCTTCTTCACCGAGGACGGAACACCCGAGAGGGAAGTCACGCGGACCGACCGGCAGCAGTTCCCCGGATTCGGTCAGATTGTGGGACTGGAGTGGACCTCGGACACCCCGGAGGCCGCACGCTACGTGGTGGAGATTGACGGGACGGGCCTTTTGCCGTGGTAGCGTCTCAGTGCCTCAGAATTCCATCCGCGCAAAGGCGCGTATCCCTATCGCCATCGGCAGTGCCGTGGCCGCGATCGAGACACCCAGCGAGATGCCGAGCCCAACGCCGAGTCTCCACGCGAGCGCCGTTCCCTCCCAGATACCCATCATGTGCATGTGGAGCGGCACGACCACCGGAGCCACCGCGAACGCGATGAAGCAGATGCTGCAGATCAGGTTCAGCGTGCCGCCGAAGCTGCTGACGATCTTCGACGGGTTGTCGGTCCCGAGCCGCGGGTAGCGCGCCCCCAGCCCCACGGCCAGCCCGTTGAGACCACAGCACACACAGAAGACCACCACCAGGTGGATGAGCACCATCCAGAACGGCAGGCCCAGAATCGTGTCGCTGAGTCCTATCAGGAAGCCGCTCACCAGGAACGTGCCGGCCGCGGCGAAAAGGAACTTCCCCCACAAGATGGTCTTACGGGGGACCGGCAGCAGACCGAGTATCCAGATGCGGCGTCCCTCCAGACTGAGTTGCGGGAACACGAACCGGCTGGTCAGGGTGGCCAGAGTCAAGCACGTCGCGCCCAGGTTCATCAGGGCGATTAAAGAGTGCCAGTAAGGCTCGAGCTGCTCGACACCGAGACGGGGCAGGTTCAGGATGTAGAGTCCCAGCAGGCCGAAGAACAACAGGAACTGAGACCACTGCGAGGGGTCGCGCAGGAAGGTCTTCAGGTCCTTCAGCACCAGCCGACGAAGCCGCCGGGGCAGGAAGACGACGGACGCCCCCAGCAACCTGTCCACAATTCCGCCACTGCGGCGACGCCGGCGGCTGGAGGCGCCCTGAACCCTCTCCCACGTTGACCGGTAAACATAGTGGGCGAGCCGATGGGCCACCACGCCGAAGAACAGCACGTTGGCCAGCAGAAGAGCGACGAAGAAGAGCCCCTCCCGAACGTCCCCGCGAGAGGTCGCCAGCATCCCGCGGCTCACCCACTGGCTCGGGAGGGCCCAGTGCTGACAGAAGGCGATCCTGTCCATGATGGACCGGATCGCCGTTTCGCTGAACACGTTGCCGCTCAACTGGCGCCTGAGGGGTAGTATCCATAGCATAAGCAAAACCACCGCCGCGGTCGCCATGGCGACCAAAAGCTTCTTCCGGCCGCGGGGCAGAACCAGCCCCGTCAGGAGCGCAAAGAACGCTCCCAACTCCGTGGCGAAGACGACGAAGAGGAGGGACAGCGCTATCGCGACGGGATAGAACCACGGCGGGTTGGGGAACACGATGCCGTAGGCGATGATCATCGGAAGGACCAGTGTTCCGATGCCCCAGAGGCTGAAGACAACCGAGTCGCCGGCCCGGTAGGCGTAGGTGTTCTCCGAGTGCAACGGCAGGGCGAAGAGGAACTCCGTCTCGTCGCTGCGGAACAGCGACGTGTAGGCGATGATGGCGTCGCTGATGGTCATCATGATCAGCAGCGAGACGAAGAGGAAGGCGAACAGATAGTCGAGCACGATATCGCTGATGGCCCGGAAATTCGTGAACAGGAAGTGGAACACGTCGAGGAACATGCCGAACATCAGCAGCCAGAAGAACGCTACGATGCCGAGCACAACCGCAATGCGCAGCCGCGAGCTGGCAAAGAACTGGCGCACAGAATAGCGGATGGTCCGCAGGCGCAACTCCAGCAGTTGCAGCAGCTCACGCATGGCCGGGTGTCTCGGTTGGTTCCTCGGTCAGGCGCAGGAAGGCCTCCTCCAGGCGCTCGTCGGTGCGCGCCTCCCGGTAGATTTCCTGCAGGGTGCCCACGGTCACCAGGGAGCCCTGCCGGATAATGCCGACCCGGTCGGCGGTGTCCTCCGCCACCCCCAGCGTGTGAGTGGACATGAAGATGGAAACTCCCTGCTCGGCCTGTTCCCTGAGCAGCCGCTTCAGCGTGTTCGCCCCTTTCGGATCAAGCCCCACGATGGGCTCGTCGATGACGATAACGCGCGGGTCGTGCAGCAGGGCGGCGCTGATGACCACGCGCTGTTTCATGCCGTGGGAGTAGGTCTCCCCGGGTTGGTCCAGGAAACCGGTCATCTCGAAGACGTCAGCCAGCTCCTCCGTCTTGCGTTCGATGTCAGCGCCTGCCACCCCGTACATCTGGCCGACGAAACGCAGAAACTCCCGGCCGGTAAGCTTCTCGTAGAGGTAAGGTTGGTCCGGAACGTAGCTCAGCAACTTCTTGGCGGCCATGTAGTTCTCCTGGACGTCATGGCCGCAGAGCCGCACACGCCCATCTGTGGGGCGCAGGAGGCCCGTTATCATCTTGATGGTCGTCGTCTTGCCCGCCCCGTTGGGTCCGAGGAAAACGAACAACTCTCCGGGCGGAATCTCCAGGCTCAGGCGCTCCACCGCCACGAACCCGTCGAAGCGCTTGGTCAAGTTCTCCAGCTCAATCATGGGCCGGCTCGCGTTCCACTCCCAGAGCATCCTGACAGGCTTCAAAGACCCTCTCCACCGTTATCTCCTCCATACAGCGATGGTCGCGGGGGCATTTCTTGAGCTGACACGGTCCGCATTCGACGTCCGCCCGGACCACGTGGTCGTGCGCCCATCCGCTGGTGGAGTAACCCGGGTGTGTCGGCCCCATCAGGCAGACGGTCGGCACGCCCAGCGCCACGCCGTAATGCCGCGGACCGGAATCCGTCGTCACCAGCAGGGCGCTTCCGTCCACGACCGGCTTCAGGAGGTGCAGGTCAATGCCACAGTCGACAAGGTCGGCCACGTCCGCCCTGGACCCGGCCACAATGTCGGCGGCGGTTTTCTTCTCGGCGGGACCGCCTATGACGGCCACGCGCGCGCCATGCGCCTCCTCGAGCATCTCCGCCAGACGAGCGAATCTTTGCGGTCGCCAGCGCTTTGCGGGTCCGTAACCGGCCCCGGGGTGCATCAGGAAGAGGCATTCCTCCGGGCCAATTCCGCGTTCCCGCAGCCGCTGGTCGGCCCGTCGCCGGTCCTCCGACCCGAAGGGCAGTTCCATGTGCCGCCCCGCCGGTTCAATCCCGACCCTGCGGCACAGATCGAGGTAGTAGTCGACCATGTACGTGGGCTTGAAACGGCCATTCTCGGAAGGGCGGGGGAGTGCGTCCGTCAGCAGGATGCTGCGGCAGTCGCGCTTATAGCCCACCCGTCGCCGCACACCGCCCAGCCGGAACATCAGGGCCGAACTGAAGGAGTTCGGCAGAAGAAGGCCCAGATCCCGGGTTTCCGATCGCAGTCTTCCGACAACACGGAGGAATTCGCGAACGCGGCCCGTGCCCGAGTCATACGCAATGACCTCGTCGAACCAGCCCGATCCGCGGATGATCGGCTCGACGGGCTCCCGAATCACCAGTGTGACGTGGGCGTCAGGCAGTGAACGGCGAACGGCGCGGAAAGTGGGCGTCGCCATGACGACGTCGCCCACCCAGTTCGGGGCGCGGATGCAGATACGCATTGCTGTCGGGCGCTGATCGCGCATGGACGGTTGCCGGGGCACTCGTTGCAGGAACGGGCTCGATCCCATATTATAGCGTCTCAGCGGCACGGGTTTCACCCCGCCGGTTCTCCTGAAGGTCCTGCCAGGGAGGTCGCACGATGAGGGTAGCGGTCAACGGCGCCAGCGGTGCCATGGGTAAGCGCGTTATCGCCGCCATCGCTGGTTCCGACGATTGCGAGCTGGTGTGTGCGCTTGAGCGGGAGGATCACCCCTCGATAGGCATCGACGCGGGGGCGATTGCGGGCGTGGGCAAGCTTGGATTAGACGTAACGTCGGAGCTGCAAGGCGAGCCCGAGATTCTGATAGACTTCAGCGCGCCCGACTCCACGTTGGAGCGCGCCGCTGAGTGCGCGCGGGAAGGCGTGGCGCTCGTTATAGGCACAACGGGCCTCTCCGACGAGCAGACGCAGCGGATCGAGGAGGAGATCGCGGCAGAGGTGCCCGTGCTGATGGCTTCTAATATGTCGCTCGGCGTGAACCTTCTTTTCAGGTTGGCCGAGTGGGTCGCCGGAGCACTGCAGGGCTATGACGTTGAGATAGTTGAAGCCCACCACAGGCGGAAGAAGGATGCCCCCAGCGGCACGGCCCGAGAGCTGGGCCGTCGGGTGTGTCAGGGCTCCGGGCGGGACGAAGACGCAGTCATCGCCCGAGGACATGGCATGGTGGGGCCGCGCGAACCCGACGAAATCGCCATCCACGCCGTTCGCGGCGGGGATATAGTCGGCGAACATACGGTGATCTTCGCGGGCGAGGGCGAAAGGTTGGAACTGACACACAGGGCAAGCAGCCGTGACCTGTTCGCGCGGGGAGCCCTGCAGGCCGCGCGGTTCGTACGCAGCCATGACCCGGGGTTGTACTCCATGCAGGACGTGATCGCCTGACGCGGCCTGCGCCCTGCAATGGCCATACCCGGGGGAGCGCCTGGCGTCTACGAGTCGCCTTCGAAGCCCTGAGCTACGACGTCGTTCATCGGCTCCGGCACGCGGTCGCCGAGAGCTGACAGGGCGCCGACAACGACGATGGCCACCAGGCAGAGTATGAGAGCGTACTCAACGACGCCCTGCCCCCTGCGCAGCCTGAGCCATTCTCTGAGTTTGTTGAACAGGCCTGTCACGGCTTTGCCCTTTCCGTTATCGGAAGCAGGGCACTATGGCCCCGCCTTGCCCGGAGCGAAACAGTGGGGGAAAGGCCCGCCGGGCTGGTGCACGGCGGGCCTTTCGCACCAGGGTTAGCTACCGGCGGCGCCGATCTCGTTGGACACTTCCTGCATCGTGTTCTGGGCCTCACCACCGAGGGCGGAAAGAGCCGTGATGACCACGATTGCCACGAGCGCCAGGATCAGTGCGTACTCCACCAGACTCTGACCCTTTTCCGACCGCAACGCCAGCCACAGCTTAGAAAGGAAAAGTTTCATCGGACGCCTCCTACTGCGTTAAGTGAAGAAGACTCTTGAGCGTCACCCATGGGAAGAGCAAGCACTATGCCATACGCCCCGGAAAGGTCCGCCCAAAAATGTGGCACAGTCCTAAGGTATTGTTTATCAGGGTCTTAGGGCTCATCAGTCTCACTTCGTAAGTCGCCTGGACGCGCCGGGCGCCTTTTGCAGAATGAAACGGTCTGCTCGGCAACCGGCCCGTTGGGCGCCCCCGTCGGCCCAATCTGTCTCTGCTTGCAACGCCCACGCCCCTCGGTTACGCTCTGTTTCCGGGCAACATTCCGACCGTTCCCGACCGGTACCGACGTAGCCAGATTTCTTCCCGGCCTCAGGAGACCTCCAATGCATGATACCATGCGCGCGGCCCAGCTTGTCGAACCCGAAGTCATTGAGATCGCCGAAATACCCGTCCCCGAACCCGGACCGGGGCAGGTGCTGATCCGGGTCCGGGCCGTGGGGGTCTGCGGTTCGGACGTCTCCATTTTCCGGGGCAATTTCCAGGCCGAAACGCGACTGCCGTATGTGCTGGGACACGAGTTCGCGGGAGAGATAGCAGCCCTCGGCGCCGACGTGAAAGACCTGGAGGTCGGACAGAGGGTGGCCTGCCGCCCCGACCGCCCCTGTGGGGAGTGCGAGTGGTGCAAGAAGGGCGAGACGAACGTCTGTCCGAACGTGCGCTTCGCCGCATCGCACGGCGTGCCCGGCTGCCTCTGCGATTACTACGTGGTCGATGCCTTCCAGGTTCTCCCCATGGGTGACGCGGCCGGTTTCGTGGAGGCATCCATCTGCGAACCAACGGCCATAGGCCTCCACATCGTAGAGAACCTGGTCCGGCCGGAGGGCGGGGAAACCTACGCGATCATCGGCGCCGGCCCGGACGGACTCACCACGATGTTCGCCGCCCGCCAGAACGGCGCTTCCCGCATCTTCAGCAGCGACCTGATGCCCGAGCGTCTGGAGGCGGCACGCAGGATGGGAGCCGACGCCACGTGCAACGCCGCCGAAGACGACTTCGTCGATCTGATCAGGGAGGAGACCGACGGCAGGGGAGTGGACGTCGCCATCGAGGCCACCGGCGCAGTTCCCGCCATTCAGCAGGTCTACGAAGTCACCTCGATCCACGGACGCGGAGTCATCCTGGGCATACCGCCGACCGACATGGTGGAGGTCAACTGCACCGCCGCCCGGCGCAAGGAGCTGACCGTGACCTCAGCCCGCCGCACCGTTGGCAAATACCGCCGCGCCCTGGACTTCATCGAAAGCGGGGAACTGGACACCGACATCCTCATCACGCATCGGTTCCCGTTCGAGCAGACGCAGACGGCGTTCGAGTATGTTCGCGACCGCCGGGACGGCGTCCTGAAAGCCGTCATCGAACTGTAAGGTGTACGCGGTGCCCCGGTTTTTATGAGTGGTGGGGGCAACAATATCCGTGGGCGACGTTGCCCGGACAACCACGATCCCGTGCGGGCGCCTCGTGTGAAATCCCCAAACTGTTCGCCTTACAGGCGTGTCGCGGACAGAAGCCGGGCGGCAACGCCGGCATGTCGTGTTCCGCTCCGGCAAGGACGCCTTCAGTCGGCACGCGATCCTGCTTGCGGATGTACGGCGGCTCGCTCGGGTCCACGGACCCGGCGGGTTCAACCGCGCGTCGGTCACGCCTTGCGAGAACACGCGGATCGGATGTCTTCCACGGACGGCGATCGGACGGCCATATTACGCGGTTCCGCCAGCAACCCGCAGGCCAGAGAAGACTCGGCGCGCAGCAGGCCAGTTTTGCACGCCCGATGCGCTGTAAAGGACGCGGCAACCTGGCATACCCATGCAGAATCCCCGGATTCCGCCTCAAAAGGCGGCCTTCTTCGGCCAGAAATGCGCTCTCTGTCGCATCAGGTTTCTCACGCGTCCTATAGGATGCACTGGACCGGCCGAACTCCGCAAGACGCCCATTTTCCCTCCCGAAGACCTGCATCCATCCGTACTCGTGGTCGCATCTGACGCCCCCGGACCACGTCCCGCAGTGCACACTCACCAGGGAAGAGACAAACACGCCATGCTGACAGACCCACAGCCCGGGCAGACTCCTCCTATAGGGGGGCATTGGGAATGTCGGATTGCAATTGTGGTTGTAAGGGCATGCAGGGGGCGGGGATAGGACAACTGGCGGGTTGTCATGGGGTTGTCGTAAATGGCGGCCTGGTGTCAGTGTGATGTCGAAAGCGGCACGGGGGGTGCAAACGGCGTGCAGGGGCGATGCATGGGGCCGACAGGGCTCCTGAAGGGTTCGGGCGGTTGGCCCTATCGTGTCACGATAGACGCAAAAGGTAGCACGATAGGCGAGCAGGATTGCACAGGATTGCATTTTCCGAGCGAGCCGCCATAAAGGGGGTAGATACGGCATGTAGGCGGGATCGGCGATTCGGGGGGTGCCACAACTGTCACTTCGGGGCTACGGCGGGGCTACGGCGCCGAAAATCTGCCAGATAGGAGCTTTTCTCAACTGGCGGCGCAGCACGGCGAGCGGGGCGCGTGCTGGCGCGAGGTTGCCGACGCTTTCGGCGTCTCGAAACGGACGTTGCGCCGGTGGGTGAGTGACCGCGAGCAAGGCGGTCCGTTGGCTCTTTTCCCGCGCTCAGGCCGCACGCCGGGGGAGCGGTGTTTCCCTGACGAGTTGGTGAACCGTGCTGTGGCGTT
>JAWODG010000102.1:0-3363 GCA_046483385.1 Candidatus Brocadiia bacterium | reverse complement strand
CCGTACGGCGCAACGAAGGATCTCCGACCCTGTGCGCCGGAAACCGCGAAGCCTGTCCCACGGTCCTCAAACCGTCCTCCTCGTCGTCGGTCTCGTCCTCGTCCTCGTCCTCGGCATCCGCAGATTGCGCAGATTACACAGATCACGCCATGGCTCGCCATTAGCGCCGCAGGCGCCACCATTTGTCATCTGTAATTTGTCATTCGGCATTCGCGGCAAAGCCGCGCCCCCGTCCGCCGTCGCCGTTGAATTCATGATTCATGATTCGCAGCGCAAGCCGCGCCGCCGTCAACTCACCCCCCGCACCGGGTGCGCATAGGCGCAAGCTAATAATCCTTGATTGAGCACACCAAACCGGGTATTATCCGTTCGCCGGACGGGCAACGAGGACACAGGCAGAGGTCCGGGCTGATGACGCGCGCTACAGGCGCGAAGGTCTTGGGCTTAGTTGTGGCAATTGCGGCCATCATCTGCACCGGCATTTGGATGAGCACGACTATACCCCACCCCGAACGGGCCGACCGGGGTCGGACTGCCGCGCCCACAACGGCGTTCCATCCCGCACGTAAACCGGTCCGGCCTGGTCTGAAGACCTGGTTCCCCGGACCTCGCAACTGAGTGGTAGCAACCGACTACAGGCAACGTTTTCTTGCCATTGCGGATGACGACCTCGGAGCGGACTATGCGGTGTGGGAGCTCGTTGGGCCTGAGCGCGATGCCGAGCGGAAGGAACTCACCGAGGGTCGGACTCGATTCAGCAGGAAGCTTGCTGTCCCCGGGGAGTACGAACTGAGCTGCACGTTCTTCGACAGTGAGGACCGCGAGCTTGCCTCGGCGGCGTGGCTTATCCGTTCGACGGACGATCCTCTGGCGGCGCTGGGCTGGGAGTTTGATCCGGCGCAAGCCGGAGAGATGGTTTTTATCCGGGGCGGCGAGTTCACCATGGGGGCTCCGCCGGGGGCGGGAAGCGACGCCGATGCGAAGCCGGCGCACAAGGTGCGGGTAGATGATTTCTGGATCGGCAAGTACCCCGTGACGGCCCTGGAGTTCTGCGAGTTCCTCAACGACAGGGGGAATCCCGGCTACCGCTACCTGCACGAGGACCGTTTCTTCCTTGAGCACGAGGTAGAGTCTTACGAATCCTGGTACGAGAAGGGCTACTACGGCCGGCAGAGAGTGGACCGAAAGATTGCCGAAGCCCGTGACTATCACGCGCCTGTAGTACAGTGGCCGCCGCGAGACGAATTAAAAGAACAACACGATTTCCAGTTTCAAGAGATGACGGCCTTCGACAATTGGGCCGTGCCCGGTGGCTGCAATGTGGTGTGGGACCCCTTCTCAGAGAAATACCGACCGCGTGGGGGGCTCGATTTTTGCCCGGCTCACGAAGTTACGTGGTTCGGGGCCGTTGAATACTGTAGATGGCTTTCTGAGCGGACGGGCCGACGGTACCGACTGCCCACGGAGGCCGAGTGGGAATATGCCGCCCGCGGAGCTGCGGGCCGATACCAGCCCTGGGGCGCGACGCGTGCTTTTGGCAAGGGGCAGCTACCATGGCAGGCGTTCCGTGGCGTTTTCGGCAAGCAAATGGGTGTGTATCTGAACTTCGACCACATCAACGTCGGGTCGTTTCCCCACGGTGACACCCCCGAAGGCGTGGCCGACATGGTGGGCTATGTCCTTCAGTGGTGCAGCGACGTCTACTCGCCGAATTACTATGAGGTGTCGCCAACGGACAATCCGAAAGGGCCCGCGGAGCCGGCAAGCGAATCCAGGCCGAAGCGGGTGCTCCGCGGTGCGGGGTTCGGGACGGGCAGCTGGCTAATGTCGAAGTACGTTGAGGTCCCTGCGTGGGCTCGTTTGCGGCGCAAGCCCCGGGAGTATGCCGGTATCCACCAGGTTGGTTTTCGTGTGGTTGCGGAACCGGACGGTGGGCCAGCACCCGGAGATCAGGCCGAGCCATGACGACCTGGGGCACGCCCACAAGGTAAACAACGACACGGACGATTTGGTGGAGTGAGCGAAGGCCACCGTGGCGGCCTACCACGATCGCGTTTGCCGTCCGCCTTTCACTAACAACTCGCAACTAGCAACTATCAACTCAGCCACAGGCCCAAGCAACTAATCCTTGATTGGACGTCCCAAAACAGGTATTATCCGTGCGCTGGACAGGCAACGAGGACACAGGCAGAGGTCCGGGTTTATGAGCACGCCCACCCAGCCGCGCGGTTCGAGGCTCTATGCCGACTGCCCGCTGCCCGGGTCGCATCATTGAGCCCGGCAAAACTTATGAGGTCGCTCACTGGACCGGCGAAAGACCGCGCTGTCCAGTCAACAACCGTTGGCGGCAGAAGTGACAGAAGCCCGCCGCACGGCGGACGGCAGGTTTTAGGCCCGGGCGTGAGCCCGGGTGAGCGAGAGGACACCAGAGGGGAGCCCCGCGAGGGGCGGGACCTGAGGCTTACAGTCGGAGGCGCAGATGGGTCATCGTCGTGCGGTTGTGCCGCCCGCCTGCGGCGGGCTCTTTTTGTTCCTATCGTTTGTCTCCTCCAGGCTTACGCCATGGGGCTATTGCCTGCCGCCCCCTTGCGGGGGCTGTGCCTATTGAGCCCGGCAAAGCGATGACGTCAGTCACCGGGCGGGCGAAGTTTACCCGGTCTGGGCGGGAATCTCGCCGTGCAGGCGCGCGATGGACTCCGACACAGAGATTCTCGCCACGCGGCCGGCGGATGAACTTCGGCGGGGCTCCACGAGTCCGCATTCCGTAGGAGGAATGGCACGATGCAGTCTGAGAAGCATTCGCCGGGTTGGCGCGGCAAGCTGTCGACTCTTTGTGGAGCGCTGTTGGTAGCGTGGGGGTTCTACGTCATCTCTTTCGCGGAGTACGCCCTCAGTGGTGCACCGCGCGGCTCGCTGCGGGGTTTCTTGCTGCCCTACACCGGGCTGGGGGTGTGTCGGTTCTTCCAGGGTGTTGCGTTCGGTATAGTGATGGTGGCCCTCGGTATGTTCTTGGGCGAACGCCTGAGGGCGTCGAAGGCACTTAGCGCGGACGTCACGAAGCTTGCCGTCGCCGCAGCGCGTCGGGTGCGGGACCTCCTGGACCTGCTGATGTACTCACGCCCGGACAGGGAGGACCGCCTATGAGTTCCATACAAGTCCGCCGACACGTTCCGTATCCCACATTATTCATCAGGTGGCGTGTGGGGAGAGTGAAGAAGGCCTCCTGAGCCTTTAAAATGGGCGCAAGAAGCAATCGCGCGTCCACCGGCAAGGAGGCCTTCCCGTGACAGACTGTTCCGAGCAGATGACCTTCGAGTTCTATGAGCATAAGCAGCTGACCTGCGATTTCAAGGGCGGGCAGAT
>JAWODG010000031.1:0-7067 GCA_046483385.1 Candidatus Brocadiia bacterium | reverse complement strand
CAGCGGAACCGAAAATAGCAGCAGCAACCACCTTCCCTACAACTCCTCACATCATCTTAGACATCGTGTACAGCCTGCAAACAAGACGGTGGAATGGGGAGGATGTGTTGAGACTTAGCCTTCGTGACTTTGCCCCCAGCCACGGCTGCTAGCGAGGAGTCCCGACTTTCAAGCACAGAGTCCACGTCCAGTCGCCGCATCCCCATACCCCCCGAGCCATCAGGTCCCTTTGCCAGGCCTCACTTCCAGCTTACCCGGGCAAGTGACGGCGAGCAACAGCGTCGGCGACAGTTATAAGGCAAAAGTTATGAGTTATGCGTGAACGGCGGGGGCCGTCACCGGCAGGCGCGACAGGAGACCGAGGATCTGATCGCGCTGTCTTGTATTTGGCCGTCTGCCGTTCTTCGTGCCTTGGCGCCTTCGTGTGATAGAGCCGTTGTCGTTCGTCGTGAGTCCCGCCGAAGGCGGGCACGTGGTGGCCGTTGTGGTTAGGTTGCCGTCGTTCTTTGCAGTGAGGGATCGAGGACGAGGACGAGGACGATGGGACCGCACGGTTAGCGCAGGTCGACCCAGCCCCAGATGACCTGGCCTATCACCGGCTCCTCCACCTCGCGCGTGTCCACGACGATGGGGGGGTAGCGGCGCTGGTCTTCGTTGTCGGAGAACAGCAGCGCGTAACGCCCCCGCAGGCGCAGGCGCTTGATGACGACGGTCCCCTCGGCGGTACGGCAGCAGACGATCTTGCCCTCCAGCACGCGCATCGGCAGGGGCGAGATGTCCACGGCCACGATGCTGCCGTCCGTGAGGGTGGGGGCCATGCTGTGGCCGGAGATGCGCACGCAACGGATGACCTCCGGCCGCGGCGCCACACGGCGGTGGATGATGCAGTAACCCTCGACCTGCTCCTCCATGATGAGGCCCTCGCCGGCGGCCGCGGGGTCCCGCAGGTAGGGTACCACGTAGTACTGGTCCTGTCCTTCGAGCTGCTCCAGCCGGCCCAGCTCCTCGGGGTCGGTCACTATAGTGGGTCTGGCAGACCTGACGCCGGTCAACTGTTCCCCGGTCCCGTCAAGCAGCCACTCGTGGTTGATGTGGAGCGTGTGCTCGAGGGCGAGCAGAACGGGCATGGGCGGCTGGCGCCGGTCGGCCTCGTAGCTGGCGACGGTGCCCTGCGTGATGCCGACCTCGGCGGCGAGTTCGGCCTGGCTCAGACCGAGCCGGTGACGCACGGCGCGGAGCCGGCTGCCGAGGGTCCCGTTCTCCTTGCGTCTTTCGGGCGTGCCCATGTTGTTTGGTCCCCCTCCTTCTGCGCGCCCTCCGGCTACGCGTCGTCCAGCTTTCGGGCGTCAGCGATAAAGAATACAGGACGACCAGGGGCAAGTGCAAGAAATATCCAGCGATTTATTGCGGGCTTTCCCTTGACCGAGATATTGGAAACGAATAGACTGTGACCCGTCCGATGCATAGGTATATCAGGATTCTATGGGCAGTGCAAGCTTAATTCGGGCGGAAAGGAGCAGGCATGGCTGTGAGAACGCGTTCCGTGGGCAGGAGGAGAACCGTGGCCCGGCGACGGCTGCGGCTGGTGGCACGCACCAAAGCGCGGCTGGAAGGGTTGAGGGCCGAGGCGCAGGAGGAACTGAGCAAGGTCGCCGCGCGCTACGACGGTCGCATCGCGGCGCTGGAAAGGCGTCTGAAGAATCTGACGGACCGCCTGGAGGGTTACTGCCGCAGACACAGGGGAGAGGTCTTCTCGGACGGCGCCAAGAGCCTGGAGGCCCCCTGCGGTCGGCTGGGCTTCCGTCGCAGCGGCCCGAGGCTGCGTTTGCAGGAAGGGGTGGACGGAGCCGCGGCGTGCCGCCGATTGCGCGAGGCCGGCATGCCGCGCTTCGTCCGGGTCAAAGAGAGACCCGACCGGCGCGCCATGCTCAGAGACGTCCGGGAGGGGAAGCTCGACCCGGCGGCCCTGCGGGAGTGTGGACTGGTGCTGCACGAGGGGGAGGAACGGTTCTACTGCTCGACCAACACTGATTCTCTGGCCTGAACCGGGAGGCGTTCCGTGCGTTGTGACAGGCATGCTGTGCGCGAAATGGCGGACGAGATGCCGCAAGAGCTGAAGGAGCTGCGGGCGAAGGCAATGCTGGAGTCGGAGTGCGAGTACCTGGGCGTGGCGGACGTGACCTGCCCGATCTGCCTTGGCAGCGGATACCTGGACCGGGCTGCCTTCGAGTTCTGCCCGGTCTGCTGCGGGTTCCGGGAGGTGCCCGATGGGGTGGCCGACTGGGTGAGGGCCCGGCTGGCCGCCCTGCGGGAGGAGCGGCGGCCGGAGACGGCCGAGCCCGTCTTCCGGGTGGGGGGCGCGGGGTCGCGAACGCGGGGCACGGTCCGCCGCGGGCGGCTGCACCTGCCGCGGCGGCACGCGACAGCGTGCGTGCGCCGGCCGTGAGGTCTCAGGCAGCTTCAGTATGATCACCGAGAGACTCAAAAGAGGTGTCCGATGGCGTGCGAGATCTGTGGATGTCCGGAGGAGCGATGGCTGCGCGTGAGCACCGTTGCAAGGCAGTTCCGGTGCAGCACCAAGCGGGTCAGGCGGCTGATCAAGCGGGGCGAGATAGACGGCGTTCTGTTCGGCGGCGAATGGCGGGTGGACCACCGTTCGCTGGACGACTACGTGCGCAAGGACTCGGTCAGGTTCTCCGTCCCCGGCGCGGCTCCGAAGTGGTAGGGGGTGCTGGCGCGCTGGCGGTTTCCTGTGTGGCGCCCCTTCAGGGCGCACGCGCCGGCTCGCGGTCCGGTTCCCGGGGCTGCGCCCCGGGCTGTTATGTGGCCCACCGATGGTGGGCGGGGTTTCACTCCCCCTGATCCCCTTGCCCCAAAGCCGGGTTTGGGCATGCGACTTGGGCGTACGCCGGACATAGACCGGTCGGTACGGCTTCGAAACGGGCCCACCTGGCAGGATGAGGTCTGTACGAGAGATCGTTGACCCGGAGGTCGGGCGCGCTATAAGCGCGCCACATACCAGCCCGGGGCGACCGTCGGTCGGGCGCCCCGGGTCCATCGCGTGGCGGGAGACCCCCGTGCCCTGAAAGGGCACGACATCACACTGCGCGCCGGGATGGAGGCCGGTAAATGTGATGCCGCCAAAGGCCCGCCATCGGAAGGCCTGCCCGCGACGCCCGCCTCGACACCGCTCGCCGGTTGTCTTATCATGATGGCAGGCAAGATGAAAGAACAGATGAAGGCGGCCATGTCGCTCCAGATCTCAGACGAGTTGCGGCGGAAGATCGACGAGCTCCCGCGCAAACCGGGCGTCTATCTGATGAAGGACGCCCGCAAGGAGGTCATCTACGTCGGCAAGGCGAAGGACCTCCGCGCCCGGGTGCGCAGCTACTTCCAGGAAAGCGGGGAGGACTGGCGGCTCATCTCCAAGCGCATCGGGCAGGTGGAGGACGTGGACGTCGTCGTCACCGCGTCCGAGAAGGAGGCGCTCCTGCTGGAGAGCAACTTCATCAAGCAGTTCCGCCCCCGTTACAACGTCAACTTCCGCGACGACAAGAGTTTCGTCAGCATCAAGATAGACAGGACCGAGCCCTGGCCGCGCCCCGTCGTGACCCGCCGGCTGGAGGATGAGGACGCGCTCTACTTCGGCCCTTACGCCAGCGCCCGCGCCGCGCGCAAGACGATGAAGGTCCTGCGGGACGTCTTCCCCCTGCGTCGGTGCAGTATCCGGCAGTGCCGAACGCGCGAGCGCCCGTGCCTTTACGGTGAGATGGGCAAGTGCGCCGCGCCCTGCTGCTCCGACGTGTCCGAGGAGGAATACGACCACATAATCGAGCAGGTGATCATGTTCCTGAAGGGCAGGGCGGACGACCTGCTGGACGACCTGCGGGAGCAGATGGAGCAAGCCGCCGAGGCGCTGAACTTCGAGAAGGCGGCGGCCATCCGCGACCGCATACGGGCCGTGCAGGAGACGCTGGAGACCCAGCACGTGGCCGACTCCGCGGCCGACGTCGACAGGGACGTTTTCGGCATCTGCACGCTCGACCGGTATGTCTCGGTGGCGGTCCTGTTCGTGCGAGACGGCAACGTCCGCGACGTGGCCTCTTACCGCTTTCCCGCGGAGCTGGACACCGAGGAGGCCATATTCCGCTCCTTCCTGAACCAGTTCTACGCGGCCAACCGGTTCGTTCCGGAGGAGGTTCTGGTGCCCGTGGAGACCGGCGACGCCGAGGTGCTGGAGTCGTGGCTCAGCGAGAAGAAGGGCCGGCGCGTGCGCATCATCCACCCGCAGCGTGGCCCCAAGCGACGTCTCATCGAACTGGCCAACCGAAATGCCCGCCAGGCAGAGCGAGCGGCCACCTCGGCGGAGGAGCGACGCCGTCTGGAGATGGAGTCCCTGCAGCGGATACTCGACCTGAGCGAATTGCCGCGCAACATCGAGTGCTTCGATATCTCCACCACGCAGGGCCGGGAGGCCGTCGGCTCGATGGTCGTGTTCCGGGACGCCGAGCCGGACAAGTCCTCCTACCGTCGCTACCGGATACGCGACATCGAGGGGCAGGACGACTTCGCCATGATGGAGCAGGTGCTCCGCAGGCGCTACGGGCGGCTGGTCGAGGAGGAGGGCGAGCCGCCGGAGCTGGTCCTCGTGGACGGCGGCAAAGGACAGTTGGGCGTCGCACTCAGAGTGCTGGGGGAGTTGGGCGTCGAGGCGCCCGACGTTGCGGCTCTGGCCAAAGCGCGCACGACCGGCGGGCGGCAGGTGCGGACCGAGCGGGTGTTCCTGCCCACAGCCGACCGACGGGGCGTCCGGGACCGTCCCATCGAAGTGCCCGAGGACAGCTACGGCTTCCGGCTGGTAACGGGCGTGCGTGATGAGGCGCACCGGTTCGCCGTGCAGTACCACCGCCGCCTGCGGCGGAAATCCTCCATGAAGTCCCCGCTCACCGACATTCCCGGCATCGGCGAGAAAAAGGCGCGCCGCCTGATGGACCACTTCGGTGGGTTGAATAAGGTCAGGCGCGCGACGAAGGAAGAGCTGATGGCCGTGCCGGGCATCAGCGACGCGCTTGCCGCGGCCATAATCGAGCACTTCGCGGCGGCCAAGGCAGACCATTCCTGATGTGAGGCACCGTCACGCCCGGGCGGATTCCCTCACCACCCCTACCCCGCTGAGCAGCGCGAACAGCAAAGGCGCCAGTGCGGCCGTAAAGGCCGCCTGTCCGAGAGCCAGGGGCAGCAGGTCGGCCAACCGTCCCCTCGTGAACGCGGCGGTCCCCGCGGTCCACAGGAACCCCGCGGCCACGGCGTAGGCGAACGTCAGCGCGAGGTCGGTCCACGGGGCCTCCCGCACCAGACGGGTCTTCAGGTGCCATACGACCGCCGTAACCGGCACCAGCACCAGCGGGCCCGCACCGAGCGCGGAGGCCGAACCGAAGTCCCGCAGCAACCCGACCGCGAACACGCCCCAGAGCGCCGCGCGGTAATCCCCTTCCAGCGTCAGAAAGGCAGCCCCGGCCAGAAGGAGGTCGGGCCGCAAAAAGCGGTAGCTGAACCGGTGCATCACCGTCGCCTGCACCAGGAACAACGCCGCAATGCACAGGGCGAACCGACCTTTGCGCAGCATGGGACCTCCAGGGTGAACCCGGCACGATTCTCGCACAGGGCGTGCCCCGTGCGCAACCCGACGGAGCCGCGTGCGAGTGTGGATTTCCTCGGCCCTGCACTGTCCGCCTTTGCGCAACAGGCGGCACGGGGTTAGCCTTGGGGTGCTTTGGCGCGTGACCAGACCCGTACCTCGTTGAGGATCGAATATGCAATCCGGTTTCTGGTTTCTGGTGTTCGTGTTTGCCGCCGGGTTGTTCGCGGCGGGCGGTTCAAGCGCCGACGTGGGGACGACCGAGCCGGTAGAAATCGGTCTGAGTGAGGCCGAGGCGGCGGTGCGGTTCACGCCGGGATGGTTCGAGAGCGGCGAAGACGTCGACAGTGTGGGCCTACCCGTTGGGCGTCAGACACTCGCCGGGGTGGAATGGAAGATTGAGCCGGGACGGGCTCTGGCCATCCGACACGATCAACCGGGCACTCACGTCGCCATCGGTCGGCGGGCGAGTCGCCTGCACTTCCTGCACACCTTCCGTCCCGGACCGGCCGTCGCGGATTGGCATCGGGGGGCCGCCGAGGCGCGGGAGGTCGGCGACCGCTTGCCGGACCGGCTGACCGTATTCCGGTACCTGGTCCGCTACGCCGACGGCCACACGGTGCCGCTCAACGTGCGCTGGAACGAGGGAATCGGTGCAGCGGTGCGCGGCTGGTGGAATCCGGTCGACGGCTTCATCTACGACCTGTGCTGGGCACGCATCGCCTGGCAGAGGAGGACCTCTCCCAATAGCCGGCGGAGCACGGTTGTGTACGCGATGTACTGGCCGAATCCGCGACCGAAAGTGGCCATCGATGAGGTCATCATTGAGCCGCCTCGCGCCGACGTGGGGAGCGGCGTTCTACTGGCCCTCTCAACCGAACTATCGGAGCCACAGGGGCGCACCTTCTTCGTCGCGCCGGACGGGAGTGACGATGCCCCGGGCAGCTTCGATCAACCGTGGGCCACTTTGCAAGAGGCGGCCGACAGGATTCGCGCCGGGGATACCGTTTACGTGCGCGGCGGCGAGTACCGACTGAAGGAGCGCGTGCTGTTTGAGGACATGGGCGATCCGGACAGGTGGACGAGCATCATCGGCTATCCGGGGGAGACGGCCACCCTCAATTGCCTCGATGTCCTGTGGGACCGGAGCCCCCCAACCCCATTCCACAGTAGATCAAGTTGTCGTCCATCTTGAGGGCGATCAACTTGCCGCCGCTTTCGTCGCCTGATTTGATGAAGCCGAAAAGAAAATGATTGTTGTAGAGCAGGCAACGGTCGAAGTGCACGTCGCCCGTCTTCACCATCCGCCCGAACTTGATCATGGCCCGGCCCCGGTCACTGTAGATACGCGAGCTATACTGCCAGTTGGCCGTGTCTTTGTGCCGGTATGAGTGGGCCGTGACCACCGAGCAGTTTTTCACCGAGATGT
>JAWODG010000021.1:0-16978 GCA_046483385.1 Candidatus Brocadiia bacterium | reverse complement strand
TGGCCCTGCTGCGGATGCAGAGCGTGGTCCACAGGCTCCAGTTCGCGCTGCGCTACGAGGAAGGGCTCGACGTGGATCGGGTCCGGCGGGGCGCCGCCGGGGTGCAGGAGGAACTTTTAGCGGTGCGGGAAGCCTACAAGGCCGACTGGCTGCGTTACAACAAGCGGCCCAACATCGAGGTCTCGCTGGCGGTTTACGAGGAGGTGCTGCCGACCTACGACGAGCTGGTGGAACTGAAGCCGGCCGAGGCCGGGCGGCGCGACGGCTTCCGCACGCTGGACCTGTCGGAGCACCTGAACCGCAGCTTCCTGCCCGTCGGCGGGCTGCCGATAGGGGAGAAGGCGCTCAACGGTGTGCCGTTCCTGTTTGCCGACGAGCACCACACGCACGCCTGCCTTGACGACGAATCGCGGGAGGCCGAGCTGCGCTTCCCCGAGGAGCTGGTCACCGACCTGCACCTGGTCATCGCCGCGCAGAAGCGGGCGGACGAGCCCGAGCCGGCGGCCGTGGTGGAACTGCTGAAGGGCGACGAAGTGGTCTTCGCGGAGGAGCTGCTCAACATTCGCCACCTCTGCGATTGGTGGGCGCCGCTGGGCGAGCATATATGGGCCGGCGGCGGCATGGCCCACGTGGACGAGGAGCGCGTCCGCTACGCACTGAAGCCCGGCCACATGTACGGATTGGCGGAGACGTTCAACTTCCCGATCCCGCCCGGCACGCGGGCCGACGGCCTGCGCGTCCGCGCGCTCGAAGGCGAGGAACTGAGGCTCTTCGCCGCAACACTCGAACTGAAAGAGTAAGCCATGAATTTCATTTTCATCATCTCGGACACGCTCCGGCGTGACCACCTCGGCTGCTACGGCAACGACTGGATCAGCACGCCGCATATCGATCGGTTCGCCGAGAACTCGCTGCTGTTCCTGAACGCCTACTCCGCCAGCTTCCCCACGGTGCCGCACCGGCGGGACGTGCTGACCGGCCGCTACACCGCCAGTTACACCGGGTGGGCGCCTTTGAGCGGGGACGAGGTCGTCCTGCCGCAGGTGCTCGGGCCGGCCGGCTACACCAGCATGATGGTGGCCGATACCCCGCACATACTGGAGAACGGCTACCATTACGACCGCGCGTTCGACGGGTTCGAGTGGATCAGGGGGCAGGAGTCCGACCGCTGGAAGACGGCGCCCGAGGCGCCGGAGCATGCGTGCGATCCCGACAAGCTGCGCAACCCGGATATGCTGCGCAAGCGGCATCGGCGCAACGCCGAGTGGTGGCGCTACGAGTCCGACACCTGCGTGGCGCGGACTATGACCGAGGCCTGCCGCTGGCTGGAAGAGAACTACCGGCGGGAGAACTTCTTCCTCTACGTGGACACGTTCGACCCCCACGAGCCGTGGGATCCGCCGCAGTGGTACGTGGACATGTACGACCCCGGCTACGAGGGCGACGTGGTGGACTACCCGCTCTATTCCCGGACCGACTTCCTGTCGCAGGCGGAGCTGAAGCACGCGCGGGCCTGCTACGCGGGCGAGGTGAGCCTTGTGGACCGTTGGGTGGGGAGGGTGCTCGAGAAGGTCGAGGACCTCGGCCTGCTGGAGGACACGGTTGTGCTGCTGACCACCGATCACGGCTTCCTGCACGGTGAGCACAGCATCATCGGCAAAAGCCTCATCCGCGGGCGGCAGATGGCCTATATCCCGCTCTACGAGGAGATCACCCACATCCCGCTCGTCGTGCATTATCCAGGCGTGGGTGCGGGTTCCCCGGCGGCCGTCGTGCAGCCGATGGACTTCATGCCCACCGTGCTCGACCTGGCGGGTGCGGAGGTTCCCGACACGGTGCACGGCGAGTCTTTCGCGCCGGTGTTGAGGGGCGAGACGGACGTCCACCGGGAGTTCGCCGTCGCCAGTCCCTACCTGGACGTTTGGGCCTGCGCGGCAACCGTGACCTGCGGGAAGTGGTCCGCCATCCTGTGGTCGCAGCCGGAGGACCTGCCCGGGGCGGAGGACAAGGCGGTTGACGGCTTCGCCAAAGGGCCGGGCCTGGAGATCGAGCGGGAGGACATGCTGTTCGATCTGGGCGAAGACCCCGCCCAGCAGAGCGACGTGGCCGCCGACCATCCGGACGTCCTGACCGATCTGAGGCGCCGCGCGGTCAAGTTCTGGGAGAGCATCGGCACCGACGAGGCGATCCTGCAGCGCTGGCGGGGCTGAATACCCTGTGCGCTGCCAATCGGCCACGACGAAGCGCGGCACTCCGTGTGGCGGGATGCGGTTCGTCGCCTTGCCCGGATGTCACGGCAGTTCCGTCATGTCGCGCAGGCAGCGGTAGGCGTAGGCCTCCTCCAGCGACCGACACGCGACGACCCAGACGAGCGTCTCCAGGCTCTTGACCGGCGGGGTCAGGTCGGCCCGCCTGTTGGCGTGCGCGGCCATCTGGCCGTCCCCGAGGTTGTCCAGGCTGAGGTCTATGTGCTCCCGCCCGGCGGGGACGACCGACAGAAAGCGGTCCTCGGCGCACTCGAAAGCAAGCCACCCCTCGCAGTGGATGTCGTAGTTGTACCGGTCCGGGAAGAACGGCTCCGGGTTTCCGTCCCTCTTCACCCATGCACGCGATGTCTCGCCGGACGGCCAGACGTCAACCTGCACGTTGGCTCCCATGGGTGCCGGCACACGGCGGTGTGCCTCGACGAGGACGGCCAACAGGTTGCTCCCGGCCGTGGCGAGGTACCTGACGTCATAGCGGAGCCAGGCCCAGTCCTTATGTTGGGGCGTGACCCTCAGCGAGGCGCCCCGCCACTGACGGCCCGAGCGGCCCTTCACGGAGGTCGGCTCGATGGTTGTTTTCAGGTCGTGGAGCTTGCGGTCCCAGTCGCTGCCTACGAATCCGCGGATGCCGCCGTACCACGGGTTCATCCACTGGTAGGGTTCGGCCGTCGGGTAGGAGCTGCGCAGGAACTCCCGCTCATCACGGAGCAAGGAGGCCACGCTGCCGCCGTGCTCCGCGCTGCTGCGGAAGGAGATGCAGCCGGTGTCGACGGCGACCGTGTCCTCGTCGCTTTCGACGGAGCACTCGCCTGCCGGACCCAGCGCGATGAGCGGCACGTCGAACGTGTGGACCTGCCGCTGGGACGTGAACCTCAGTTCGGCCACGGCCGCCGTCGGCAGGGCGGAGCGGGGGAGGAGAGTCAACGGCCGCCGCACGGCGTGGTCCCGGTCAAGTTGCTCGACGTCGATTGCCAGCTCACGGGCACCGTCTTCAAGAGCCAGCGCGTCCGGTAGGGCCAGTTCCGCCCGGCCCCTGAGGGCGCGTTCCTGCTCGCTGGTCAGCTCCAGCGTCACTTCGCGGGCTCCATCCGTCAGCACGAGGGGCTCCTGGCCGAAGCTTGCGTGCAGCACGTCGCGCCTGGGCGGGTGCTTCTCCTCCGGCTTCGTCAGTCGGCCGGGATGGGCGTAGGTGGACCAGAATGAGCGGACGACCTTCCAGTCGCCGGAACCCGCCACAAGGTACACGGGCGACAGGGCGACGGTACTCGCGGCGGGGACTCCCTGCCCGTCCCACGTGAACTGAGTCCCTCCGTCGCCGGACGGAGAGACCTCGGGGTCGCCCTCCCACACCACGCCGCAGACGAGACCGTCCCGGTCGGCGGCCACCCACCTCTCCGGGAACTCGCCGCCGCGCTGTACGACTTCATCCCATCCTGGCCAGTCCGACCAGCCGGCGCGCTCGTGCTGAACGAGGCCGTCGCCCAGCGGCAACGTGAAACGGCAGCGGTTCAAGCCGCCCCGGCAGCGCCAGCGGACCTGTACGTCGGCCGGCTGATTCGAGCTATTGAGCAGCACGTGTTCGACCTTAAGCACCCCGGCGGAGAGGGTGAGCCTTCGTTCCAGCGTGACGCCGGGGAAGCGGTCAACGCGACGGCGTGTCGTCACCTCGATGCCGCCGGGCACGCGCCTGACGTCGGCGTCGAAAACCTCAGGTACAGCCCGGAAATCGCCGAACGGCGGGCCGAGTTCCGGCATGCCGAAGCTCATCAACTGCTGTCCGGCGCACTTGTCGTGAAGGCTCAGCCAGCCACTCCCCCATTCAGTCGCGCGCCTGAAGACCAGGCGGAGGCGGTCCGACTCGACGGTGACCTCCCGGCGCTCCTCGTCGTCGCTCCAGGCGAACGTGCCCGGCGCGAAGACTCGCAGCCAGACGGTCCGCGTGCGGCCGCGAGGTGCCGGAGCGGGCGTCTCGCCCTTGGCCAGGCGGGCGGCTGTTTCATCGTCGAAGCAGACGTGCAGCTCGAGCGGGTAGGAGGCGGGCTCACCGGCCCGTAGGCGGAGCGAAACGTTGCCCCACTTTCCGCGCGGGATGCTGAACTGCAGGTCCTGCGCCTCGCATTCCACGCCCTCGGGCAGCCCGACAGCCAGGCGACCCGACGCGCGGAAGGGCAGCCGGTTGCGCAGCTTGATACGGAGTTCAGTCCATTTGCCGGCCGGCAGGCCCTCGCCGTGATACTCTATCTCGACGGGGTCGCGCGCGGGAACAGCGGTTCCCAGTCGCACGGGCACGCCGTCGACTACGACCGTGGAGAGCACCCGATGTGGGGGTTCACCCGGCTTTCTCCGCTCCAGCTCCGCCGGCAGCCGGAAGGGGATGCTGAGCTGCTTCCTGCGGACTAGTTCGAACGATTCCTCGGCGGTAACCGGCACGCCCTGTTCGCCGTGCACCAGCAGGCTGACCGACATCGGCCGGTCGGTTTTGTTTCGAAGCTCATAATGCACCGTGTGTTCCTGCAGGGCGGGCAGTTCCTCGGCTCCGACCCACGCGGAGACCGCCAACTCGTCGGTCTCCAGCCCGGTCACCATCGCCGCCTGTCGGTCCACGACGACCTCCGCGTCGTGCTGGTCGGTTGCGAAGCGGTAGCGGTAAACGCGCACGTCGTGCCAGTAGTCCACGTCCTCGCAGACGTCCAGCTCACGTTCCTGGATGCGGTACCAGTCGTGTCCCTCGAACAGGTCGGCCAGCAGCGGCATGCGCAGAATGGTGGGGATGAAGTTCTGCATCAGCACGCTGGTCTCGGGCGACCAGAAGAAGCCGGTCTTCTTATAGAGCGGGACAGCCTTGCGGTTGGCGGGCCAGGTGTTGATGTCCACCCGCTCGAAGCCGGCGTCTATGGCCGTCTGCAGCGCCCGTCTCAGCAGGCGTCGCCCCACGCCCTTGCCGTGGTGGTCCGGCCGGGCGTTCAGCAGGCCGACGTAAGCGTGCTGTGGCTGGTTCGGGTTGGCCTCCAGACTGACGTACCCGACTATCTCCCCCTCGTGCTGGCAGACCCACTGGCCGTAGGAATTGGAGGAGAGGAACTCCCGTTGCATACGTTCGGCCGTGGCGGGGGTACCGCCGGTCCAGCCGCCCGGCCAGCCTTCGTCGGAGCGATTCCACATGTCGGCCAGCAGCTCGGCCTCGCGCTCCTCGTCGGTGCGTAGTGGGCGGATCCTGTATGGATCGATGGAATGGGCGTCGGCGCTCATAGCGTGCTCAGGGAGAAAAGGGGGAAGCGCGCAGATACTACCCGGCCCCACCTGCCGCGTCAAGACAAAAACGGCTCAGCCCCCGGACTGCGCCTGTCTCAGGCCGTTTCGCTCTCGCCAGAGGTCGCTGGAATGGCTTCCGGCTCCGGCGCCTCGGGTCGGGACTCGAGCCGCAGCAACACGCCGAGCACTACCAGCACGACGCCCCCCAGCAGGAACGCCCACGTGATGCCCAGTTTCGGGTTGTCCACGATGAGGCCGAATAGCGGCGCCACCACGCCCGCTATGATGGCCCGGAGCTGGTTCTGCACCGACAGCACCGTGGCCCGCTGCTGACTGGGTATGCGGTCGGATAGGAAGCCCACGACCACGGGCTTCCGAATGTTGTAGAGGGTGTAGAAGAAAAACAGCATGATGATGGCCGGCAGATACCAGTCGGCTTGGTAGAAAACCCCCACCAGTGCGAACGCGATGGCGAAGACCCAGAACAGGTAGTTCAGCGTGCGTCCCAGGTGCCCCGTGCGGTCGGCGACGTGCCCGCTGTAGCGGCTAGATACGAAGCTGTTCATGTAAACGAAGAAGTAAACGACGCCGACCAGCAGGAAGGTCCGTTTCTCGGGGTCCTCTATGGTCATCAGCACGGGCAGGCTCAGCGCGGCCGTCTTCAGGATCGGCTGCAGGTAGTCCTTGGCCACCCGGAAGAACGACTCGAAGACCGACTCGTTGACGACCACCTTGCCCAGTTCGTGGACGTGGAACAGGGACTTCGCGCTGTCCACGGTGTGCTTCCACATGTTGCTCAGGATGGCCGTGCTCTTGGTCTCCCCGTCCAGTTCGGCCGGATAGGTCATCATCAGGAGGAGCCCAAAGACGTAGGGCACGATCGTGGCGGGGAAGATGATGGCGTAGTCCACGCCGGTGAAGGCGAGCACGCCCACGGCCAGAGCGGAGACAGCAGAGCCGAGACGCGACATCGAGCGGGTGAACCCATAGTAGTGCACCTTCCGATCGCCCAGCCCCTCCAGCTCCAGGTGGCGCATGATCATCGACTTGTGCGTTCCGGAGCGGAAAGTCTCACCCAGGGCGAACAGCACCATGGCCGGTATGAAGGCCCAGAAGGACGACGTGAGGGAGAAGATGAGAAAGGCGACGATGTAGGAACCGAAGGCCAGCATCATGGCCCGCCGCCGGCCGGTCACGTCCGCGATGATGCCGGTCGGCACCTCCAGCAGCCAGACGCAGACCTCCCGGATGCCGATCAGCACGCCGAACTGGGTGTAGGAGAGGGCCTTGTACTGGACGAAGAACAGCAGGATCAGCGGCTCGAAAAACCGGAGGTTCTTCAAGAACCCGTAGGCGCTGAACTTGAACAGCATCACCTTCTGCGACTTGTTCAGGTCCATCCGTGGTCTCTCGGCGTCCCGCAAAGGGGGAATTCGGCATTAGCAGAACCTGACCGCAGGAATCATATCGCGCCGCGATGTGGGGCGCAAGACCATGTTTCCGGAGTAGGGCGGAACGGGCCGGTCTAACTGCCGGGCTCGATGAACCGCATGCGGTAGCCGGCGTCCTTACAGGTGGAGTACCGCACGCGGGCGGCTTCCCGCAACTCGTCGTCGTAGGTCGGCGCGAAGTCGAAGATGTGTTCGAACCGTTCGAACCAGGCCGGCATCTTCCCGTCGGTGACCACGAAGAGGACCTCGGCCTGTATGTCATCGGGGCCGTCGCTGAAGATGACGACGGGCTCGATCACCGGGTCGTCCGCCTCCTCCAGCCGGACGTGGGGGATGAAGGAATGCTGTCGGAAGGTCCACAGCGCTGTATCCAGCTCTGAAGCGTCCGCCGAATTCGGGGCGTAGACGGCGACGGTCCGGCCGTTCTGGTAGAGGTGCTGGGTGCGGACGCAGAACTGCTCGACCCGGTCCTGCGGGGAGGGCAGGGCGATGTACTCGGCGATCTTATCGGCGGTCTTCTCGGGCATCGGTTCCTGCCGTCGGATTTCAACACGGAGACACGGAGGACACGGAGGACGACTTAGAGGAAAAACGAAAGAAAACATGCACCTGTATTAGAAACAACAATCCCTGTCATGAATACGGCTCCGTCAAGTTCCGGCTCCGCTACAGGACTCGTCTGACTATGCCCTTGCGCAGTACGGGGACGTTGAAGTTGATCAGGAGGCCCGTTTGCTTCCCACTCAGCCTCAGGTATGTGAGGAGTTGGGCTTCGTGAACGGGCAGCGTTGCATCCACCGCCTTCAGCTCTACGACAACGCGGTCTTCCACTATGAGGTCGGCTCGACAACCGCAGTTAAGCTGTACCTGCTTATACCGGACCGGCAGATGTACCTGACGGTCGAAAGAGAGCCCCCGGGTGCTCAGTTCGTGGCAGAGGCACTCCTCGTAGACGGACTCCAACAGTCCCGGCCCTACGGCCCTATGGACTTCGATAGAGGAGCCGATGATCTCAGCAGTCAGTTCCTTATCACGCAAGACCTGCCCTGTATCGTCCATGCTTCGGCCGTTCACCAGGTTCTCCCGCTCTTTTCCTCCGTGTCCTCCGTGCCTCCGTGTTCAAATTGCCGTTCGCACTACTTGACGGTTTCTATCAGCGTCATGCCTTCGGCGCGGGTGGCGGGGTTCTCCCGGAACAGGCCGGTTACCACGCTGGTGACGCTCAGCGAGCCGGGCTTCTTGATGCCGCGCATGGTCATGCACAGGTGCTCGGCCTCGACTACGACCATGACGCCCTTGGGATTGAGGGCCTCGGTGAGGCTCTGGGCGATCTCCTGGGTCATGCGCTCTTGCACCTGCAGGCGGCGTGCGTGGGCTTCCACGATGCGGGCCAGCTTGCTGAGGCCGGTTATGCGGCCCTTTCGGGGGATGTAGGCGACGTGCGCCCGCCCAAGGAAGGGCAGCAGATGGTGCTCGCACATGGAGTAGAAGCTGATGTCACGCACCAGCACCATCTCGTCGTAGTCGTCGGCGTGGAACGCCTTCACCAGCTCCTTGGGGTCGGTGTCCATGCCGCCGAATATCTCGCTGTAGGCGCGGGCCACCCGGTCAGGGGTCTCGGCCAGCGTGCCTTCGCTGGGGTCGGCGCCGAGGCCTTCCAGTATCAGCCGGACCCCGTCACGTATTTTCTCATGATCGATGGGCATGTGCTGTTTCTCCCTTCGGCAGGGCCGTACAGTTGCGGAGCGCCCGACGGGCGGGCTCTACGCCAGGAGCTCGGCACGATGGATAATGTCCTTCATCTGTCGGACGGCCTCCCGGAGGCCGACGAAGACGGCGCGGGACACAATGGAGTGGCCAATGTGCAGTTCATGCGGCCGCAGCCGCTGCACCACGTCCTTGACGTTCCGGTAGGTCAGCCCGTGGCCCGCGTTGACGGTCAGGCCCAGCCGCCCCGCTGCGGCCGCCCCCCTTGCGAGCCGATCCAGGTGCTCCGAGGTCCGGTCTGCGGATTCCGCGTTGGCATACTGTCCCGTGTGCAGCTCGACGAACGTGGCCTCCAGTTCAGCCGCGCAGCCGATCTGGTCCTCTTCCGGATCGAGGAAAAGGCTCACCGGGATATCCAGTTCGGCGAAGCGGGCGATTGCCTCGCCCACGCGGTCCGCCTGTCCCGCGACGTCCAGGCCGCCCTCGGTGGTCACTTCCTGGCGGTTCTCCGGCACGAGGGTGACCATATCCGGCCCGGTCTCCAGGGCTATGTCCACGATCTCGGGGGCCAGGGACATTTCCAGGTTCAGTTCGACCGCGGTGGTCTGGCTCAGCAGGTGGAGGTCGCGGTCACTGATGTGCCGGCGGTCCTGCCGCAGGTGCACGGTGATGATGTCCGCCCCGCCGAGTTCGGCCTCGGCGGCGGCCCAGACCGGGTCCGGTTCATAGGTGCGGCGGGCCTGCCGGATCGTGGCCACGTGATCGACGTTGACTCCGAGCAATGCCATGGTTTTGCACCCCGCGGGAATGAGGAAGACAGCCCGCCATTGTGGACTACTGGCCGGGATTCTTCAACAGCAGGGTGACCCGGTCCGGGGTCACCCGGATGGTCTCGTAGTCAACGCCGGTGCCCAGGTCCACACGCACTGGTTCCCGGTAGAGTCCGGTCTCGCCGGCGGCCACCTGCTCCTCCGCCAGTGGTGCGAGATCGACGTACGGCCGCACCGAGGAGGCGTCCAGCCGGGTCAGGGAACTGGGCGGCGCTTTGACGGTGACCGCAACCGTGGTCGATCCGTCCTGGACCTGATACTCATAGGGGAACCCGGGCGGCGCCATGAACCGCAGGGGCAGGTCCTGGAAGGTGCGCTCCTCACGGGTCTCTTCGACGATTCTTATGCGGGCCACAACGCGTGACTCACTCAGGTCAACGGGCACGGAGACGTCCTGTCCGCCCGGCAGGGTGACGGTCACGGCGGCCTCAAGCTGCAGCGGTTTGCGGTGGTCGCCGGCGCGCAGGTCCCATACGGGCACGCGTTCCGTGGAGACGCTTTCGATGGCGTTCAGGGCCACGGCCGGGCCGCGTACCCGCACCTGCCGCGGCGCCGTGATGGGGTCTTCCTCGACGCGGAAACCGCGTGGTGGCGAACCGGCAATGACCACTTCCACGGGCTTCATCTGCTCCACGATCGGACTGGCGAAAATGGTGACCGTGGCGGGGTCGATGGTGGGGAATCTCAACTGGATCATCTCCTGCGGAGTCAACTCGAACTGAAGCCACTCCGGACGAACCGTCAACTCCGCGTAGCCGTCCTCCAGGGCGCCCTCCGTCAGGGCGTACCGCAAGCGGGGAGGATTCTGACGGGCCTCCTCCTCCAGACGGGATACGAGGAACTCCGGTCCCGCGATGCGCAGGTGGGCGGTGGTGCGGTCCTGATAGACCCTGGCGTAGCCCTCGGGCGGGAGGACCTCGATGTCGGCATCGAGCGAGATGGTGCGGGTCACGCGGGCGTTGGCGTAGAACCAGACTCCGAGCGCTATAAGCAGGGCGAGGGCCTTCATCTTGAAGTTGCCGAACAGCACCTGGCCGATTTTGCTCAGCATGGCCTCTTCCTATTCCTTCTCCTCGGTCTCGGCGGCCAGTTCGTCCAGTGCCCGGCGCAGCGATTTCTCGTCCAGGTCACGCTGCAGAGCGCCGTTGACCGCCAGCGAGACTTGCCCGGTCTGCTCGCTTATGATGATGGCGGCCGCGTCCGACTCCTCGGTTATGCCGATCCCTGCGCGGTGCCGGGTGCCCAGCTCGCGGGAGAACTGCGGGTTGTCCGTCAGGGGGAACAGGCAGCCGGCCGCAACGATGCGTTGCTGCCGGATCACAATCGCGCCGTCGTGCAGGGGCGTGCCGGGCCAGAAGATGGTCTTTATCATCTCCGCCGAGACCTCCGCGTCCAACCGGACCCCGCCTTCTACGTAGCCGCGCAGGCCGACCTCGCGCTCGATGGCTATCAGCCCGCCCACGCGGTCACGGGAGAGGCTGAAAGTGGCGCGTACCAGCTCGTCGGTGAACCGGCTGTAGGGGCGGAAGAACATGCGGAACATGGGGTTCTGCCCCAGCTTGATCAGGGCGCGCCGTATCTCGGGCTGGAACAGGATGAACACCGGCACAAGCACCACGGGCGCCAGCCGCGTGATGACCCAGTTCAGGTTCTCCATCTGCAGCCGGCGGGACAGGAAGATGGCCACCACGGCCAGGATGCCCATGAACATGACCAGACCTTTGAGCACCCCGGCCCCGCGCGTTCCCTCCATAATGCGCAGGAACGCGTAGATGAAGATGAAGATGATGCCGACCTCGACGACGGCCTTCAGCAGGACAAGGTAGCGGACGCTGAACCACTGGCCGATGTCGGAGAGGAGGTCAACCATTGCGGAAATTGATCCCCCGTCTGACGGCCTCGCAGACCTTCACAACGTCAAGGGCAGGCTCCACGTCGTGGACGCGCACGATGTGACAGCCCGCCAGCACGGCGGCCGCGACCGTGGCCAGCGTGCCGTGCAGCCTCTCGTCCTCGGGGCGGTCCAGTATCATCCCCAGCATGGACTTGCGCGATGTGCCCACCAGCACCGGCCGCCCCAGCCGTTGGAACTCGCGGAGGCGCCGGAGCAGCTCCAGGTTATGTTGCAGCGTCTTGCCGAACCCGAACCCGGGGTCCGCCACCAGTGCTTCCCGGTCGATGCCCTGCTCGACGGCGTACTCGATCCTCTCTTTGAGCCAGTCGCAGATGTCACCCACCACTTCCCCGTAAGCGGGGTTGCGCTGCATGTTGCGGGGCCGGCCCTGCATGTGCATCAGGATGAGCGGCACGTTCCGCTCCGCCACCAGCGCGGCCAGGTCGGGGTCGGTGCGCAGGGCGCTGACGTCGTTGACTATCTGCGCGCCCGCGTCGAGAGCGGCCTCGGCGACCTCGCTTTTCTGCGTGTCGATGCTGATGGGGACGTCGACCTCGTGCGCCAACTCCTCGATGACCGGGATAACGCGGTGCTTCTCTTCTTCAGCGTCCACGGGCTCGCTGCCGGGGCGGGTGCTCTCGCCGCCCACGTCGATGATGTCCGCTCCCGCGGCGCACATCTCGCGGCCGTGGCGTGCCGCGGAGGTCGTCTCGAAGAACCGTCCCCCGTCGCTGAACGAGTCGGGCGTCACGTTGAGGATGCCCATGACGAGCGGGCGCGCGGTCATGTCCAGAGCGCCGCCCGACGGCAGGGGCAAGCGGAACTCGGGGCGGGCTGTCCACGGGTGGGTCTCTTCCGGCGGTCTGCTCAAGGCCTCAGGTCTCCCCCTTCTGCGGACTCTGCGGACTTTCCTGCGCCACCCGCAAATGTAATTGAGAGCCGGGCTGAATGCAAGCGCGTTGCCCCTTGTTCTACTCGGGCAGGCACTTCCGACGGTTGAGATTCGCCCGGCTTTGTGGCATCATCTGTTGTGTGTCGTCTCCTGCCTTTTCGGACCTTCCCATGACCGAAGTTGACCTCTTCGACTACGAACTTCCGGAGCAACTCGTGGCGGCCGTGCCCGCCGAACGGCGCTCCGAGTCCCGCCTGATGCGGCTGGACCGCCGCACGGGGGCGCTGGAGCACCGACGTTTCAGCGAGCTTCCGGAGTTGCTGGAGCCCGACGACGTGCTGGTGCTGAACAACGCCCGCGTGCTGCCGGCGCGGCTCTACGCGCGCCGCGAGACGGGCGGGCGGGTCGAAGTCCTGCTCGTACGGCGCGAGGAGGCCCTCCGGGCGGATACCGAAAGGTGGTGGGCGCTGCTCAGGAGCAGCGGAACATTGCGCGAGGACGAGCGCCTGTCGGTGGAGGACAGCGACAGTACGGTCCGACTTCTGCGGGCGGGCCGCGGGGGCGAGTGGCTGGTCGAGGTGGAGCGACTCAAGGAGGCACTCGAAGGCGGCCGCATGCCGCTGCCGCCTTACATCCTGCGGGCGCGGCGCGAGCGCGGCCTGCCCGAGGAGATGCCTGAGGTGGACCAGGAGCGGTACCAGACCGTCTTCGCGGACGAGCCGGGCGCGGTGGCCGCGCCCACGGCCGGACTGCACTTTACACCCGAACTGCTGCGGGAAATCCACGACAAAGGGGTGGAAGTGCGCATGCTGTCGCTGCTGGTAGGGCCGGGAACCTTCCGGCCCGTTCGGACGAAGCGCCTCGAGGACCACGAATTGGAGGCGGAGTCTTTCCACCTGCCCGCCGCTACCGCCCTGGCGGTAGAGCGAGCGCTGAAAGAGGACCGCCGTGTCGTCGCCACCGGCACCACCTGCTGCCGCGTTCTGGAGTACGTAGCCCGCCACGGAGCGTGGGAGGAGCAGAGCGGCTGGACGGACCTCTACATCTACCCGCCGTTCGAGTTCAAGGTGGTGGGCGGGCTCATCACCAACTTCCACCTTCCCCGGAGCACCCTCCTGATGCTCGTCTCCGCCTTTGCGGGCAGGGAGAGGGTGCTGGCCGCCTACCGGGAGGCGGTGCGGCGGGAGTATCGCTTCTACAGCTACGGCGACGCTATGTTCATCACGTGAGGACGAGGGATGGACTCCCTGCATTTTGAAGTGACGGCCACGGACGGCGAAACGGCGGCTCGGACGGGCCGGCTCAGTCTCCGTTCGGGCACCGTGGAGACGCCCGTGTTCATGCCCGTGGGCAGCCGGGGCACCGTCCGCGGCCTGACGCCGGGCCAACTGCGGGAGTGTGGCGCCACGATGCTGCTGGCCAATGCCTATCATCTGGCGCTCCGTCCGGGCGCCGAGCAGGTGGCGGAGCTGGGCGGGCTGCACGCGTTCATGGGTTGGGACGGCCCGACGCTGACCGACAGCGGCGGCTACCAGGTCTTCTCCCTGGCCGAGCATCGGGACATCACCGAGGACGGCGTCAGCTTCCGCAGTCCCGTCGACGGGGCGGAGATATTCTTAGGGCCCGCCGAGTGCATGCGCATCCAGAGCCTGCTGGGGGCGGACGTGGCCATGGTGCTGGACCAGTGCCCGCCGTACCCTTGCGAGCGGGAGGCGGCCGAGACGGCCGTCGAGCGCACACTCCGCTGGGGCCGGGCGTGCCGGCGCCACCATGACCGCGGGGACCAGGCCCTGTTCGGCATCGTGCAGGGCGGGGTGTACGAGGACCTGCGCCAGCGAAGCGCCCGGGCGACAGTGGAGATCGGTTTCGACGGGTACGCCATCGGGGGCGTGAGCGTGGGGGAGAGCGATGAGCTGAGGCGGAGAGCGGTGGAGTTCACCGCGGCGCTGCTGCCGACCGACCGGCCGCGCTACCTGATGGGCGTCGGCTTTCCGCTGGACCTCGTTCACGCGGTGGGGCAGGGGATTGACATGTTCGACTGCGTGGCACCCACTCGCATGGGTCGCAACGCGACGGCGTTCACGCCGGACGGGCGCCTGCGCGTGCGCAACAGCGCCTGCCGGGACGATCCCGCCCCGGTCCAGGACGGTTGCGGCTGTCTGTGCTGTCGGTTATACTCACGGGCGTACCTCAACCATATGTTCCGCACGGGCGAGATGCTCGGGCCCATCCTGCTGAGCATTCACAACCTGAACTTCTACTGCTCGCTTATGGCGCGCGCCCGGGAGGCCATCGGGACGGGCCGGTATGCCCGGTTCCGCGATGAGTTTGTCGGGCGCTACATGGAGGGAGAGACCGGACAATGACATCACTTCTGAACAACGCGGTTCTGATAGCGGCCGAGGTCGGTGACGCCGGCGGCGCCGCCGGCAACGGCGCTGACGGGGCTGAGGGCGGCCTCCTGGGTGCTTTGGGTCCCCTTATTCCCATAATCATTATCTTCATCCTGTTCATCTGGTTCACCTCCCGCTCGCAGAAGAAGCGCCAGCAGGAGCGCCAGGAGATGCTCGAAAGCCTGAAGCCCAAGGATGATGTCGTAACCATAGGGGGTATCAAGGGGCGCGTGGTCAGCATCAGCGACGACGAAGTCGTGCTGCGGATCGACCCCGAGAAGGACATCAAGATCACAATGTCCAAAAGCGGCATCGGCGGCAAACAGGGCGAGGAACAGGAAGAGTAGCAAGCCGCCTCATCCCGTCGACAGCGTTCTGAGCCGGGAGCATCCGCGTTGCGAGTCTTCGCACTGGGCGATCTCCATCTCTCTGCCGCGGCCGACAAGCCCATGGACGTGTTCGGCCCCGCCTGGCGGGATCATCAAGGCCAGATCGAGGCAAACTGGCGGGGCACCGTCGGTTCCGACGATCTCGTGCTCCTCTGCGGCGACCTGAGCTGGGCCATGAAGCTGGAGGAGGCCCTGCCCGACCTGGAGTTCATCGAATCCCTCCCGGGCGTCAAGTACTTGATCCGCGGCAACCACGACTACTGGTTCAGCCGTCCCGGCCGGGTGCGCGAGGCGCTGGGGCCCACAACGCACCTCATCCGCTTCGACGCGGCCGTGCACCGCGGCGTCGGAATCTGCGGAGTCCGCGGCTGGCTGCTGCCCACGCATCCCGACTACGCCGCGCAGACCGACGGCAAGCACTGGCGCCGCGCCCGGCTGCGGCTGGAGATGTCGCTGAAGGCCCTCCGCTCGCTTGACTGGGAGGTCGCCGTCGCCATGTTCCACTATCCACCTCTCGGCGACGCGGAGCGCACGCTCGTCGAGATGGTTGGCGAGGCGGGAGTGCGACACTGCGTTTACGGCCACCTGCACGGACAGGACGCCGCCGATGCCTTCGAAGGTGAAGTTGAGGGTGTCCGCATACGCTGCGTCAGCGCGGACAAAGTAGATTTCCGCCCCCTGTTGCTCTTCGAACATCCCGAGTGAAGCGGACTCAGCCAACGCTGGTGTGTCACGTTTGCGGCAGGCCCGCGCGGCCGCGTTGATCCACGCCGCAAGGTGACCTACATGCAATGCTCCGGAAACGGCTCAGAGGCTTCCACGTTTCTTTGGAAGCATCGGCTCCGTATAATAGAGATAGGTGGCTGCACACATGCGGAGCGGAAGCTTGATGTCATCCGAAGAGCAAACGAAAAGCAACGGCGATCCCCTCCTGAGGCGCATCGACGCCATTCGCCGACGCGTAACGATGTGGCGGATGGGCTGGGGATACCTGTGTCTGCTGCTGCTGATTACAGGCGTCATCTTTCTCGGCGTTCTGCTGGACCACACCCTGATCCTCCAGAGACCGGGCCGGGTGGCTTTCTTCCACGCCTTCGTTGCCTCGGCCCTGGTGACCCTTCTGCTGGCGACGGTCTATCCTCTCGTTCGCCGGGTCGGCCGCCTCTACATTGCCCGTCGCATCGAGGATGAGGCCCCGAATCTGGGCAATTCACTCATAAGCTACCTGCAGGTGCGCGAGGACCCTCGCGTGCCGACCGAGGCCAAGATCCTCATGGGGCGGCGGGCCGCATCCCGGGTGACGTCGTTCGAGCCCGAGCACGCGGTTGACTTCAGCGCCTACCTGCGGGTCGGCATCGGGTTCCTCGCCGTGGTGGTTCTCTTTCTGGCTTATTCGCTTATCTCGCCCAAGAGCACCGCTGTCAGCGTGTCACGGCTGTTGCATCCCCGGCGGGACATCCTGCCTCCCACCGCCACGCGCATCGTCGAGGTCAGCCCGGGTCCCCTGTACGTCACGGCGGGCGAGAGGCCGACGGTTGCGGTTCGCATCGAAGGTGTGCGCCCCGAGGGCGTCGCAGTTGTATGGGACGGACAGACGTTCGAGGACCGCCGGATACTTATGACCGGGGGCGACGACGGCACGTGGAAAGGACGCTTCCCCGCCGTGCTGGAGGATGGCGCCTACCACGTGGTCGCGGGCGACACGCGCAGCGAGCGCTACCAGGTGCGCGCCCTGCCCGAGCCCGTGGTCGAACAGATTGAACTCCGGGTGCAGCCGCCCGAATACGTATCAAGGTGACGAGAAGCCGGAAATCTGGAAAGAGGGTAAGATTCCGCAGTGGGGAAGCGGGCATCTGTTCATCGGCGACCGCGGCATGATTCTGTCGAATTACGGTAAGCATATCCT